>CAZGZD010000001.1:0-16003 GCA_964530005.1 uncultured Gammaproteobacteria bacterium
CACGAAAATCAGGCAACACTATAATATACATATATATGGCAGTCGACATAGTAGTGGATAATAAGAATGAGACATCACGAGCAAAGGCCGAGATCACAGGTGAGGGGCTCAAAGGCACGGCTGAGTTCATAGAATATGAGATCGAGAACTGGAAGTATGTGAAGATCACAGTCGAGCTCGAAGGCGATCCGGAGAAGCTCAAGCCAGGCAAACATGCCGTACATATCCACGAAAAAGCAGATTGCAGCGGAGGATTCCACTGCGCAGGAGGGCACTTCGACCCCGGTCCAGCAGGCGACAGCAACCCAGACACCAATCATCCACACCACGCAGGTGATCTACCCAATATCGTAATCGACGAAAGCGGGAAGGGGAGAATGGAGGCAATCACGACAAGAATTACACTATCAGATAGCCCCACATCCATACTTACGGCCGAGGGTGGTACGTCTCTTATGGTGCACGGCAACGAGGACCCCTACCATGGGGGAGAAGCGGGATCAGGCATCTCAGGCGGCCCACGCATAGGCTGCGGAATCATCGAAAAAGCCTAATCTACCAATCTCTTCACGAAATATTCACTTATAATAAGATAGCTTTTCCTTTTGTTACTTTTTAAGTAAATATTTTATGCAAAATAATCAAATTCTTTTTGTCCAAAATTACGATATAGCAGGCCCCGGCCTACTTGAGGCTATTTTAAAAGAAAAGAGAATTAACTATTCTATAATCCATTTGGAAGCGGGTGATACATTGCCCGCAGATTCGAATTTCTCGGCTGTCGTCGTGCTCGGAGGCCGCGACAGCGCCAACGACCAGACAGATAAAATCACAAGTCAACTCACATGGATTCGCCAAGTGATCACATCTGGCACTCCATATTTGGGCATATGCCTGGGGCTGCAGCTTGGAGTCAAAGCCATGGGTGGCAATGTAATCCGCAACCCTATAAAAGAAGTGGGATTTCGAAGTCCAGATGGAGAGCTGACGCAAGTAGCGATTAGTCAAAAAGGCCGACAGGACAGGATTTTTGGAGGTCTTGCAGATATACTTCATGTGTTTGAATCACACGAGGATGCTGTGGAACCAACAAACAACATGCAGCTTTTGGCCGAGGGTAAGTACTGCAAGCCACAAGTGGTGAAGATAGGGGAGCGTGCATACGGCACCCAGTTCCACTTTGAGCTCACGCCAGATATGTTTGAGCTCTGGTACCGCAAAAATCCCAATTTCGAAGATATGGATATCGGTAAGCAAAGAGAAGATTATGCAACACTTAAAGACGAATATGAAGTCACATCTCACCAAATATTCACTAACTTCCTCTCTATTGCAGGAATTTAAATGATAACTCGCCCTCTATTTTATGTTACTCTTGACAAACGCAACCAAGTTGCATTAATATAAGCAATATGAAAGCTGCAGATATCCTCAAATCTCTCAAAAAAGATGGCCACAGGCTCACAAGAACCAGAAAGCTCATCATCTCATACTTTGTCGGAAGCAAAAAGCCACTCTCAGCACCAGAGATACAAGCTCAACTTGAGCTTATAGACTACCAGGTAAATAAGACTACTATATATCGTGAGATTGAGTTTCTGATCATGCAAGACATACTTATTGAAGTCCAGTTCAACGATGGACAGATCAGGTACGAAATGGCAGGGGACAACCACCATCACCATCTTGTGTGTAAAAAGTGTAGGAGGGTGGACGAGTTTGATTCTACAAAGCTTGAAGCTGAGATTCATGGAATGCAGGAATTTTTCAAAGATCACAAAGACTTCACGCTTATTGACCATTCGCTCGAATTTTTCGGGCTTTGTGGAGCCTGTAAATAATCAATATGATCATGCCTTCCATATGGACATATTCACTCATCAGTGTTGCTGCGATAAGCCTTATATCCCTCATTGGTGTCGTCACGATCGCAGTCAAAAGGGAGTCTGTTGAGCGCTTTGTATTCTATCTGGTCAGCTTTGCTGCTGGCGCACTATTTGGCGATGTGTTTATCCATCTCATGCCTGAGATTTCCCGTCAATATGGGTTTGGGATACAAATATCCGCAGCCGCACTACTTGGCATAGTATTTTCGTTTGTGATTGAGAAGATCATTCACTGGCGCCATTATCATGCGACAATAGAGCGTCGCAAACACGCACCATTTGCCCTTATGTCGCTTCTTGGAGATAGCGTACACAACTTCATAGATGGACTCATCATTGGCGTCAGCTACGTCACAAGCATTCCGCTGGGCATTGCGTCCACTCTTGCCATAGCTCTACATGAGATACCACAAGAGATTGGGGACTTTGGTGTACTTATTCATGGTGGCATCAGCAGACGACGCGCAATCTATTACAATTTTGGAGTGTCTCTGACAGCCGTGGCAGGCACCATCATCGCGCTCACAATAGGCACACAGATCTCTGTCGCCACCCCATATCTTCTGTCATTTGCAGCGGGCACTTTCCTATATATCGCTGGATCTGATCTCATTCCAGAGCTTCATAAAGAAGTCGAACTAAAAAAAAGCATTATTCAATTTCTCGCATTCATAGCTGGAATAGCCATCATGTTTGCGCTTCTTTTAGTTGAATAAATATAAGTTGCAATGGGAGCTGGTGGAGCCTAAAATAATATCCTCATGGAGATAAGTAAAAATACAATAATCGTCAGTGTGATTACATTTGTGCTTATCGTCGCTTTCCTGGGAGGCGTATATTTCATATCTGGAGGGCTTGGTGGGGGAGCAGCAACCAATTCAGGCCCCACCAAATCACTACCTCCTCTGAAATCGACTGATCATACCAAATGGTCAAATGAGAAAAAGATATTACTTGTCGAATATGCAGATTTTCAGTGCCCAGGATGTGCCAATGCCCATAGTGCTCTTATTGCACAAATAGAAAAGTCCGAGCCTTCGATCATCAAGCACGTCACATATGTTTATCGCTACTTCCCACTTATACAGAATCACAAAAATGCACAGGTCTCAGCATATGCTGCCGAAGCGGCCGGTCGACAAGGCAAATTCTTTGCTATGAGCGACAAGATTTTTGACAATCAGTCAGACTGGGAAGGTTTGCCTGACCCACGAGATACATTCAAAAAATACGCAAGCGAGCTCAAGCTCGATCTATCAAGATTTGAGGCAGATATCGCAAGTATAGACGTCAAAAATAGAGTACAAAAAGATCTTGACGAGGGAGTCGCGGCAGGCGTCGCCAGTACACCAACATTTTTTCTACAGGGCCGTAAGCTCGAATTCCGCACCTACGATGAGTTCAGACAAAAGCTTCTTGACGTGCTGAAAAAGTAATGTCCTCTGGCTCATCTTACCAAGCGCCTTGTGCTAAAATTGAGGTAATGGATGTGCAAATTCAGGGCAAAAATATTCATTATGAGGCGCGTGGAAAAGGCCGGCCACTTCTTCTTGTTCATGGATGGGGCGGATCAGCCCAAAGCCTTGAGAAACTCGCAACAATCTTATCTGCCGATTTCCAGACGATAGTCGTCGATCTTCCTGGATTTGGAACTAGTGATAATCCAGATCCCACATGGGGAGTAGAGGAGTATGCCAATCTACTTGCTAAACTCATTGACAATCTCAAACTTAAAAATGTTATTTATTTTGGGCACTCATTCGGAGGTTCACTTGGAGTTCAACTGGCAGTCACAAAACCCGAACTCATTGACACTCTTATATTGTGCGCTGCCTCCTACCACCGAACAGGACGCAGCTCAAGCGCAGCCCGAAAGCTAAAGCGCATCTTGCCCATACCAGCTCCACTCAAGCGCCTTGCATATCGCATATTTTTCCCTAAATCAGAGCTCTACAAACTGCCGGCTCTTGAGAGCAGCTTTCGCCGAATTGTGACGACCGATCTCACACAAGAACTCTCACAGATTGCGCAAAACACACTCATCCTCTGGGGCGCCCGCGACACTTATACACCGGTCGAAAATGCACGCGCTGCCAAAGAGCTTATAAAAAACTCGACCCTAAAAGTATTTGACGACCTTGGCCACGGACTGCCTCTTTACCAACCTGAGCTTGTAGCTGCCGAGATTGAGAATTTCGTAAACAAAAAAATATGACCATCTTTATAGTAGCGCTCGCCATTTTCATCATAATACTTGCTGAGAGATGCTTCACCCTCACATATCTTTACCAGATTAAAGAATACCGATTCGACAGGTTTAGGGCATTTCTGAAAGAAGATGGGATATTCAAAGTGCTATATGGCTCAAAGCCTCGCATGCCAGCAAACACCACGCGTAATATGCTCATCGTACTTGAAGCAGTGATCGTGATAAACCTTATCTGTGGAGCCTTAGCTCTTCTTCATGCGCCTCTACTTTTGGTGTTTTCTCTTATTCTTATTGCTCCTTTTTTAGCTTTTCTCATCGTATCAGACGGCGTTGGGGCAACTGGCCTGTTGGCAGTTTACACGCGACGTCGAATCATAGCTCGTGCTCGTGCAAAAATTGCCGAGTCCGACGCTATATTCATTGCAATCACAGGCAGCTATGGTAAGACGTCGGTCAAGGAATATCTATATACAATACTGTCTCAAAAATATAGAGTAGCCAAGACAGACGCCAATATGAATACAGATGTCGGGGTCGCGCTCTCCGTACTTAAAAATCTCAAACCCGATACTCAGTACTTTATTACTGAAGCCGGTGCATATAGGATAGGGGAGATAGCCGCAATCTGCGGACTCATAAGGCCCACATATGGCATTCTCACGGCAATTGCAAATCAGCATCTGGCACTTTTTGGTAGTCGTAGCAAGCTCATAAGCGCCAAGTCAGAGCTACTTGCCGGACTTCCAAAAGACGGAATCATATATATCAATCGCGATATTGAAGAATACCCAAAGATTTCAAAAAAAACACTCGCGAAGATTGTGAGCTTCTCCCTGAATAAAAAAGCAGATATTGATGCCACAAATATCCAAATTTCAGCAAGCGGTACATCGGCTTTCCTTGAATACAAATCCCGCAGGATAAAAGTACACACATCCCTTATAGGCCGACATATCGTCGCAAATCTCATGCCAGCAGTCGCGCTCGCTATCGACTTGGGGGTTGAGAGTGCAGATATTGAATCCGCAATCAAGACTCTCAAAGCGCCCAATCATACCCTTCAGATGAAAAAAGGCATTGGCGGATCGAGAGTAATGGATGACTCCTACAACTCGTCTGTTGAAGGATTTATAGCCGCAATTGAGGCAGCTGATCAAGCCAAAAATCCCACCAAATTCATTGTATCTCGCGGAATCATAGAGCTTGGAAATGAGAAAAAAGACTCATACAGGCGTATTCTCAAGGCGCTGGAACAATCAGGCAAGATTGAGCTTCTGACGACGGACAAACTTTTCGCAATGCTTGGTGGGGCTGTATATATAAGGCTTTTCAACAGCGAGCGCACCATGCAAAATTATATTCAAAAAGTAGCAGATCACGATACGCTTATCGTACTTGAGGGCAAATTCACGCCTAAATTTTTACAAACCATCATCAAATAATTCATAAAAAAGCTTGCTGGAATAGGGTATAATATCATTCCATGATCAGCTCAGACTTTGCTCCCAATGAAAGATTCGACGACGGACTGGCCGCACTTCGGATTTTATTCCAACCATGGATATGGCGACGAGGAACAGCACTTACACGCATAAAAATCAAGATCGAATCATACTTTCCAGGCTCCCGCTCATTTCTATTTCTCACCGGTCGAGCAGCTTTATATCATGTGCTTCAGGCGCTTACTCTTAAGCGAGGAGATGAAGCGGTGGTTGTTGGATTTACCTGCGAAGCAGTGGTACTTCCAATCACGGCTTTAGGCCTCAAACCAGTCTATGTAGATATAGAGCCCGATACTTATGGCCCAAATGTTGATGACGTCCAAAAGAAGATCACAAAGCGAACTCGAGTACTCATACTACAGCACACCTTTGGTATCGTACCTGCCCACAGAGCCAAACTTCTGGAAATTGCCAAGAAAAATGATGTTATTGTTATTGAGGATCTTGCTCATGGGTTTGCTCCAGGCTATTTCAAAAAAGAGACTGAAGGTACGATCAAACTCTTATCTTTTGGCCGCTCAAAGGCGGTCTCATCAGTATTTGGTGGAGCAATCATCACGAGTGATGGCAATCTTATCACAAGGCTCAAAAGCATCGAGAAGCGACTTGCTCAACCATCACTTTTTTTCCTCATTCGAGCGATCAAATATAAGCTTCTTGCTCTTATCATCAGGTGGACGTATGACATCCTCATTGGCAAGGCGCTCCACTTTATACTCTCGGCAACAGACATCCTTACCCGTGAGATTACAACCCGCGAAAAAGAGGGAAGATTCGACGGCTACTTCAATAAAGTATACCCAAACGCGCTTGCATATCTTGGAATTCACCAGTTCAAGAAATTTGAACAAATACAGGACTCTCGCTCTTCAATAGTAGCTTACTATAATGGTGCTATTTCCAAAAAACTTGAGCGCGCTCGACTTGCACGTGGCAAAAATCCACTCATTCGATATCCTGTACTTATTGATAATCGAGATGAAGTGCTTGCGGCTTTTGCCAAAAAAAATATATTTCTTGGTCGCTGGTACGATCAGCCTGTTGGTCCCAATGGACTGGATCTCGGTCGCGTAGGGTATAGGCGGGGATCTTGTCTTGTGGCTGAGTCAGTATGTGATCGAATCATCAATCTGCCGACATACATATCTCTGCGCCAAGCCAAAAGAATTGTAAACTTGCTCGATGAGCTCACAACCACCAACTACTCACCACTTTCGAAGAAGTTGAAGAAGAAGGCAAAGAAAAAGAAATAAGATTAAGGTTTAAGTATCCCTAGTCGTTGCCCCGAATCAAGCGCTATACCAGATCTATCGGGTCCAGGATATAAACCATTCACCTGAGGATCTAATCTGTTCATCCAGGCATGAGCTCGAGTCAACGGAACAAGTGACACTGTACCCGGGAATGTTAAGGAACCCAGGCTTTTTTCACTAGGATCATTGCGTTTTTTTTCTCTTATTTCTGCTATTTTTGGATCTAAAGTTTCACCATAGGTTGGGTGGCTAAACCATAACCTCTCTTTCGCAAGAGCATCAGCTTCTTGCATAAGTCGTAGCATAAGTTTCATAGGATCTTCGTAGTCCTCAATATGGCGCCTTCCCTTCTCAAATCCTCTTTTTTCCATTGCTTTTGATGCTGCATCAATAACACTTGGAGTATGATTGTGGATAATAAATCTAATCATCTTAATTTGTTCAGGAGTTAGGTCTGGATCAATTTCTCGTATTTGGCGAGGTTCTGTAATTAACTTTGCCCCTCGTGGACCGTGCTTTCTATTCTCGCTTTCCCAAGGAGTAAACCCTCTTGGTCCATAATCAAGTTTCATGAATGGATTATCAGGCCATGCATCAAAACTATTGCCCCATACTGGCCAATCACTCATTCTCGCACAATCATGATAAGCCGCAGCATGAAGCAATGACGCTCTGTCAACTCGCCCAATAAATTCATCTGCCGCAGCCTCACCTCTACGAAGCAGTACATCTTGATAGGCTTGATTAAGTATTACCTGAGTCAACATCATTGTTTCTTCGCCGTGAAGTTGACCATGATGAGGCAAATCTGGACGAAGATATAATTTACGATGAGGAATGAAAGGAACAAGCTCTCTACGCGTAGGTTGAATCTCTTCAGCGAGCGGCGGGGGAAATTCAAGAGTTTTTGGAGTAGGATCAACCATACCCTGCGGGAGCACCCTGGGTCCCTCTCCACTTCCTTCAGGCATAAAAAAAGTATAACACAGTCAACTTAATCCCAACTACTCACCACTACCAAAGGAGCTAAAAAAACAAAGAAAAAAATAACTTCGTCAAGAGTGCTACAATTCTATATATGGAGATTAGGGAGGTTGAGAGTCAAGAGGCGTGGGATGCTTTCTTTGAAGCTTCGGGGTCGGAGTCGTTCCTTCAGTCCTGGGAGTGGGGAGAGTTCAATATCAAGGATGCCCACAAGATATTTCGACTTGGAATATATGACGGAGAAAATCTTATCGGACTCGCACTCACGATCCTGATCGCCTCCAAGAGGGGAGTATTCTTGCATATTCCACATGGCCCCGCACTTGATATCAGATACGACACCGAGCGGATAAAAGCTATCATTCTTGAGCTTCGTGACCACCTCATCACAATAGCAAAGCGCGAGAGCTGTGCGTTCATTCGTATAGGACCGACTCTTCGGGCAACAGATGAAAATATGGCTATATTCCGCGAATATGGCTTCACCACAGCTCCAATCTACATGCACTCGGAGCGCATGTGGGAGCTTCTTCTGGACGGATCTGAGGAGAAACTGCTTCAGGACATGAGAAAGACGACCCGCTACTTGATTAATAAAGCTAAGCGCGACAATGTGGAGATCGTCAAGAGGACTGATACCGAAGCAGTCTCAGACTTTATGAAGCTATACAAGGAGACAGTAAAGCGAGAACAGTTCGTACCCTTCAGCGAGGCGTACGTGGCTCGCGAGCTCGAGGTATTTAAAAAGACAGGAAATGCACTCTTTTTGTTCGCCAAGCACGAGGGAGAGTATCTCGCAGGTGCTCTCATCATCTTTACTACGTCTCGTGGATTCTACCACCAAGGAGCATCCATTCATACCAAAATTCCAGCAACTTATGCACTTCAGTGGGAAGCAATTCGCGAGGCCAAAAAGCGTGGATGCAATCACTACAGCTTCTGGGGAATCCAAAAAGACGGCCGCACACCTCGCAACTGGCAAGGGCTTACGCTTTTCAAACAAGGATTTGGAGGTACCCAGATCGACTATGTGCCAACTCAGGACTATGTAGTCTCTCGCGGGCGCTATCTTGTGACCTCTACATACGAGCGCTACTTAGCCTGGAAGCGGGGAGTGTAGAAAATCACCTTCATATAGGCCTATAGTTGTGATATACTTTCAGTATGTTTGAGCGATTTATGCCTACGGAAAATCTTGGATTCGACACTAATGGATTTCAAGTAATGCTTGCCCATCTTGACCCTGCCGCTCTCGACGATCCACATGCACCATATATGCCAGTTCAACTCGATAGGGCACTTGCAAGACTTGGCTCAAATCAAAATACGCCGAACAATAAGTCAATTAGCTGGAGACTTGCTTATGATTTATCTAGAAATCTTCCATTTGGTTCTATAGCACAAGCCGCTTATCCTGCTTTCATCGCTATCTCTGATAGCAATGAATGGGTTTTACAATATATGAAAACAAAGCGTACAGATGGACATAAACTTTTGACAAGGTTCAACGAATCTTCTGGCAATAACAGAATATCGCTAACTAGGACTAAATTTCTTCGTTCAGGACACGTTGCTGGTTTTGCAGAAGAAGTTGTAGATGATCATTATACAGGCCTTATCCTTCTTGACAGATTTTATGAAGTTGGCAATTTTATATCTTATGCAGACTTTGATGGGACAATGATTCAACTCTTACATGCTCATGGCATACTGCCTATTTCAGCTGGAGGCGAACCAATCATTCCAGAAGATTAACCATTTCCCTAAATTGATATAATATACGTATATGATGCACGATATCCTTCTTCAGGCTGCACTTGCTGGATCAAGCGTCATCATGAAATACTTCAAGTCTGACCTGAAGACTAATCAAAAGACCTCGCACCACGACATCGTCACAATCGCCGATACTGAAGCGCAAAGCACAATTTATAAGGCGCTCATAGAAGAATCGCTTAAACACGGGCTCAAAGCAAATCAGATTGGATTTGTCGGTGAAGAAGCAGGGGAGAATAGAGTAGCGGAATACACTTTCGTGGTTGACCCGATAGATGGCACGTCCAACTTTGCAGCCGGATGGGAGATGTTTACGATCTCAATCGCTGTGGTACAAAAGGGAAAAACAATCGCAGCCATACTCTACGACCCACCAAAAAGTACATATTATTATGCCGAGCTGGGACGCGGCGCTTATAAGATAAAAGGCGGTAAAAAACAAAAACTTGAGATTGTCTACAGACCGCCATCTGAGTTGCTTTTTTCAGCGATAAATACTAATGATCCGGCCCGCCGCAAGACCCTCAACGAACTCCACGGCAAGCTATCAGAATTGTTTCGTGAAAACAGACTCATCGGATCGATCACGATAGAGGCTATTATGCTTGTCACAAACGTGATTGGGTTTAAGATATCATACGGTCCCCGTGTGTGGGATATCGCAGCAGCCAAGCTTATTATCGAGGAGGCAGGTGGTGTAATGCTTGAGTGGGATGGACAGGACTTTGACTTCGATCTTACGAAGCCAGATAAGCCATACCGCTCATTAGCTTGTCATCCTAAAAATCTATCCCTTATTCTCGAAGCACTGCATTAGAATGATTTGTACCTTGAGAAATAAGGTCTGACCCCTCAACCCCAACAACAAAATGAGCAATACGACCAATTGGGGAATCTACAACATCTACCGCATAATCTCCAGCTGTTGTACTAATCCAGTCTAAAGATACAAAGTCACCGAGGGCTTGCTCCTCCAAACGACGAAGAGCATCAGGATTAGTCTTAACCACCTCAAGAAGTGTTGATCCAGGGATTCGGCATACAATTCCCGCATCAAGTGATGTAAAAGCTGCAAGATAAGCTAATCGGTCACGCGGATCAGAGAGTTGTTGCCTAAGTCGTGGCGTATCAGTTGTATCTATATAATCTGCAGCTGCTCGAGCCGCATCTCCTGCTCCATTAGTATGATCTGGATTAATGGTCGCTTGATCGATCTCTGCCTCAATATGCCGTGCTATATCTTGATTTATAGGCTCAGCATACGTTACAGTCACAAAGGCATTTTCAGGGTCTCGTCGTACAATAATAAGTCCATTTGCTCCATCTGTTATCAAAAATGTCATCCGATTGAGACTATGAGGATCGCTTCTGTCCCAAAATCGTATCGTATCGTCTTGAATCAATCTTTCAACAGCGTCACCTATGTTTATAATCTTTTGTTCATTTATTTCAAGTCCATCGCGAAATATTCCATCAAGATCAATTACTTCTCCATAATCATACCTGAATTCATCCGCATTAAGCCCTATGCGGCGGACCGGAATATCTGGCCTTCGCCCTACAACAACAGCATCTCCTAAGCAACTAGTTGTGGCTCCTATACTTACCGTTTTTACTCCATTGGCTGGCGTATATCTCTCAAGAGCGCGTCTACCTCCGGGTATATGGTCCATACAATAAGTCCAATCACTACCCTCACCCCTAGCTGCCAGATCTGGCAGCTCTTCACCCATGTCTTCAAACGCTGTATTAATCCTAAGATCTTCCCAGCTTCCATCTGGCAATATAACTGGTATCACTAAGCCAAATCTACTACTAGGCTCACGTCCATCAAATGCAATATCAGATTCTCCTTCATGAGCTCCACCGTATGCATGTATATCAACAAAGTCTTGTCCCTTTGGATCAGTTTGAGCCAAAGCTCGAAAGTTACTAATACCATTGTTAAGCTCATTACCCCCAAATCCTATCTGTGGAAAACCAAGTCTGTCCCGAATTTCATACATATGCCGAATACTTTGGGGATTAGTTGAGTCTATTACATCGTCTGGTCCCATACCATGATCCTTAAGATATAGAGCAATCTCATGCACCCCATCTGTCGCCAGATCCAGTAAAACTCTAATATGATCTGGATTACCCTCTATACCCTCAACCAAAAGTGCTCTTGCTGACACCTTACTCGTTGGAGCATATAGGCGGCTAATTGGATCCAAAAACAAGGATGTTGCCCTGGAGTTTATAAATCGAGCATCTCGTGAATCAGAAAGACTTGGTTCAAGCACCGATCGACCAACAAATCCAACACGAATAGGTTCTCCCGCAGTAGATGTAAGTTGAGAGTTTTGTATCGGTCCGCGCTCAGCTAAGGCTGTCATAGACCATAAGCGTAAACTTATTAACTAAGCTTACTGCCATATTTTATCATAAAGCCTATAGTCTGTAAAGTGCTATTCTTGATCTTAATTTAACCTCCATTAGATTTATAGGCTCATCCACATCTCATGTCAAGCGCTCTTTGGTCCTCCAGCTTCTGGCTGAAGCTAATTTGAGCCTGAATTCAGGCTGAGTCGAAACTAATTAGCTACGGTGGTCAAATATCTCAAGCTCAATCTGAAGCTAAAAATACGGCTTCTCCAGCCTCTTTTTCAGGCTCAAAGGCGGGGAAGTGGGGGAATAGACTGTCAATATAAGCTAAATAGATAAAAGGGGACTCAAAAATAGGGGGAAATCGACAAGTAGAGGAATTGACAAAAATAAGGGGAAATTACCACAAACACACGGCGTGAAATAGAGAATAAAAGTAGAATAACAATTGGATAAAAACCCACACTTCCCCTCCATCAGCTTCGCATAACGTCGTAAAAGATACAATTTACGACGTTATATGTATTCTTCTCTCTGCGGGAATTGCCCCCCATTTACAAGGGTTCCAGAATATCGACATATGAGTATCAGGGAGAGAGTTCTACTACCTTTTGTGGGTTGATTCTTTTTTTTATTTTATTAACTAATTCAATTATTAATGACACTTCTCTCACATTATGCGCCTCTCTCCACATACACCTCTCTTCTCATTTCAAGAGTTTAGATACTTGATAAATTTGGCCCGCTAAATCAATCCAAAACATCATTTTTGAGGCTAAAATTTAAGGTTTGTAGCATATGTAATGTCTTTATGCTGATAGCAATTTAGACTATTATGACAATCTATATTGTTAATTCTGAGGCTAAATGTCGCCACTTCTACTTCCCAATGTATCTGCCTCTTTAGACTTCATGAGGCGGCTTAATTTTAGATTGTTGTATCAGTCCAAAACATAATTTTTGAGGCTAATTTCCCGCAAACTACTTGCAATCTTACATCTATAAATTAGCCTATTCTATCAATCTATCTGACTAATTTTGAGGCTAAACTCATAAACTTATCCACACTTTAAATAAAATCACAAGGGTGTAATCAAGGAGAGTGAATGAGAGCGCGTCTGGTTTTATATTATGCATCTCTCCAAGAAATGCAATGAACACCTCGTGTGGAAGTGAGTAAATTATATTTATAACGTTCGTGAAGTTTAAGTCCTATAGTTTTATATTATTATAGGACTATATAAACTATAGGATATTTATTCACGTCCGTGTACTTTTCGTATCCTCCCCTCTCCTCTACTTTCCTGTGGGTTAGCTATTCAAAAAATATTTTATGAAGATTTTATTTTTTACCAGCTCAACGATAGAAAAGCCAAAGCCAGTATAAAAGCCATAATAAAGAGGTATCCTCGGACGGTCTCTCGGAAGAAGCGCTGATCTATATGTGAGTAAAATAACCCACCTATACTGTAATAAATACTCGTCAGAACAAGCGCCACCACAGACGCCTCGAATGGAACGAATGATGCTATTACTGCAAACTCAGCCATGATAAGTGCGAGGCACAAGGAATAAGCAACTGCTTCAGGCTCAATCTCAAGTTTGAGACGTATAGTCCACAAGAATTGCATCCCAAGGGGAATAGTCAGAAGACCAACCCCTACCCCATTTACCCAAAAGTGTGCTTTAAGGGAAAAGAGCGTATTAAAAAGCAGAAACATCACGACAGTCTGATAAAAGTAGTTCACGGCAAATGCTGCTCGATAAAGCTGCAGGCTCTTCTCGACACCGACATTAAAAATATTTGATGTCAGCAAGATTGCATAAATTGAGATTACGTAGATCACCACAAAAGGAATTCGAGTGAGCCATCGAACAGGAAATAGATAATAAAAAAAGTACAAGGCAAGAGTAAAAATCACAGGCATCACAAACAACATCACCCACTCGATTCCATCAATTCCCTCAAGAATTGAAAAATACGTGAATAAAAACGTCGCACCGACTAAAAGCGGAACTAAAATCCAAGTAAACGAAAAAGGAAAGAAAGTCGAAATTAACATCAAAAAACCCAATATCAAAGCACTCGCCACAAATCGTACTCGACGGTCGACTTTGAGAAAAAGCTTTGAGGCAAATGTAGTTCGCTTTGCAAAAGATACGGCAAATGAAGATTGAGTCGTTGAATCCGCCACAGGTCGTGCGCTGAATTTTGATCTCAATCTGTCCAAGATATTCTTCATATTCTGTGCTTTTTAATAATTCGCAAATACACCCTGAACATCATCAAGGTCCTCAAGCCTTTCGATTAGGCCTTCAAGTTGAAGAGCTCGCTCGGCGTCTACCTCAACTGTTGATATGGGGCGAAAATCAATCTCAGCCGGAGCTTCAGCGGTCATTTGCTCCGGCAGATCACCAGCACGACCAATATTCTCAAAAGGAAAGTATATTATAGTCATTGGGCCATCTGCTTCTATATCGAAAGAATCTATGCTATCTGCAAATCTATACAGGTCTTCTTCAGAATTTTTCCCCATATCAAAGGCAATTGATGCGCATTTTCTAAAAAGATATAGCACTGAGCCTTGACTGGCAAGCTTTGCTCCCCCACGTGCGAGTTCAACACGAATCTCAGCTATAGTTCGATTGACATTGTCAGTTGTCGCATGAATAATAAGCGCCACTGATCCCTGTGCAAAAGCTTCGTAGTAGATCTCCTGTAAGGCCACACTCCCCGGCCCGACCGCCTTATCAATTGCACGCTCAATATTATCCTTGGGCATATTGGCGACTTTCGCTCGCTCAACAGCGAAGCGAAGCTTTACGTTAGTAGCTGGATCAGGTGATCCCCCACCTTCGGCAACAGCGAGGGTAATAAGACGTGCAAGTTTGGAGAAGATCTTGCCTCGCTCTTTATCATTCGCTTCTTTTTTCCGCTTGATATTGGCCCATTTAGAGTGTCCGGACATTGTTCAATGTTATGATGTAACTCCCTGTCATTATACTTGACAATTGGCTCAAATTACATATACTTATGTGAATTAACGTGAGTACTATTATGACCGAAATTGATATACTTGAACAACAGGCAATTGATGCTGCAATAGCTGCAGATTGGGAACGCGCAATCGAGCTCAATAAAAAGATTTTCAAAGCTGACAAACAGAATCTGGGAGCAATTCTCCGCTTGGGTTTTGCCAGTATTCAAGTAAGTGGACTTGAAGAAGCTAAAAAATACTACAAAAAAGCCCTCAAGCTGCAGCCGAGCAATCTTCTCGCTCATGAAAATCTGGAGCGTATTAGTATCCTTGAGAATAACAAAAAGAAAAAGGGAGTCGGAATAGGACGAGCTGCCAACTTCGATCCAAATCTATTTCTTGAGACTCCAGGTCGTACAAAAAGTATTACTCTTGTAAACTTGGGACAAAAAGAAGCTCTCGCACATCTTGTGGTTGCCGAAGAAATCTACTTAAAACCAAGGCGTCACAAAATCGAGATACGAACATTAAATGATGAATATATCGGCTCGCTCCCCGATGATCTCTCAAAGCGCCTTATGCTTTTTATCAAAGCAGAAAGTTCGTATAAAGCGTATATCAAAGACGTATCGCTCAGCCGAGTCATTGTATTTATCCGAGAGGTTAAAAAAGGACGAAAAGTAGCGAATTTTACCTCATTCCCCAAAGATACTCATCACAATCTGATGAATCTTGAGACTGCCGAGGACGGTAAGATAGTACCATTGGAAGGTGAAGCTGAACATGAAGAAGATGACCATCTTGAATTCGAACGACTGGCTGAATCACTGGGAAATGAAGATAAGCAGGACGTGATTGAGTTCCATCAATCAGATGAGGTCGAAGATGAGGAAAATTTGGAAGAATAGTGACGAATTTTATCTTTAAAAAACACAATACTCCCTCGTTTTCTTGATCGAATAATCCTCGATACCTCGCGCGGAACCTCAAAATCTTTCATTGAGCGAATAGCAAGCGTCAAAGAAAGCACAAATATTCCCAAAAAGAT
>CAZGZD010000001.1:16013-119307 GCA_964530005.1 uncultured Gammaproteobacteria bacterium
CATATACTTATATATCAATTACTCTACATTCCAATCTTGTTCTGTTTGTGAACCAAGCTCAACAATTATATCAGAAATACTCGCATCACCTTGACTGAGGCCACACGCAAAATATTGAGCTATGTCACGCGCCGTATGTGAGTATTTTCCCCCACTCTCAATTACAAGGCACCTCTTCACCTTCATGTCAGACACCTCGCCTAAATCAACGACACGTATGCCATTGCCCTCTATAATTTGACCCACAGTCGCAGCAGTCAAATAACTTTTTGTATATTTTATTTGAACAGTCTTATTTTCATTCCTATAGGTTCTTCGATAAAAATAGCCCTGCAGGCTCTTTGCAAAATCATGTCCTTGAAAAAACTTATCACTACGTCCCACCCCTTTCGCAAACTGATCCATAAGTGTAAAATCCGCCTTATCGCGCCCTATAAATGCAAAAGCAATAAAAATTCGGTCAAAAAAAGATGCGTTTGACTTGTATGTCATTAGCTTGAGGATTGATGGAAGAGTTGTCGTCTGGGGCACCTGCCTTCCATAATATATCTCTGTTTTTGGTGTGTAAAAATAATAATTGGTAAATGTTGATGTGGCTGATGCGAATGCCCGCCGATACAGATCAGGATTTTTCTCAAGCTCAACCAGCTTACCCAGTGCCCCAAATCGGTAGTTTTTATACCCACCGGGAACAATAATTTTAGCGTCTGCCGCAAAGGGAATAAAATAATTGATCTTATCCGATAGACCCAAAATATAATATGATGGATTATTATCAAAGACGACTACTGATATTGAATCCCGCCCACCAACAAATAGCGACGATATAAAAGCGCGTACAAAGATAATAATTGCAGCAATAATAAGTATTGAAGCTGCAACACGAAAAATCCTTTTACGAAAATAGGTTATTTGGATCCTCTTCACTTGAATTTAAAAATAAAAAATTCTTATTAATTTAAAGAGCACCTTGGATAAGTTTTAGGTGCTTCAGCCATTTGAGAATATCCTCACGCGGAATTCCAAGAAGAAGGAATATTTTCTTGATAATTGAGATCGAGGCTTCAAGTTCAGGCTGAACCACAGCTCGCACTCCAAGATCACGCATCCTTTGATGATCTTCATTGCTGTCCACACGACTTATGATAAATACCCGTGGGTTGAGACGCTTGGCATGAAGCACAATTTGCTCCTGATCATACTTTGAAGGTACGGCTGACACAAGTGCTGTGGCATGCTCAATCTGCATATAATCAAGATTGTCAGGATCAGTCGGATCTCCGTAGATAATATTGATTCCCTGCTTTTTACCCAGCTCAACAAGAGTGAAATTGTAGTCAATCGCAATATATGGAATATGAGCCAGAGTGAGGGCTCGGCCAATCTGTGATCCGACTCGCCCATATCCGCAGATTATGATATGTTGCTTCAGATCAAGCATCTCGATAGGAGCTCGATCCAAATCAATCTTATGCTTTACAAACTGCTCCACAACCGGCACAAACCTGCGTAAAAATGATCGCAAGCCCTCGTATATCACCTCTTTTTTATTGACTATTATCGGTGTCAGAATAAGGCTAAGAAGCGTCGAGGTGATTACCAGCAAGTATTGATCGTGCGTCACGAAGTTGTGACTTACCAAAAGAAGCATGAGAATAAATGAGGCTTCCCCTATCTGAAACATATGTATCCCTGCGTAAAAAGCCATTCGTGAGCTGAACTTAAGATATACGAAAATCCCAATGATAATAAACGCTTTGACAAAAATAATGAGCAATGTCAAAAGCAAAATCTGGGGAAGCTGTTGGACGGCCTCAGCAACCACTACATTGGATCCAATATAGATAAAAAAAAGTGTCGCCAAAATATCACGAAGAGGCCGAATTTGAGAAAATATATGTCTGTGCTCAGTCGTCTGGGCAACAAGAATACCCGCAACAAATGCACCGACAAGTATAGGTATCTTTAGACTTACCGATGCATAGGCAATAAAAAATATAAATACGATTACAAAAAAGTTCAGAAGCTCGGTAGACAACCGAGCCACTCGATCCAACACACGCGGCACAGCACGTGATCCCACGTAATATACGAGCCATAATATAAATCCAGATACTAAAATTGCAAATACCATATCTCGAATCACAAAGACAATAGAGCTTGTATTTGCAACAATCGAGGTAAATATGATGACGAGCGGTATAAAAGCCAGATCTTGAAACATGAGTATTCCGACAGTCACCTCCCCCAGAAATGACGCCTGCTCTTTTTTCTCGGAGATAAGCCTTGCGACAAGTGAGGTCGATGATCCAGAAAGCGCAAGACCGATAAGACAGGCCTGAACTGCAGAGAATTTGAAAATAAAGAGCAAAATAGCGATCGCTATGGTCGAAATCAGCATTTGCAAAGTGCCTCCAATAAGAATAAGTCTCTTAAAAGCTACAATCCGAGAAAAATTCACCTCAAGTCCAACAGTAAAAAAAAGCAAAATAATTCCAAATGACGCAAATGGAGTGATCACTTCGTGGGATACCACACCAGACAAAAGATTCCCAACAACTACCCCCCCAATAAGATAACCAATTATTGGTGAAAGCTTTAATCGGCGAGCAATAAGTGCAAGTGCAAAAGGTACAAAAAGATAGATGAAAAAATTCAAAAGAAATTCGACCGGAATCTGCTCCATAGTCTCACTATAGCATAAATCACGATCCCACGAAAGAAAAAAAGCGCGACTATTTAATGCCGCGTAAATCTATGAAGAATCCCGGCAGGTGACGCAGAAGTGAGCCTCAGGAACAAGCTCCAGGCGCGCCTGAGGAATCTGTCCATGGCACTTTTCACAATACCCATACTCCCCATCATCAATTTTTTTAAGAGATACTACGATATCATCAAGCTTCTTGTTCAATGACTTGATCTCGGCTTCTATCGTATCATGACCTAGTTGCTCCCGCACATCAGTGTCCACCGCTGCATTGTCTGAAGCATGATCTGGGTCAGAGAAAGGATCGTCTCCTTTGAGCTTCTCAATATTAGCCCTTATTTTTATCTGTTCTTCAAGTAGAAGATTCTGCTGCTTTTTTATGAACTCCTGTTTTATTTTTGCGTCCATGTCTAAATAATAAACTTCCAATTCTGGCGAATCTATCGCCAATAAGATTCCTGAAATAGTACAGAAAGTACAAGCTGAATGTCAAGAGTAAAAATGCAGACACAAGCATATTAAAGCTAAACCCAAAGATCAAAAGGTGCTGTGCTTTGATAAAATCTGAAAGCAAAGTAATGAGCGCAAAGGTCCAGACAAAGAAATAAAACCCAAATCCATCAAAAAATCTACCACGCCGCACAGCAAAAAGGATCCTGGATACCAAATATGCAAGTACAAAGAATATTGCAGCCTCATAAAGAGCTGTGATATGCCTGTGCCCTGTAACTCCCTGATACAGCACGTGCAGTGGAAATTTGGTCACTATACCAATCTCAGACCCGGCAAAAAAAGACCCTATCTTGCCAAATCCAAGCGCCACACTGGCTGGGGCTACAAAATAGTCGACAATCTGCCGAATTACGATCTTTCGAGACATACAGAAAAAAAGAAGTGAGAGACAGAATCCAAGCAAGAATCCATAAAGAGACATCCCCGGATAGCCATTTATCAGAATAAACTTTAGTATGTTGAGGCCAAATTTACTGAAGTTGAGCACCACGTATATAAGTCGACTTATAAATAGACCCCCAACCAACGACCAAAAAAGACCATCGAATATATCTTCTTCTCTATAGCTTGTAAGTCGTATATTTTTCCACAAGAGAAATGTCGACCAGAAAAAAGCAAGTACAAGAAAGGCCCCAAATGTATAGAATTTAAGCCCAGCAATATGAGTCAAAATAGGCAGCATAGAGTCTACATTATACTCAAGATATGCAAGTTATGTGAAAGTTATTTTATCAATACCGAGTAATATGCAGTGCCTGTATAATGGGGGCATAAAATGTACAAGCTTATCGCAATTTTAGGCCTTGCCCTTCTCCTCCGACTATATGGTATAAACTGGGATCTTGGAGGACACCTTCACCCAGACGAACGTCAACTTATATTTGTGGCAGATCGTATTCATTTTTTTGACAAGCTTAATCCTGAATTTTTCAACTACGGCACACTCCCTATCTACCTTCTAAAAGGCACCAGTCAGCTGCTGAGTATATTCTTTGGTGCGGCTTTAACGAATTACGATGGCATGCTCTATGTGGGGCGAGGGCTATCTATCATCGCATCGCTTGCAATCATATGGCTTATCTACCGCATTACTCTTTTGCTTTTTAAGCATAAAAAGACCGCGTATTTTGCGTCATTTTTCTATTCAATATCTTTTTTTACTATCCAAAACTCCCATTTCTTTATCGTTGACCAGTTCCTCACTCTGTGTCTTACTCTACTTTTGTATATTTCTCTACTCTACTTAAAAAGCCCCAGTATAAAAAAAATCGTTCTTATCGCTGCTGCATTTGCCGCGGCCATAACGAGTAAGATCTCAGGAGCGATCGCACTACCACCACTGCTCATTATATTTTTCATCTTTCCCCTCAATAAAAAAAGAGTTCAGTCTCTTGGAATCTTTTTTATCTGCGCGCTTTTATTTTCATTCATCTTTATGCCATATACATATCTGGCGTGGCCGCAATTTACACTCGATATCAAGACTCAGCTGCAACTTGCCAAGAATGCCTATGCGTTCCCTTACACCTTGCAGTACGTGGGCACGCTCCCCTATCTTTACTATCTAAAAAATATTATCTTGTGGGGACTTGGACCTTTTATATCCACACTTTCAATAGTGGGAATGTTCGTCTATTTTAACCTTCTAAAAAAAGATAAATCCACATATAAGCTCCACATCTTTACGATAACTTTATATGCGCTCTATTTTTTGTATATTGGGCAGTCGGCAGTCAAATTTATGCGCTATATGCTCCCAATGTATCCATTTTTTGCAATTCTGGCCGCCATTGCATCCGACAGACTCTTGTCATCCAAGAAAATACCCGTCAAATTTTTCTTTTATACTCTTGCGGTATGCACGATTGTATGGACTCTAGCCTTTGTAAATATATATTCAAGCCAACATACGCGTCTTGCGGCAACAGACTGGATAATAAAAAATATTCCGGCCGGATCAACTCTTGCCGTGGAACACTGGGATGATCGACTTGCTGGAAATCGCATGGATCTCTACCGGTTTGAGGAACTCACTCTCTACGATATTCCAGATGACAGTGCGAAGTGGAACATATTGGACGGGAAACTTGCGCGTTCCGATTATATAATCATTGCCTCCAATCGACTCTACGTGCCGCTTCAACGACTTACCGACTGCACAAAGTACAAAGTATGCTACCCGCGTACAGCAAGATATTACCCGGATCTATTCGGAGGGAAACTAAGCTTCCATAAAGTAGCCGAATTTGCAGCACCTCCATCGATATTTGGCATCAGAATAGATGACCTGGGAGCGGATGAATCCTTCACCGTCTACGATCACCCAAAGATAATGATATTCAAAAAAAATGATAAAGCTCAATAGACGAGATATCGCACTCTCCCTTCTTCTTTTTCTTGTGGCACTTTTAGTGCGCTTCGTCCTCTTGGATAAAATTCCGTCAGGACTACATGGTGATGAAGCGTGGGGCGGGATCTGGGCTCGACAAATCATAAGTCACTATGATTTACCCATCTTCACAGGAGATGCGCTAGGCAATGTCACAGGACCCTCATATATAATTGCCCTATTCTTTCATTTATTTGGGGAGTCTGTATTCACACTCCGCCTACCAATTGCTTTCATGGGTGCTCTTAGCATTCCTCTTTTTTATCTTTTTCTTCGGCTTTTTTTCAGGCGATTTTCCTCATTTGTGACATCGTGCGCACTGTGCTTTTCTCTTATGCACATTCATTACTCGCGAACTGCTTTTTTTCTCATCACGACTCTTGTTTTTCAGATTTCCTCGCTTATCTTTTTATTTTTGGGTACTCGGCGTAAAAATTATTGGCATATTGGATTTGCCGCCATATTTGCGGGGCTTGGAATGTATACATACAACTCCTTCGTGCTATACCCGGCGACTGTCGCCCTTTTCCTTGCGCTTCGTGTATTCGCAAGCCGATTTAATAAATTCAGCATTTATGCCTTTTTACTTTTTATCTTTGTTTTTATTCTTACAGGAAGTGGACTGTTTAAATTGATTTATGAAAAGCCTGATTTCTATTTGGGCCATTTCAAGACCTATTCTATCGCCAACTACAAACCAATTCGCGATGAAACCGACAATTTAAAAAAGCTGTCGGGTATAGCCGCAAATGGACTTACTAAGGTAAGCACTTTTTTCGTTGGTCGCCAACTTGATTTTGCAGATGGATATGGGAAGTATAGAAGTTTCAATATTGCCTATCTTGTATTTTTTGCACTTGGTCTTTTTGTTGTGATAAAAAAACGAAATGAAGAATTCTTGTTTGTTGTAGGCTCTCTTTTTCTAATTATTCTAAGTTCATTTTTAACGATAGAGGGAACATATAGACGAATCATACTCACTCTTCCCTATCTCTATTTTCTCATGGCCGCTTTCATATCCTTAGCATTTCAAAAATCCAAAAATCGCTTCCTTGTAATAAGTATTGTATCGATAGTAATAATCTGTTCAGCAATTAATCTTTATACATATTTTGTTATGTTTGCAGGTGATATAGAAGCCAAATGGGTATTCGCAGATGATCTTGCGTGAACTGCAGAATTCATGCAAAAATATAATCCCTCAACTGAATTTTTATTCTATTCTTCCAGATGGAGCTGTAATTATGAGACAGTTCGCTTTATTGCTCCAGATATTACATGCTACGACCGAGCGCATGAGTTTGGTACATATAGTCTCCAAAAATCGCCTCATAAAAGTACGGCATTCGTACTTATTGGCAATTATATGTCAAAAATTGACGAGATCAAGAAAATGTATCCACACGGAGCAGAAGAAGAAGTTTATAGCAGTGAACAATCAGTTGCACTTATATATTATCTCTCTCGTTGAAAACTACATAAATCTCTTGAAAAACCCCAATATCCCCTGATTCCAACCTACAGTATGAGTGACTCCTGGAGTACGGGATTTGACCTCATCAAAGTTGTCAAGATACCACTGATAAGATCTAATAAGGGCCTGACTATTTGAATATTTGGGTTTCCATTTCAAGGTCTTAGTCAACTTGTCAATTGACACATATGAGTCTTGATCTGCTGTCTCGTATACCCATTGATAAAGCGGCGAAAGTCTTAGCTTTTCAAGGATAAATAAAGTCTTTTTCACAAGCCACGCGGGCGTCGGAAATATCTTAGATCCGCTTTTTGCGTATTTAAACAATGCTCCAAGATCGCGTCCAACAGTATCAAATTGAGCAGCTCCTATATTGAATACATCGTTCACCTGCTTTTTATTTTTGTGGGTCGCAAGAAGATATAAAGCCGCACACAAATCTTCTACTTCAAGGAGTTGGTAACGGTTTAGACCACGACCTACGACCGGTATGCGACGTCCATCCCGAATCCAGTCAAATAAAATCTCAAAAACTCCAAGCCGATGAGTACCGACAAATGTCTTCGGCCGAATAATACTTACCGTAAGTCCACGATCTTGATACTTCGTGCAGAGCGCCTCGGCTGCTATCTTGCTCTCGCCGTAGGGACCAACTCCATACACAGGATCGCTCTCGTATATTGGATGCTTTTTGGGTATACCATACACAGCGGTTGATGAGATGTATATCACGCGCGACACTTGATTTGCCACACAAGCCTCCAGTACATTTTTTGTGCCCTTAATATTGGTGCTATATATCTCTTTTGCGCTCCATAAGGGTAAAGCTGCAGCTGCATGGATCACAACGTCAACATTCCTTAGACTTTTTGTGAATTTTGCCCTATCTCTTATATCGACAGTAAGATTTACAGTTTGCTTAGGATACTCTTTGAGGTTAGGGGACATAATGTCAGCGATTACAACATCCCACTTTTTTCGACTAAAATAGCGTGCGCAGTGCAAACCCAAAAAACCCGCACCACCTGTAATAAGTACTTTTTTTGGCACAAGAAATATCATATACTAAGAGCTTCACTTTTACCAGTGATGCACTATAATTAACCTTTTATATGGCCCAAATGCGCAAATTAAGAGTAGGATTCGACCTTGATGGCGTAATTCTCTACAATCCAGCGCGTATTCTACGACCAGTACTCCACCCTCTCCTCACCCGTAGCTTTGGGAAAAAGAATCTTCATTTTTATAAACCTCAAAACAAACTCTCACGCTTTTTTTGGAAGCTTGCTCACAAATCAAGCCTTTTCCCGGCCCGTGGATTTACACAGCTCTGCCGACTAATCGAAGATGGCGATATTGAAGCTTACATCATAAGCGGAAGATACCGCATGCTTGAAGACGACTTCACATCGTGGACTAAAAAGCTCAATGATCACAACTCTTTCTCAGGAATATTTTTTGATGAGGACGATCTTGAACCGCACGTATTTAAAAGAAAAATGATCAACCAGCTCAAGCTGGACGTATTTGTCGAAGACAACTGGGATATTGTGCAGTCACTTCAAGATATGACTGGAAAAAATATAGAAGTACTATGGATATCTAATGTACTTGACTCTGCAATTGGGTATCGCCGTAAGTTCTTTAGTCTTAGGTCTGTCGTCGAATACCTAAAAACAAAGGTGAAGTAGTATTTTGCGAATTATATCTGAGGAGTTTTTTCAACTTTTTTGAGAACTTGTTTGAGATCTCGACCTGATTCTTCCCGTATTTTTGGCACTCCACGTGTTGGGATAAATGAAGCGATCACACGAAATAATTTCCCTTGCTTCTCTTCAGCGACAAGCAGTCGAATTTTCTCGACACCAGGCAATTTTTTTAATCCTCGCGTAAATTTGTGCAAGAATCGTGCGACAATCTGGTGACTCTGACTCGTGAGACCTGATTCAATAAGCTCAATCTCGCGAGCTCGGACTGGTTTGATCAGAAGCCCCAATAGGTCTGTCGTAGTCACGATGCCGATAGGCCGCGATTGATTATCCACAACCACAATACTTCCAATCTCATGCTCAAGTATTGAGTCAAGGGCATCGAGAAGCGGCTTATCCCCACTCAATTTAACGACATTTTTTTGCATGAAATTTTTGACTTTCTGAAAAGATAATTTTGTCTTTGTGCCAATTCGATCGCCCTTGTGCTCACGAGAACGGGGCTGAACCAGAAAATTGATAAGATGATAGTATGTCAACACTCCCTGAACTTTCTGACCATCTCCAACAACAATAATTTTTGAGTGTTTGTATTTTTTGAAAATTGATAATGCATGCGATACTGAATCCTCCATATTGATAATAAGTAGCTTGCCCGCCTTATGCGCAATAAGCGCTGCAAGTGATATCCTGTATTCCTTAGCATCTCGCAGCTGAGATAGCATATTGCGAGCTGATATAATCCCAGAAAATGAATTGTTCGAGTCGAATATTGGCAGGTAATGTACGCGTGAAGATATCATAAGTGAGGCAACGCGAGATACTGGATCTTGAATCCTAAGCCTTGGCGGATGAAATAGAATATGACCAATCTTGGTATTTCCAGGATGCGAACTCTTGATAAGCGCATGATATGGATTTATGACACCAACGTACTCGTTCTTACTCGTAAATACAAATGCCGCATCATGAGACGACGCAAGACTCGAGATAGCTGACTTAAGCGTAGTATCTGGGCTAATTTTGATTATATTTTTAGTCTTAAGAGTGTTTAGTAGTCTCATACAGTGATATTCGCGTTATATATTGTACTATTTAATAGTCCGCACAAACTCCAATACACTTGCCACTCCCCATCCAGTTGCTCCGCCGGACAATATTCCCCCGACTGCACCTTTATGAAAAGAAGGTCCTGCAATATCAACGTGGATCCACTTCGCGTGATTTACAAATTCTTTTAGAAATACAGCTGCTGTGATTGCTCCACCATAACCTGCTTTTGAAATATTTTTGAGATCTGCTATATCGCTTTTCATAAGTTTTGCGTATGGCTTGTAGAGTGGCAAAGGCCACACATGATCACCCTCCTGATTAGCTACATCTTGATAATTCTTGATAATTGTACTGTCTGTGCCAAAAAGCCCAGCCAAGTCTGTGCCAAGCGCCACCATACAGGCTCCGGTAAGTGTAGCCAGATCTATCATAATGTCTGGCTTAATATGCGCCTCAGCATATGAAAGTGCATCAGCGAGTGCAAGCCGGCCTTCCGCGTCAGTGTTGAGGACTTCGATTGTCTTCCCGTTCATGGCCCGGACAATGTCACCTGGCTTCTGCGCATTCGTAAAAGGCATATTCTCGCATGCAGGTAAGATGCCATATATCTCAATATCTGAAAAAGACTGTGCGACTTTGTCGTCCAACTGTGAAAGTGCAGAAAATACTCCAAGCACAGCTGCACCACCGGCCATATCAAGCTTCATATCCTCCATAGCAGATGCTGGCTTGAGGGAAAGTCCGCCAGAGTCAAAGGTGATAGATTTGCCGATTACACATATAGTTTTTTTTGGCTTTGCCGATCCTTTGTGGTGCAGTATGATGAATTGGGGCTCCTTATCGCTACCGCGCGCAACCCCCAAATATGCCTCCATGCCAAGTTTTTCACACTCAGCCCGGCCAAGTATCTGCACACTTACAGATCCTTTAGAGTTTTTGACAATATCTCGCGCTACTTTTACCAGATCATTGGGAGTTTTTGCAGATGCCGGTTCATTCACCAAATCACGGGCAAGGACTACTCCGTCTGCAACAAGTAGACCATACTTCGTCCCCGACTCAAAATCCAAGGCGTTTATTTTTTCTCCTACAACTTCAGCCTCTTTAACCTGACTATATTTGGCTTTATCTTTTGCAGATTTATACTTATCAAAGTAATAATTACCCAAAGTAAGTCCCTCAGCGATTATTTTTCCTAAAATAAAATCATCCAGTCCAATCTTCTGAAAAGCCACACCAAGCGCCTCAATCTTGCGCATTCCAGCACCCCGCACTGCATTTGCTATCTCATTTTTAAAAGTCAATGGTTTGAATTTCTCTTTCGCACCTAAGCCCGCAATATAGATAGCCTCGTACCCTGCGCAGTTTTCAAAGCTGACCTTTTGTCCTTTTTTACCTTTAAACTCCCGCTTGTTAAGTTTGGCAAATACATACCCTTGAGCTTTTTTATCAATTTCTTTAAGAATTGGGTCTTTTTCCACATCTCCTTCATACACCAAATACAAAAGGGCAGGAGTTGTGGGGAGTTTTGAACCCATAAGGAGTCGAATCGCCATAGCCATGTGATTGAGATTATACTCTCATAACTCCCGATGAGTCAAGCCTTTCCACAATGAAGCAAAATACACCCATATGTTATAATTTTGAAGCCGTCAATAAAAGCCGCGGTGCTGGAATGGTATACAGGCTGGTCTCAAAAACCAGTGGGATTTACTCCCATGAGAGTTCGAGTCTCTCCCGCGGCACTTTTTTCTTTTCAAATGATAATTGCCATTTCCATATTTGCGCTTCTTTTAATTATTTCTATTTTCTTTCTTTCTCGATCCCTCTCTCCGGTTCCCTACTTCCCGTCAAACAAACAGGATATACCGACAATAGTACGCGCAATGGGTCTTAAAAATGCACAAACACTTGTGGATCTTGGGGCAGGTGACGGAATTGTCATATTCAACGCAGCGCACACAACTTACATAAAAAAGCTCACGACTCAGTTTTTGGCCGTTGAGATCAACCCAATACTTGTATTTATCATGCATATCCGTCGACTTCTTCACCCCAACAGGGCAAATATCACTATTCTCTGGGCAGATGCTTTGAAAGCCGATCTCAAGCTCTATATTCGCACCAATGACGCGATAATTGTCTATATGTATATGTCGCCAGTTTTTCTGGCCAAATTAGTCAACAAAGTAATCCCAAGGCTTAAACCTCAGACTATAGTCTCCTACTTCTACCACCTTGACGATCTTAAGCTTAAAAAACACATATCCGCAATCCACAATATATACATATATACTAGGAAAGATTTGACTTGAATTATTTCCTATGGCTTTTAGAAGTATCTCGGCGACCACTATACAATTACTTCAATGAGATTATTAGGAGTAATTCGATAAGGTCTTACTCATATTTTTTGTATTTCAAACTTCTTGAGATCAAATATCACATCCTTGCGCTCCACGACTATTCTCCACCCTTTATCCCGTGCGCAAATCACCAGATCTTTGTTCGGATTAAAGGCGATTGGGTGACCAACCGCTGACAAGAGTGGAATGTCTGACTCAGTATCCCCCACTGCCACTGAATTTTTCAGATCAAACACTCCCGCATAGCCTTTAAGGAATTTTTCCAGAACCTTACTCTTGTCCATTGCAGGATCTGGATCAAGCATATGTCCTGTAAACTTACCACCTTTGACTTCATAGACCACTCCGAAATACGCGTCAAAGCCAAAATACTTGGCAAAATCCTCAACGATATAATTAGGCGACCCCGAAATGGCAAGTAAAAAGTGCCCCTCTTTTTTGAGCTTTCCGATAAGTCCTTTGGTGAATCTATAGACTCTATCCTTCTTGCGATTAAGAACAGCTCCCGCAACCTTCTTTACCTCAGCTTCTGAGCAACCTTTAAGGTGTGTATAGTAAATCCTGATTACCGTCTCAAGATATACCGAGTAGTGAATTTTGCGCTCAAGCCATAATAGATAGCTTGCCAAAAGCTCGTCGTATGCATGCTTGGGAAAAATATCCAACCGGATAAATTCAACTACAATTTCTATAAACAGGCTCCATCTATATACAGTTCCGTCAATATCAAAGATAGCAAGCGAGCGTCCCTTTTTCATACTCTATATACTTTTTAGGAATTTAATAAGGCTTTTGAATTCAGCCAGTGTATGCTGAGGATAATTGGCAATTCTAATTTGACTTATCTTATTCATTCCATACCCGCCTCCCAGAATAAATCCATGCGTCTTGGCTTTTTTTATGATTTTCTGAGCTTCATTATTTGTCTCAACGACGATTAAGGTTGGCGATCGAAGCGCACGAACGTGCACAAAGGGAGTAAGCCTGCGGCTTGTATCCAAGAAATCATACATAAGTGCCGCCTTAGCATCTGTCTCCTTTTTGATTCTTGAGACCCCTTTTTTAATCATGTCGCGAGCGACACGACCAAGAAGATAGATATTCAGCACATTGGGAGTCTCGGGAGTCTGACGACGATCAGCAAGCGCCATCATCTTGGGAAAGCTATGATAGGATCCGATAGATACCCCAGAATCCTTAAGAACTTGGGACTTAGCGAGTGCTCGATCACTTAGAATGACTACACCCAGTCCAGCTGGAAGCCCAAAACCTTTTTGGACAGAGAATATGACGTAGTCTAAGTAACGAAAATCAAGTGAACCATATGGAACAGACGAAACTACATCGATGGCAACAAGTGCATGTTTATTCGCTTTTGCAAGCTTATATATTTCGCTAATTGGAGTCATTACCCCAGTTGCACTCTCATTGTGAGTCAAACCTATCAACTCTATATCTGACTCAACATGTAAAGTATTAAGTGCAAATCCCTCTCCCCATGCGGCCTCGTGCTTTACAGGCTTTTTTTTGTATTGAAGAGCCATATCGTAGAAACGCTTGGAAAAAGCTCCATTTACCAGATGAAGGCTTTTTCGGCCTACACTATTTTGGATCACCCGCTCGAGTCCCTCATTGCCGGACGCAAGAAATAGAATATGATGAGTGCTTGGAATCTTAAGAAGTGTTCGAAGAGCTGTTTCGGCCTTAACGTAGATCTTTTCAAACTCACGACCTCGATGTGAGATGGATGGGATATTTTTTTGAAGCGCATCAGCAATATACCCCTTCACCTTTGGATTCATTTTGCTTGGGCCTGCAGTAAAAAAGATTGGTGCTTTTGCTTTAGTTTTTGGCATATCTATATAAATATTTTTCCAGGATTTAGGATTCCTTTCGGATCAAGTACTTTTTTTATCTCTTTCATAAGCCCAACACTTGTTGGATGCTCAAGAAACAGATATGATCGCCGGCCAATCCCAATTCCATGCTCGCCGGTTGATGTGCCGCCGAGCGACAATGCGTGCACGACTACCTCGTGATTCGCACCTTCTGCTTTTTTATAAGAAATACCATCTCCTTTTTTATACATATACCAAATGTGGATATTGCCATCTCCCGCATGACCAAAAGCAACATATTGTACTTTGTTTTTTGCGCATACTTTTTTGTTGAAACTTAGAAGACTGGCTAACTTTGATACGGGTACTGCGCAATCACCTGGGACAATATTGTAATTAGTATGTAGTGCAAACAATGCTGGTCTGACTGCGCGTCTAAATTCCCATACAGAATCAGAATCTGTGGCAACTTGTACGTCAATTGCTTTTTGATTCCGACACAAAGCCTCAAGTAAAAGAATACACTTCTGAATTAATTCCTTTGGCTCGTGAAGCTCAATAAGAAGCGCTGGATTGTTGGATAATCCGATACTACGCACTTTATTGGCCATGGTGATGTATTGACGATCCATATACTCACAGGCTACAGGATTTATACCAGACTTGCCTATAGCTAAAGCCGCCAAACAGGCTGCGGTGTCATTCTTGAATGTTGCTATTATGATAGCTTTTGCCTCAGGAATTGGCTTTACTTTTAATATAGCTTTCGTAATAATCCCCAAAGTCCCCTCTGAACCAATAAAAAGACTTTTCAGATCATATCCTGCGACTGACTTAATAGATCGACTACCAACCTCAATGATACGACCATCGGCCAACACGACTTCAATTTTCATGACCTGATCCCCTACGACTCCATATCCCACAGCATACATCCCACCTGCATTATTGGCAATCATTCCCCCGATTGTAGCGACATTGGCACTTGCGGGAAAAGCCGGGAAAAATAATCCTTTCTTCTCAAGCTTCTTATTAAGCGTATCTCCCAAAATACCAGGCTGCACCTCAACTTGTAAATCGTCAGGTGATATGTCGAGTACTTTATTCATATGAGTCATATTGAGAATCATCCCTCCTTTTGATGGGATAGGATTACCCTCAAGGCTCGATCCTCCACCCCACGCAACGACTGGAATATTTAATTTATAGGCCAAAGCGCATAGTGCGCTTACGTGCTTTGTGTTTTGTGGCCAAACCACTAGATCTGGGCTGTGTCCACTTATATGAGACGCATCTTTGGAGTGAGATACGAGAATATCAGCCTCAAATGAGGCATTTTTTACCCCGACAATGTCTTGAATTTGCTTAAGAATTTTAGGTTTTATCATATCAATACAAAACTCTAAACTTTATCGTCTCAGGTATACTCTTAAGCTCTTGAATAATCTTTTTATTATATGACACTCCAACATCAGTAATCACATATCCTATGTTCTCATTAGTCTTAAGATACTGACCCTCAATGTTCATACTATTCTTACCAAGTAGTTCATTGATCTTCGCAAGTAATCCTGGCTCATTTTTATGAATATGGATAAAGCGGTGTACCCCTCGAACTTGTGGCAGGGCAAGGTGGGGAAAATTCACCGAAAGCGTCGTATCTCCAGTATTAATAAAGTCGATAAGCTTGCGGGTCACAAATGCACCTATGTGAGCTTGCGCCTCAGCAGTCGAGCCTGCAATGTGCGGTGTGAGTATGACATTGGGCAAACCAGCGAGTGCGCTTTTGTACCGGGCATGTCTTTTTTTGGGCTCTGATGGATGCACATCCACAGCGGCCCCTTTTACTTTTCCACTGTCAATTGCGGCAGCCAATGCATCGATATCAACTACAAATCCTCGGCTTGAGTTGAGAAAAAATACAGAGTCTCGCATTGCCGCAAACTCACGAGCGCCAATAAGATTGCGATTTGCGGCTCGTCCATCAACATGCACGCTGACCACGTCTGAGATCTTCAAAAGTGCACCCAAGCTTTTAACTGGCCGAGCATTGCCAAGAGGCAACTTATCTTCAATGTCATAAAAATATACATCCATACCCATATTTTGGGCAAGAATCGAAAGTTGGGATCCGATGTTTCCATATCCGACTATCCCCAGTGTTTTTCCACGAAGTTCAATCGCACCATCTGCACTTTTTTCCCATATCCCCTTGTGCATATTCTGAGATTTATCAAATACTCCTCGAGCAAGCATAATCATCTCGCCAAGTGTAAGCTCCACCACTGAGCGAGTATTGCTATATGGCGCATTGAAGCAGACAGTACCCGCACGTGCCGCCTCTGTAAGATCGATTTGATTCGTGCCAATGCAATATGCTCCGACAGCATGAAGGCGCTTTGCACTTTTCAGTACTTTTGCGCTCACCTGTGATTGTGATCTGATTCCAAGAATCGACACGTTCTCAATCGATTGTAAAAGCTCACTCTCAGACAGTGCATGAGTGTGTCTGACTACTTTGTATCCTTCTTGCTCAAAGCTTGAAACTGCATCCGGATGGATTCCTTCAAGAAGGAGTACTTCTATCTGATTTTTGGGGTAAGATTGCGCCCGCGGCAGATGAAGCTTGTACAAAAATTCGTCCAGGCTCCCAACTACCCAATCGGCATGACGCACTACATTTTCACGACGCACATTCTCAACAAATGCGACAAATTTACTCGCCGCACCCATCTTTTTTACCTCATAGTCAGTGTATCCCTCACCAATCATATACACATGCCCACTGAGCTTTAGCCTTTTTAAGGCTCTTGCTTTCCCACCATCTTTTGACAGCGGGTTTTTGGTATCAAATCCAATAGCCTGTCCTTTTTTATCCCACACAAAAGAATTTGCAAGAATATGCGACTTATCAATTCCAAAACGAGCTGCGATCGGCTCAATGTATTCACCAAATCCACCGGATAAAATAAAAATCCTATCTCGATTTTTTTTGAAGAAAGCGTGATTTCGAAGAATTGAGGGCGAGATTGATTTCTTGAGTACTTTGATAAGCTTTTCAATATCAGCGCTTGAGATTGACAAGAGCGCAAATCTTTTTTTCAATGCTGCGTCAAATGAAAGCGTGCCCTCCATGGCACTTTTTGTGATCTCCTCAAAAGTAGCTATCTTCTTCTCTTTCTCTGGATCTTGAGACATGACAATCTTTGCCAGCTCGTCGAATCCCTCGCGACTGACAAATGTACTATCGAAATCGAATATATAGTATGCTTCCTTGTTCATAACAATAAGGGCTAAAATCCCAGTGTATCGATTATACGATATTGAAGCTCAAAATTAAGGTCTTTAGACTATCTTTTAGATAAATTCACTGAAGATTAGAAAAAGTTCGCAGTTTTCAGATGGTAAAAGAATTATTATAGCACCCAAAGTAGGAGTACTAATTATCATCCCCAAGTTCACTTATTGATACTAGAGATTCGTACTCTTGCTTTGTCGCGTACCCCCATGCCGTGTGATATTCGTTTTCATGTGATGCTGGATGTGTGATAAGTTCAGCAATTTCGCTTTTTTTTCGTTTTTTCAACTCAGACTCAATGATCCCCTTATCCAGATGTCCTTGATGATCAACTCCATACACTGCGGCAGGATATGTAATCTCAAGTTTTCTGTCTTTTATTTTCTGAATAAGCCTTTTGCTTAGGACTTTATATATATATCCCTTAAGCTCCGATGCGTTGAGTATTACACGAATATATTTAATATTGTTTTCAACTGCAAGATCAAGAATCACATCCTGAAGCTGAGGTAGAAGATGAATATGGCCATGGGAGTTGAGAAATGTAATTTTTAATCCTGCCCGCTTTGCCCTGTCAATCTGGGCGCTCCACTCAGCTCGTATCTCGATAATACTCAGTGCCCCAAACATCACGCCTGTGGCAACTGCGATATGTCGCCCCCCTATAAATCCGCCTCTTTTGTTTACGAGGCTTCTCACGTTGGAGGCGTGAAGTATTGGCCTCCCATCTGTCAGATTCAGATGCACTCCCACCTCAAGTCTCGGCGTCTTTTTTAAAGCGCTCACTGACTCCTTAAAGTATTCGGTACCGACAATAATAGATACACGATTCACAACGCCCATATTATGCAGCTTCAAAATTCCCTCGTTGATTGCTGGGTGAAGTCCAAAATCGTCAGCTGTGACGTACAGAGTAGATTTCATGAGATTTATAAGTGTAGCAAAGATGTCAACGGCTTAGCAAGAGACCGATACGTCGGAGATTGAAAGCCCGAAATATAGCGACTACATAAGGCTTTGGATTTAATTTGATGAGCCGGCTCGTAAGTGGCGCGAAGTAAAATACACCCATCTCACGAATGATTCCTAGTATGGTATTCATACCCGACAGTGTTGACTGTCCGTACTCACGCGGGTAATAGTCTGTTCCTATCTGATAAATCGGCATGCCTGCACGACTTGCTTTGATAATTATTTCGGCATCGATAAATGACCCACTGGAATTCAGCTTCAACCTTTTAAGTGCTGACTTTTTTATAAGCTTAAAGGAAAAATTGATATCCTTCATCTTGACTCCAAAAAGAAGACGAATCATAAAATTGTAGGCAAAAGAATATATGATTCTTCGTACACCCTCACTTGTTCGATCAAGTCTAAATCCAGCGATAATATCTGCTTTACGATAGCTCATAACGCGGAGAGCCTTCGCAAGATCATAAAAATCAAAAGGCATATCGGCATCGACATAAAAAATTATGTCACATTTTGCCCTTGCAAATCCAGCTCGAAGCGTGGCCCCCAGACCCATATTGCGTCTGTTGTTCACAATTGTGAGATATGGTCTTGATTTTTGGAGCTCTTGAAGTATTGAGGCTGTAGCATCGGTACTTTTGTCGTTTACGACTATAATCTCAAAGTCAGATACTATATTCGTAAGTACCTTTTCAAGCGACTGTACTGTGTGCGCTATGTACTCCTCTTCATTGTAAGCCGGTACCACCACAGAGACAGAGGGATTATTATATATCATATAGATTTATGCAATATATCCTCACAAAAGGAAATAATAGATTCTATAGTATACTATAGGGCTCAATATTATTCAAGAGAAGAACTATGTCCTTTGGAGTTGGTCTGTCGCGTAGTAAGAGACGATCGATGTCGCAACAATTACATTGAGCGATGTGTTAATGCCATACATCGGAATCTCAGCAATCTGGTCACACAGATCGAGTGTCTCTATTTTGACACCGTAGGTCTCATTGCCCACTACAAGGGCAAGTGGCGAGCTGTACTGTATCTCCCTATAATCTTTTGCCCGACTATCCTGCTCGACTCCTATAATCTGTATCGTATTTTTTGTCTTCAATCTCAATTCCGAAATCGCGTCACTTGCCATCTTCCGATATTCCCACGGCACTACCTTGTATGTGCCCACAGATGCTTTCTTGATTTTATGATTTGGAGGTACTTCACAATCTCCACATAGGTATATTTCAGAGGCAGCCACAGCATCAGCCAACCGAAAAAGACCACCAATATTATACGTATCATACACATCCTCAAGGATGATAAAGATTGGTGCTCGAGATATTGATTTGGACTTTTGTATCGCCACGTCTTTGTCAACATTCCGTAGTTCCTTCGCTGTCAACTTCATAATATATTATACCTTATAGGAGAATATTGCACTATTGAGTCCTATAGTTGACATTTGATATACCCTGTAGTATAATACCATCTATATGAGAAATGTCCTTGTGTATGCGTCGCTTGTCTTCTTGTTTCTTATTGCAGTTGTAAGTACTGCGTACGGATCTTATGGCCAATATGAACCCACTCCATCGAAAGCTATCCTGATCGACAAACAGGTCGCCAAGCCATCTGACGAGAAAGGTGGAGGCAACAGCCAGGACTATGCTGATAATCTTAGTCCCTCTGATCCCCGATTTGTACCAGATCAGCATGTATTCTTTAAGCTTATTGTCAAAAATACCTCAGATACTGAGCTTACAGACGTTGAAGTGACAGACTCTGTCCCCGACTTTTTGGTACCAGTCGCTCATCCTGGCAACTTTGACTCAGACAGCCGTGAGATCACTTTCAATGCTGGCGATTTTGCTATTGATGAGGAAAAGACATATATTCTTGAGATGAAGTTCGTAGGCGATGGCGATCTGCCAGATGACCACAGCATCACCTGTGTCGTAAACGAAGCTCGAGCCAAATCTGATGATGTTGAAGATGAAGATACAGCGCAGGCGTGCGTCGAAAAACAGGTCGATGAGGAATCAACAATCGAGACAATACCATCGACAGGTCCTGAGCTTATGGGGCTTGTGGTTGCGGCTGAGATGGCTACACTTGGTGCCGGTATCTACCTTAATCGCAAAACTCGAAAATAAACTGATTTAAGAGTACATCTCTCTCCTATATTCTCCATTCTTACGTTATTTTATTACCCTCTTCCTAAGTCAACCTCAATCAACTTACAATGTGTAGTGTGTGTAAAAGGGCTTTTGTGCACGTCTTGTGTATAAACAAAAATATGTTGTTGCAGAAGGGACTATCATTGACTTTAGCCTTAAAATATGCTACACTATGGGTTAATATTGTGGGGGTAAGGGGGCACTATGCGCGCCACCTATTTATGCCTTTTGCAGTATTAAGTCAGTCGCTGGTATTGACCCCTTGTATTTGCATACAGGGTGGGAGCTGAAGATCTTAGATATTTATTGTCTAAGGTACGAAGCACTGCGATATCGGCCGCACCTTTACATTAAGGGTAGAGATAGTATAGGAGTTGGAGCTTAGCATTTGCTTGCTAAGTGTACGGCCAATATATGAGTCTCAAACAGAAAAATCAAACCTATTTAGATAAAGTTGTATGGTAGTGAGGGTTGATATTGGGGAGATACTCCTTTCGAAGTACGCGGATGTTTCCATTTTGCAGATAAAGCTAAAAGCATTGTCTGTAGAGTGGAAACATTCGACAACTAAGAGAGGAAAGAGAGGTGACAAAGCAGATCAAGAAGACACGCCGTCGTGGAGGAAACCGAACCGAGAAAAGGAACGGAAGAGTCCAAGATGGTCGACGAAGCAAGATCCGAAACACAACCAAGAAAGGCTAGGGTCATCATGACCAAGCGCACCCCCAAGACCAGGTGGCTGATCGCCATCCTGGCAACCGCCATGCTGCTGCTCTCCGGCTGCAGCCTGATCGGTAACAACGACGACAGCCCGACGACGACGGCGACCAGCTCGGCGACCGAGGCCACCACGGCCACGGACGACGGCGGCGGGACGACCGACGTCAGCAGCGACGACCTCGCGCACTTCGTGCCGAGAGAACTCGCCGAGGGTGAGGAGCTGACCGCGATCGCTGGAACCTGTGTGGAGGGAGACGTCACTGTCATCCTCACTGCAGGAGCCCGACCGGTCTTCGACGATCTCAGCGACACGGGGCACCTCACGTGCTTCAACTCGCCGACGAACGTCGTCAGCACATACGCCTCGCACATCAGCGCGGCAACCCGGGACGAGCACGTCAGCAACATGCTCCACCTTGCGGGCCAGTGCGGTATGCCTCACGGCTGCCCACGCTTGCACGTGTTGGTGTGTGAAGATGGCGCGATCGTCGAAGACTACTGGGCCAACCGGTAGCAAGTTCGCAAGTTCGCGAACTAACAACTAGAGTTTGTGCTCCAGCCTTCCAGTCTTGAGAGGGTACCATAGCACGTTCTCGTGGAGAGTAGGGATGATATTCTGACCCTTGGGAGAATTTTTAGCACGCGTCTTCGGACAAATGCTTAGGATTCGGCTTTATGCCATGTATATGTTCGCTTGATCGCCCGGCTTACCCCGCCCCGCGACCCCTCGATCCGTGACCCCCGTCACACATATACATTCCCCTCTCCTTAAGCAGTGAGTAATTTACTGGTTGTTTGAGGAGGCTGCTCAAAGTACTTTGAGCAGAATTTATAAAAATTAGTTCTCAATTTTCTGATACTAAGAAATTGTGTCAAGAAAAATATGTCGTATATAAAGTCCGTAGATGCTACATTGACAAATTAACAATCATATAGTTCATAATGAGAAAAATCACCAAAAGAAGACGTATATTGAATAGTGACGAAAGCATTATTGTCATCTCCCGCTACAGGACCGACACAATCCTTGAATCACAAAAAGCCCTCAAAAAGCTTGCCAAAAAACAGCAAATCCTCGTATTTGCCCAGCGCGCCGGACGAAAAAGGCGCCACAGTGAGCCGGACAATCTCACAATCTACCGTCTCTGGACGTGGAATAGGCCATTGTCATTATTTTCGATTATCAAACCTCTCATAAAATACAACAAAGTCAGAAATATCTTGATCCAGTTTGATTTTCGGACGTTTGGACGGAATTTCAACTCCAATCTTATCGTTCCACTTGTATTATTTCTCCTCAAGATGACCAACAAGCGTATCTATTTTGAATTCCATAGCTTTGTGCCTACGCAGCGAATTCGCAAGAATACCCCACTTAAGAAAAAAATTCAAAGACGAATATTCAATATTACACTTCAAATACTATATACATATATAAATAGTATGAGCACGAATATCATCGTATTCAAACCATCCCTACGCACATCTCTTGCGGCATTTGTGCCTGAAAGTCGGATTATCCAACTTCCATCTACTCTTGTTCAGATAAGACGAAGTAAAGCAACTCCAGCGTCCCGAAAAAAGCTCCAGAGGACAGTTGATGACTACAGCGCAATCATCACCACACCCTACGATATAAGCCAAAGATACTCACTTGGAATTAAATAACCCTCCGCAACAAGTACAATAAATCTTATGAGGCGATTTTTGAAAAATCACTGGCCACCAGTTGTACTGGTGCTTATCACAATACTACTTTCTGCCCTCAACTACACGCCTGGCACGTATTTGACTGGTTGGGATACGCTTCACCCTGAGTTTGATTTTGGCATCAATTTCAAAAGACTTATAAATGGCGTCTGGAGACCAGAGCAAGGGCTAGGCGCAATCGCCGGACATAGCCATATGAGTGATCTGCCACGGATAATTTTTATGTATTTGATGTCAGCAGTCGCCCCACTATCTTTCTTAAGATATTCCTATGTATTCCTGTGTCTTATACTTGGTCCACTTGGCATATATTACCTTATTCGCTATCTGCTTACGAGCTCCGCACACCACCCCCAAAATCTAAAAAAAGATCATATCTCGACAATAGTTGGCTTTCTGGCTGGGCTTTTGTATATCTTTAATCTGTCAACTGTCCAGATATTTGCGGTGCCTTTTGAGATGTTTCCGACACAATATGCAGCGCTACCTTGGATTATGCTTTTTTCATTAAAGTTCCTACGAGTCGGAGGCCGGAAGAACCTGCTAATTCTGGCATGCGTGACGCTTATATCCACTCCACAAGCATATGCTGCTCATTTGTGGATTGCATTCTTCCCGCTCTATGTACTTTTTCTGTGTATGTTCTGGGTCATGCAACCGAAAAAAGAAGTTGCCAAAAGAGGAATTCTACTTATCGTTGTGACGATTCTGGTCAACTCGTACTGGCTCCTTCCAAATCTCTATTATGATGCTTTCGATTATCAGATTCCTATAGACACAAAGCAAAATAGAATTTTTTCCCAAGAATACCGAATCAAAAATAGAGAATTTGGATATATCGCAGATGTTTCGATAGTGCGTGGATTTCTTTTTAATTGGGAAATACACGATTTTCAAAAAGACAAGAGCGTGCAGCTACTTGAGCCATGGAGACAACACCTGGCGAATCCAATCATACTGATTTTTGAGTATATAGTGAGCATTTTTGCACTCGCCGGAATCATCTTGGCAGTTTATAAAAAGAAAAAACTTTTCTTGATATTTATTCCATTTGTCATACTTCCGGTCATATTACTCACAAACAGCACACCGCCTTTTTCCAATTTTTTTGATTTTCTGATACTCAATCCTCTCCTTCGGGAGACTTTGAGATTTGTATTTACGAAGCTCGCTCATCTTTTATTATTTGCATTAGTAATATACTTCTCACTTGCGTTGAGCATAATGCTCCCCTATCTTACACAACTGAATCGGAGACTTCTAATCGGGCTACTTGTCGTTGGGTTTATTGCTTTTGGCTATCCTGCCTATCAAGGCAATCTTATCTCACCAAAACTTCGTATAAATATCCCCCAGAAGTATTTTGACTTCTGGCAGTTTATGAAACATCAAGATGATGGTGTGGTTCTTTCACTACCCCTGCATGAATTTACAGGTTGGACATTTACTGACTGGGAGTATCAGGGATCAGGCTTTTTGTGGTTTGGACTCAAACAACCGCTTATCGATCGAGACAACGATCGCTGGAGTAAATCAAATGAGCGGGCGTACCGCGAATTCTGGTATGCGCTCTACTCGCAAAATCCCGCACTTTTTGCCTCAAATCTGGAGAAATTTAATATTCAATATATAGAAATAGACACAAGTGTGATATCCGAATCAAGAAAAAATGAAAACCAGATAATCTTTACTCGCGAGACAAATATGTTACTTGATCAACTCGTGAAAAATAAGATTCTGACTAAAATCTACGACACAAGTGGAATACGAGTATATAAAACTAGCAAAAAAAAGTTATATATAAGCGCGGTGTCGACTCCTCCCAATGTAGGACCTCCCTACATATGGACATTTGAGGACGAAGCATTTAGGCAATATGGCACATATACCACAAGGCGTCAAGAAAAAGAGAATGAGGATATTATATATCCATTTCGGGCACATACCATAGTCTCTGATCGACTTTCAAGGGAAAATGTGCACATTGATGAGAGCTCAAACAGTCTCTTTATTCCAATTGATAATACAAGCGCATTGAAGACGCTGCTTGTGCCAGAATTCAATCAGACTGAAAGCATAATATATGCAGACTTATATTATGATACAAACGCAGTACAAAAAGATAGAATAATCCTCAAACTACTTGTGCCTAATTTATACGACAATATTCGCTATATAGCAGTCAATCCGATAGAGTCTGGACAAAATAAGATCACGATAAACGGCAAAGATATATCTTATCCCGCTGGGCTGCATACTTCCTCAAAAACACCCATATATCTATCACATATCGCTCTACTTACAAAAAAGCCGAATATGATAAATGGTAAAAAATTCAATCTCTCGCTTTCTTTGAAAAAAACACCAGACTCAATTTTGAGAATTCCTTTATCAAGGGAAAAAATAGACCTGAAAGCACGTGACATCTATAACCAAAATATAAATGACAAAAATATTTATCTATCTGATAATTCCACTCTGACCATATATGCTAAAAACTCATCAACAGGAGTCTTAATCGATCTTAAAAACCTTCACCACTCTACAGGATATATTCTGGTGACTCAATCGGCAAATAAAGAAGGAATACCTTTCAGAGTTTGCCTCAGAAACCTCTATTCCAAAAACTGTGTGCTCTACGACGAGCTTTCAGCATCAAAATCACTATCGCAGGATGCTTTTCTTATCCCTCCGATGGATCAAAACTTGGGTTATACGCTTTCATTTGATAGTCTATCATATGGCAGTTACGCTTCAATAAACGAATTGTCGGACGTGACCCTCTATCCTATTCCCTATAATTTTCTATCCCAACTTCAACTAATAAACACGCAGAGCCCACCAACCCGAGCCCAAAAAGTATCTTCTGAATTCAAAAAAATAAGCTCGTTTAAATATATAGCTCAAGTATCTGCCAAAACAAATAGCTATCTCATCTTTAAACAAAGTTCTCATCCCGGCTGGCTCGCTTTTCAACTCCCGATTTCAGAAAACAAACTTACAGAATGGATCTCAAATAGCTTCCCATTCATATTGGGCAAAAGATTAGAACACGTTGAAGTAGATAACTGGGCCAATGGGTGGAAGCTGGAACCAAATAGTCAAAATCAACTCGTTGTGATTATATTCTGGCCACAATACCTTGAGTTTGCTGGCTTCGGCCTTCTTATCTTGGCAGTTCTCTCTACTCTTTATCTATCAAAAAAAGAGCTTGTCGTAACTCGTGAAAACTAGTACAAATTGGTATACTGAATTTATGTCTACACTTGTCCACCTTCACGTCAAAAATCCCAAAGATGATGAGACGCCGATTGAGTCGGCTGTACAGATTTTTGCGTCCCTTTTGCCACGTGACTACTACCCCATTGCAAAACGCGCAATATTCCCCTACCCGATCTATGCTTTTGAGATATATCTTTTGCAACAAACTGTATATTTCTATATCACGTGTGAAGCGCGGCAGGAGACATTAGTTAAAAGCCTTGTGACGGCGGCATTTCCAACAGCAGTCGTGACAAAGACAACAGATCCAATGACACTTGTGACTAGTCAAAAAAATATTGTGCTCGGTGAAGAGGTGCTAAATGCCGCCTACATGTACCCCGTAAAGACATATTTGGATTATGAGGATGTTGATCCACTCGCATCCCTTGTCGGTTTCTTGGGTCGACAACCGAGAGACATACAAGCTGCAGTGCAGATTGCACTCAAACCAGCATCATTCCCATGGGCAGCGCGCGCGATGTCGAAAGCCAAGGCTATGTTCCATGATGTGCCAGCCGACAAATACACACATAACCCCGAGTATCGAACCATATCTCGCAAGGCTGCATTTCAGGGTGGTAAAGCATGTATACGCATCGTAGTATCGTCCAACACACACAGCTCACTTGGCTCCACGCTTCACAATCTTGGTGGTACATTCGGAAGCTTCTCACTTGGTGAAGGAAACCAATTCATATTCAGACGTCGCTACACGACACCTCAAATCCTCCTTTCTAGAATAAAGACACGCACAATTCGACCTCACGAACGACACAACCAAATTCTGAATGCTCAGGAGCTAGCAACTATTTGGCATCCCCCAGGATTTCTGCTAGCTGGTGTAAAAAATATCACATGGGGAAAAACTCTAAAGGGAGAGCCACCCGAAAGCCTACCTGTCGTGGACTCTGTCAAAAAGAAAGAAGATGTTAATTTTTTCGCAAAGTGTGAGTTCAGAAATAAAAATCAGATATTTGGCATAAAGACGGAGGATCGCCGCAAACATATTTATGTGATTGGTAAGACAGGTGCCGGTAAGTCTACACTTATTGCCAATATGGCAATTGATGATATACGACGCGGACGAGGTATCGGCATCATTGATCCACACGGAGATCTATCAAATATAATCCTTGATTACATTCCACGCCGCCGAATGCGCGACGTCGTATACCTTGAGCCCTTTGATACTACGCGTCCCTTTTCACTCAATGTTTTAGAGGTCAAAAATAAGCAGCACCGCGACCTTGTAGCCTCTGGAATTGTCTCAATATTTAATAAGATTTATGGCGAAAGCTGGGGACCGCGACTTGAGTATATTTTACGAAACTGTATTCTCACACTCCTTGAAGTGGAGGGGTGCACGTTGCCAGATATCCTTAAGCTTTTGGCGGATAAGAACTTTCGTGACAAGACAGTGGCGAAGCTTACCGACCCAGTACTATCTGATTTTTGGACCAAAGAATTTGCCAAGATGCCCGACAACTTGCGAGCTGAAGCCATATCGCCAATTCAAAATAAGGTAGGCCAGTTCGTCTCCTCTCGTATGATCCGCAATATTATAGGTGAGCCAAAATCAAGTATTGACTTACAAAAAATTATGGATGAGGGAAAAATTCTCATTCTCAATCTTTCCCAAGGCAAGCTCGGCGAGGATAATGCGGCCCTTCTTGGTGCGATGATTATCACCCAAATTCAACTTGCCGCTATGAACCGGGCATATGTAGATGAGGACGCACGGCGTGATTTTTTCTTATATGTTGATGAGTTTCAGAATTTTGCAACAACAAGCTTTATAAAGATTTTGTCTGAAGCTCGCAAATATCGCCTCTCACTTACTCTTGCGAATCAGTACATCGAGCAGATCGAGGAAGATGTGACTAAAGCTATATTTGGCAATGTTGGAACTCTGATAACGTTTGTGATTGGAGCACGGGATGCATATCCTTTGTCTAAAGAATACTCTGAGCTCTATACTGAGGGCGACCTTGTCTCACTTGGCAAGTATGAGATTGTGCTCAAGCTATCAGTTGATGGACAGACATCAGCCCCATTCCCAGCTACAACAGTACCTTTGCCATCGCTTCGCAATGAAAACAGCAAAAATATAATCAAGCTCTCAAAAGAAAAATTCGGGAGAGCTGTAAAAAGTTGATTCCACTTTTAAAATATCTTACCATCCAAATATTGGGATCTCAATAGCTTGAGCTTACTGGCCTCGGATTAATTCTTCTCCATTCAGGGTATTTTCTAGCTACGAAACGTAGTACTTTTAAAAGAAAATAATATTTAGTTGACTTCTTCTTTTTATCTATTGTATATTTACAATATGTCTTTACCACCAAAAGAGGGACCTAAAATACCTCCTATAGCCCCCGGCACTGTTGATCGTCCTATAAGTAAGCCTGCAGCACCACCTGATCTTGAAGCAGTAAGACTTGCTGGTGGCATTAATCAAGCTCTTGATAGTCAATCTACAGTTGATCCAGATAGTCTTATTTCTGGTGTAGCAGACTCTACTGCAACGCGGGTAGATACAGGAAGTACTAAAAGTCCGACTTCTGGTGACGAAGAATTTCTCAAAAACGGCGATATTCTAAATTACAACCCATTTAATCGATTAGATCGGGGTTTTCAAGACCTTCAACAGTTCGATAGAAAACACAGACAATTAATAGAGGAAATGACAAGTCGGGGTGAACCAATAGATCCCGCATTTGAGGAAAGACAGAATCTCATCAGGGCCCAATTTGTAGCTGCGCTTGAAGTAGCAAGGAAAGAGGCGCCATCACCCCTTATTGAATCAGACCAAATTCCGTCTAGATTTGACTCAATAAGATTTGATCTTATTGGAGGAAATTGGTTCATAAAAGGAGATATGAGAGAGGTCGCAACCGCAATCTTAAGATATTCAGGAGATCAAATAAGATTTGAGCCAAACTCTGGTCCAGAAGGTGGAATTAAAGTCGTTGGTCAAAATCCAGGTGATGTAGCTGATATGGCTGGTGACCTTGCAAGACTAACTCTTCTATCTAAAGAGTAAGCAGCCTGTAGCTCCAGCAGAAACCCCTTGAGGATATTTATCTAAAAGATGTAGAGCTTTTTCCTTTATCTCACTTCATTGACAACTCTACAAAACTACACTTATAATGAATAATGATGGCAATAACTGATGAATATATAAAGCAAATAAAGGTTGATTTTCTTCATCAGCTATCCGAACTTTTACGGACTGGGAATATGCCACTTGAGAATGCACGTGATATCTGCCGACAATTTAAGACATACAATCCATTCACGACATTTGAAGATCTCAAAACCAAAATCAAAGCATTCACTCAAAAATATACTGAATTTGGCAAGATGTATACTAAGATTCTACGAGATGAGGAAAAGTATCGCACAAGTACTGTGCTTACTAAGATGCAGAGCCTCATCGGCACTGGCAATATAGATCAAGCATTACAAGTAGCCAAAACATAATTTATGTCATCTATCATTGCGGCTCGACCAGGCATTGACACCCCTCCAGGAGCAGGTGTACCAAAGGAAGGAGCCCCCCCACCCCCAATTGGAGGTCCAAGGCCGGAGAGTACGCCTCCCACTGCGTCTGATTTTGGTGTTGAGACGACTCGAACCCCTGCTGAACGGGCTAAAGACCAAGTAAAAGTAGCAGATGCAATTCTAGATGCTGTAAGAGATGACCCTAGTGGTGTGATTGATGTTTTGGCACATGGAGGAGCAACACCGATTAGTACTGAAGGTGTCAGTACAAAACCTGATACAAGAAAAGTGGCTGATCTTGAGACAGAACGTGCTGAAATTGCAAAAAGATACAAAGATGGAAAACACACAGCTGATGACATATTTAGATTATCAGAAATTGATTCAGAGATTAAAGTTGCAAATAGTGCAGATGAATCTCGACCAGCTGCTACAGACGAATCTACTCGATCAACACCTGCAGAAACCACAACGGCAGAACGAACCTCTCCATTATCGGAACTAAATAAAAGAATAGATGAGCTAACCGACAAAAAAAAGCTCACACCGGATGAAAAAACAGAACTAACTCAACTGGTTGCAGTCAAAGGAGAATATCAAAAAAGCATGTCGAATGAATTTATGGGTGCTTTAAAAAACTTAGGAGTAAATGGCTTAACCGAGCTCTCTATTGATCTTGTCAGATATTATATAACTCAGTATCCAGCAGGCTCAAAAGAACGCGTCGCTATGGAGCAAGCTCTCTCTACACTCAATCAAAAAAAAGCCATACAAGAAGCGGCCGGTACATATACCATATCAGATGAGGAAAAAGCCGCCTTACTCAAAGCAAAGGCTGACTATAACGAACTTGATGATAGCCAACGAGGTTCTTGGGCGGCATTTTTACTTGCTAATCAAGAAAAACAGTATAAAGATGGATCGAATGAACAAAAAACTCTGCACAGAGCCACCAGTATTCTTGAAAATAAAAAAAGTCACAGGATGGCTAAAGCTCTTGGAGTTTTGGGCCTTGCTGGTATTCTTGTAGCACTAATTGCTCGAATGGCAAATAAAGCAAACTCTGGTGGTCAACAACAGGGTTAGTGTGAGAAGACTTACACTCAAAGATCTTTCTTCCTCTTCCTATCCTTGATATTTTTAAGTGCGCTGGCGAGGATCGCGGAGACGAAAGTCACAAGCACTGGCGACTGCTTCCCTACCCACCCACTCGCGCGGGATACCGCGTCGAATCCGTCCTTAAAACGATTTACCTGCCGCTTAAATCTTAGATAATACGCAATAAAGACCCACAAGATAGCAAACACAATGATGATTGATATCGTGAAGTAGACAATGCCAAGTATGAGAAAGATATTCTGAACATCCATAACGTATATTTTAGAAGTTTACTTCTTCTTTGTGGCTTTCTTCGCTACTGAGACTACTCGCTTAGCGTCAGATTGAAGTTGCTTTTTAAGTTTGATGAGCGCAGCTTGTGTGTATTTTGCGTCTTTCTTGAACGTGGAGACAACATCTGCCACTATTTTTTCATAATTATCTCGTTTTATTGTGCCAGTACCTTTTTTAAACTCTTTGACCCGAGCGTCAACGTCACTTTTAGCCTTTTTATATAAATCTTTAGCATCGCCAGATACTTTAGATGTGAGTTTTTTGATGTCGCGCTTTATCTCTCCGCTTTTTACCTTTTTCTCTATCGTTCGAGCCGCATTTTTTATATCCTCACGAGTCTTTTTGCCTGTTTTGGGAGCAAAAAGTATGCCAGCTATCGCGCCGGCTGCTGCACCCAATGCTACTCCAAGTCCCAATCCTGATTTTTTCTTTGCCATAAGTTCTATGTTAACAGTAGCTACTGGGGTAAGTCAAGTTCAATTTAAAGCAACTTACTTTTCAACCAAACCTTTCTATAAACTTATAGACTACTATTACAAGCCATATACATCAACCTATGCTTGTGTAAGTTGGCGCTCAACAACAGTCATCCCAAACTCTTTCGCTTTACTCCTAACTGTTTGCATTATATTGCCAATTGTTTCGTCTGATATTCCCAATTCTCGTCCACTTGAATAAGCCTCATTAAGCTGAAAATCTGGTTCTTCCGGATTCTCGTTGAGCGTTCTACGAAGTGCAGCTGTAAAACGATCTATATTAGCAGTTGCACTCTTCATTTTACCCTCATCTCTACTTTTAAGTGCACTTGACGCCGCCTCTCGCAACGCTTTCTTAAGAGGATCCCCACCCAATACCATCGAACTTAAGTGATCATCTTGGATATCATGACCATAATATCCTATTTCGCCAACTGACACAGGATACTGACCCTCGGCAAAAGCCTGAAGGTAATCTGAATACTCCAACTTTCCTTTTTCCACCTCACCTCGTCGACCTGTAAGTAGCTTTATTTTTACTCCCAATTTTGCCGCAGCTTTTTTAATTGTTTCAGGAGTGGGGACACCCACAATACGATATCCGTAATCAAATCCATCAATTACAACATGCTTTATTGCATACCCCAATTTTCCCATGAGAATATGAGCATCGCCTGTGTGCAAATTTATAGATGCTCCATAAAATGCATCAATGTTTATTGACATTCCATCCGGTGTAGCGGTTGCGATTATTTTTCTCTCCGAATTACTTCCACGATCTTTTATCACAAATTCTCCCTCTGGTATCTTGTCTAATGCTTGAGGGATCAGCATTGCCCGTTGTAAAAATACCTCAGCTTCTAAACCCTGCGCATCAGGCGAACCAATCGGATCAATCCCTTCAGGCAAATCAGTTTCATATACCTTGTCGCCGATCATTATCTCTCGATTTATCTTCTCAGTCTGAGATTCTACTGTCGAAAAATCAGCGGGCTTCCTTGTTGTAGCTTCTTGTAACGCGACTTCTGCGGCCTCAGTATCTGGGGCTTTTGCCATATTAGACGGCGATGCTTCCAGACCCTCCTCGGGTGTGGGAGTCCGCACCTCAACTGGTTGACCTTCGCCTGCTAATATATCTATTACAGCATCTGGATCATGCTCTCCCCGCTTAAGTAGCCGATCTGCCAACATTCTCAAACGTCCTCGAATACCTGGAGATTGTTCAGTAGATGGTGGTGCTGGCTCGCGGGTAGGAAGTGGTGCAGTTTCTGATCGTGGAATTACAGGTACTTCTGGCATGGGTTGATTTGGGGTAACTGAGGAACCTAGACTTAATTATGAAGAAGCTGGGAAGGTTAGTCAACCTGAATTTTATAATCCAGCTATACTGGTCCAACCAGTTGCGCTGGAGAATTGCGGTATTTGGTTTTGGTATTCGTCTCGAACATATGCCATGCAGAGTGACCAGGCTTATTCTTTGCAGCTGACTTAAATACAAACACATCTCCCACTCCACCTGTTTCTTCATGCCAGGTTGGACTGATAAATCGGGTATCTACCTTTTCTTCAACAAGACCCTCTAAGATAGCTTTACCTAAATCTGTGTATTTTAGTGTAGTTAGAGATTCATCTTCGCCTGGATTTGCAAAGGTTGCTTTGAACTCACCTTCAGTCGTCGTATGAATATTTACCAACCCCTCCCCATCTTGCAACAAAAATGCTAGAGACGAACTATCTCTATGCCAGCCTAAATCATTTTTCGTACCCCGAACCCTCACATTTGCAGCCTCTTTATGGCTTTTAATTACCCGACTATCATCCTGAGCCTGTAGGTGCCTGATAATAAACTTTCGAACAGCCTCCACCTTCTGCTCTGGAGTCATTGACGCATAATCTTCTCCTTCATCAAGTTGCAGCTTGGAACCATCAATCTTAAAACCAGGTATTTCATCAGCTTTCAATTTTAGCAATGCCTGATCAAGCTCTTCTCCATTGGTCACCACCTCCATATCTACTCGACGTGCCTCAACCAATCTGAGGTGCTCTGCACTCTTGTCTGATAGATGTGACTTGTCAAAAGGCTGCGTGTCTGATGTCTTAGCACCTCCTCCTAGCGCTGAGATAGTAGCATCAGGGTCTTGAGAAGCTCTTAGTCTCAACTTATCTGCAAACTTTCTCCATATTCCTCTTCTTGCAATAGCTTGTTTACCTTGTGGTGATTGCTGAGTACGATCAACAGTTTTTCTCACAATCTCTTTTGAAGGGTGCGGATGTGGGGCTTCTGGCATAGACTTAGTATGAAGCAAGCTAAACTAAGAATCAAATCTTTATATCTTTATACTTAAGAACCCAGACCTTCACATATATCACCCAGAAACGGATGGCGGAAAAGAGTGCAAACACAAATCCAGGGAATCCATCCACATACCCCGAGTGGCGAAAATATGCCTTGAGGAACCAATGGATAGGCTTAATCACGAAGTAAATGAAGCCATTGGGCTTTATGTCTTTTTTGACGAGAAGTGCGGCCTCACTGGTCGTGTACCGATCCCAACGAAGTAGATATCTTGAGAAGTCTGGGTCCGCATAGTGAAGAATATCGCTTGTGAGATGACCGACTTCGCCCTTCACCTCTACATTCTCATGCACATCGCGACATGGGAAGTGCGCCACTCCGCGCCTGTAGAGCCGGATTGTATAGTCTGGATACTGCCCACCCTTGCTAAGAAATCTATTGAGGAATAAATTCCGTCGTGGAATCCAATAGGCTACAGCATCTCCTTCTTTATACCCACCTATTATCTTCTGAATTTCAGCGCTTAGCTCATCGGTCAGCGCCTCGTCGGCATCAAGCTGCAAGATCCACTCGCCGCGCGCTGCATCTATGGCTTTTTGCTTGTTAATATGGAACATCGCCGGATTATCTGTGCGGATGACCTTCACCTTTGACCCATAACCTTCAGCAACTTTGATCGTATTATCCTCAGATTCCCCGTCAACAATAATTACCTCACTCACAATATCTATGGCCGAGTCAAGCGGATAATGCAAGTTTTTTTCTTCGTTGTGGACGGCAATACAGAGCGTAAGCTTCATGTGAATAGTATAGCAGCAATCGAGATAGTTCTAAAGATGTCCCTGCTGCTGAGTATTAGTACCGGTTGGAGATATAGAAGGTGTCCCTGTGCCAGCTGCTGGCGTTGCTTCGGAGACAGTGATATCGAGCTTATTTGAGTCAGGAGATGGCTTTGCGCAACTCATACCTTTGAGCCACACCTTGTAGTTGTGACCAGCTTCAAATCCTGCATATGTCGTTTGCTTCATTCCTGCTACCCCAACTTGCGCTTGAGTAATCCGGCTACCATCTACAAGCCTGTTCAAGCCCTTACCATCTGGAACTAAGCACTTGTCACCAGCATTAAGATCATTACAGCTCCCGCTCCATGGATTGGCTTTGTCGTCTATAAATATGATTGCTCCGTCCTGCTTTGGAGCCAACTGAAATTTGATTACGCGATTACCAGGGCGTACTACATCATCATCTCCACGAGTGGAACGCCAAGTAAGATTGGGAGCATGGCTTGCTGCATCATTGCACGCTTGTGCATATCCTGCTGCATCACGCCACTCTTGCTGTTTTTTAAGCTCTACCGCATACGCATATGCTCTCTGCCACTCTGCTCGAACTCGCGCTTCCTCTGCTGCTCGCGCGGCTGCGGCTGCGGCTGCTGAATTGTTGGAACTGTTGGAGCTGGCAGGTTGTCTGCCTGCTGCGCAAGCAGCAAAACAATTATTTAGAGCGCTTCCACAGGCTGCTCGCTCGGGAGCGTCTACAGAAGTTCTGTTATGAGTCCTTGCGTATTCAATACATGCTTGCCAACCACTTAGACATCTATTTTGGCAGCCAGGCTCAAAAGCCTTCGATTTATTCGTCTGCACTTTCTGTGTGGCGACAAATCCAACACCAACCATCAACAAGGCGAATACGGCTAGAAGTATTTTTGATCTTGGACTTTGATAAATGCGCACCAAAACATTCTTTTTCTTTGGTGATGCATCATCTGCAAGGGGTTGAGGTACAAAATCTGAAGCAATGTCATCTGCTTGTGGAGTTGAGGATTGGGATTGATCGTCACTCATATTTAATTAATGTAAATATACAACGCGTAAAATGTTAATGTCAAACGCAAATAATATGCCCTTGCCCTCGCAGTTTAGGTATAATATCCCCATGGTCCATACGATGAGTATTATATTCGCAATTCTTGCGATTCTAAGCTTCGCATTTGTCGCGACGACTATTGCCAGTGCCCTGAGCCAGAGATTCCTCAAATGCAAATGCTATACAAAATTAAAAGCACGCATTCAACCATTTGCATACGAATTCGCATTCATAGTCGCGCTTGTCGCCACGCTTGGTAGCCTATTTTACTCGGATATTGCGCATTTCACCCCATGCAAGCTGTGCTGGTATCAACGAATCCTCATGTACCCACAGTCTCTGCTTCTGTACATAGCACTCATACGCCGCGAGCGATTCCTCAGTCCATACCTAAAGATCATATCGGCCATCGGATTTGTGATCGCGAGCTACCACACGATCATCCAGTGGATTCCCCAATCGCCTTTCTTACCATGCTCTAAAGTAGCTGAATGCGGTAAGATATATTCCGCCACATTCGGATTCATCACGATTCCCTTTATGTCGATGTGCGCATTTGCACTCATCTTCACAATACTCACACTTTCGAAAAAAGATAAATAAACTCTTTTGCAACTTTCATCTTAAAAAATCTCTTTTGCTACTTTTGAAGTAGTCTTGCGACTTGTGAAAGTAATATAGAGTCTGTTGCCGATAATATTGAAGGGTGTCCCGCGAGCTTCTTTGGGCAATGCGGGAGGGTGGCCCTCAAAATTGAGGCATTACAGATTCATATTACGAAACTCGGAGCAAGAACTTTAAAAGTAGGAAGTAAGCTATTAAAATTAAAATCATAATAATTCAATGATTTATCCCCATCCACCAGTATAATATCTACATATTATGCTCAAAGTCGTACATGTCCCCAATGCTGTGCTTATAAAAAAAGCGGAGCCCGTGGGAAGAATCACAAAAAAAATACGAAAGATCGTGGCCGACATGGAGGTCGCGCTCGTCAACTATAGCGATCCGCCTGGTGTAGGCCTTGCTGCGCCCCAAGTGGGAATAGCACTTCGGATATTCTTGGTCAAGCCCACTCCAGATGATCCCACCGAAGTATTCATAAATCCAATAATCCTAAAAAGCGAAGGTGACAAAATGCCCCTCAAAAGACCAAAAAAATCAAAAAATAAAAAAAAGCGTGGCGAGCTCGAAGGCTGCCTCTCGGTACCCCGAGTCTGGTCGCCGCTTAAACGCCCTCAGAAAGTACAAGTCCAATGGACTGACCTTGAAGGTCAAATACACACTGAGTGGTTCACCGGATTCCGAGCCGTGATCGTGCAACACGAGACTGATCATATCGACGGGATTCTTTTTACGAGGCGCGCGCTTGAGCAAGGATCACAACTGTATCGGGAGAAAGACGGAGAGCTTGAGAAGATTGATACTTTATAGAATAGGAGTTAGTTTATTACTTTTGTGGGCGCAGCTTCTTCACTTAGCTGATCAATAATCTCTTCTGCATTTTCCTCATCATTTTCAAGATCTGCAGGCTTGAAATGATAGTGGATGACATGCAAAAATGGCTTTTTGCCCTTGTCCATATCGTATTTGACACGCTTTAGGCACTTGGAGCAGACTTTGACTCGGAGCTCAACACCTGCTTCCATAATAGTTACTTTATGGAGATTGGGCTTGAAGACGCGCTTGGTCTTCTGAGCTCTTTTTTTCCAGCGACCTCCCGCTACTCCTCGATGATGAGTATGTGAAGTACCGTACATCGCGGTCTTGCCGCAGTGATAACATGCTACTGCCATATGATTTGATTGAGAATAAACCAAATCAGATTAATAGTTCTGACTCGATTAAGGTATAATAATATCAGAAGATTGCCTCAAAAACAATTCTAAATAGCTGGATTTAAGAAATTAGATTTACGATTTAAGAAAAAAACTCTTTTGTTATTTTTGTTTGTTTTTGCGACTTGGGAGGCCCGTCCTGAGCTAAGTCGAAGGATTGGAGGGAACCCACTGGAGTCAAAAATAAACAAAAGTAAAATCAGTATTTAAATACTATCTAAAATAAATATGCTTATTTTCCTCATCCTTCTCATCTTTTCAGTTATATTGCATGAGATTGCTCACGGATTCGTGGCAGACCGCATGGGCGACCCGACAGCTCGCTTAGCCGGCCGCCTCACACTCAACCCAATCCCCCACATCGATCCCATAGGTACTATCCTCCTTCCCCTTTTCCTCATTCTCACTAATGCTGGAATCCTTTTTGGCTGGGCAAAACCTGTGCCATTTGACCCTTTCAATCTGAAAAATCCCCGCCGCGACGCAGCGATCATATCACTTGCCGGACCTGCAACAAATCTAATAATTGCTATTATATCCTCGCTAATCATAAGGCTTATTCTGGGTACTCACGCGTCCGGAATCTCATTTTTAGTACCTATTTTGGCTGGACTACTTCAGATCAATATCGTACTCGGCATCTTCAACCTCCTCCCAGTATCCCCACTAGATGGATTCAAAGTCGTAGGTGGCCTCTTATCTGATGAACAGGCTCGCAACTGGTATGGGCTCGAGCGATACGGGATGATATTTTTGCTTGCGCTTATCTTCCCACTCCTGCCCGGTGGTGGCAGTATGCTGAGTGCGATCTTGGGACCAGCTGTAAACTTCATCTCTGGCCTTCTTCTCCCCAGCGGAATGATTGGTACAATCTAATTGCTTCGCTTATGGAGTAGGTGTCGGACTTGCAGTTGCCTGCTGCCCGACTACTATCTTCAATCTACTGCTTAGATTCGACACCACGCCACAATTGACTGTGGCGACACGAATATTGTACTTCCTGCCTCGCTTGAAGTTGTAGCTCACTGTATTCGTACGCCCCTTTGATTCAGGCACACGACAGGCATCACCGGTATTTAGCTGATTGCAATTTTTAAATGGATTGGAGACATCATCAATCACCGCCACACCTCCCTTTTGTCCAGCGGCAACTCGCCACTTTATGGAATGTGTACCAGGCGTCATATTGATCGTGCCTGATGAATTCGGACCTGCTGGGCTTGTAATTACCGGGGCTGTGCGAATAGGAGTGCAGTGGCCGGTAGGCCGTGGGATGGTGGTTGATGGGCCGACAGCATCGCCTCCAATGGGCAAATTAGTATTGGTTCTAGTAGGTGCAACCTGCGCATTTGTGGGGAAAAAACTTTGTGTAGGGCGAGGACGAGATATATCTACCAAATTAGTGTTGGCCCCAGATGAACAAATACGATTCACCTGATTTTTCAACTGCTCACAATATCCCTCAACGTTTATGTGAGCTATATTGGCGCCATACCCTATACAGTCGTCATAAGCCCTTGCGGCCTGCTCAGCACATGTGCCTGTCGCCTCTGACTTAAATATCTGAGCTTTTTGTACTGCGATTACTGCTACTACGACGAGTATTGTAAGTATTGCGATAAATCCAAGACTTATTTGTCGCCGAGCTGAATAAGCAGTAGATGCTTGGCTCGTCTTTCTGGCCTTTCTATACCCTCTTGCCTTTTTTAAGCTTTTTTTTATACTTGCCATTTAATAAAAAAATTGAATATAGAATCTATTCCTTACGGAGTCGGGGTTACTTTATGCAAGCAGCGGCTGTAATCGGCTGTGGTACAACCTTTGCCAATAAGTGGCTTGATCGCTGTACAGTCGCTCTCCGTACATACGGCTGGCTTCTCGCGAGTCACAGTCGATGTGGGGCTTGGCGAAGCAGAAGCTGAAGCTGGTGTGGCTGATGGAATCGGGAGAGTAGGATTGGTTGATGTGGGCGAATCCACGCTTGTACTCTTTGTCGTAAACTGCCAGGGCACTCCGCCATTGTCATACTTGGTGTCTCCGATATACAGGTTGAAGTAGTAGGTCGTAGCCGATGACAAGAGAGTAAGGCTCACTGTGTGATCGCGCGTTGCTGACACCTCGGGCACTGTAAGACCAGTTGAAGTAGGAGACGTGCCATACTCGATCCTGCCTTGAGAAGCTTCTTCTGTCGTCCACTTTATTGTCGCTGAATTCTGAGTCGTATCAGTCACGGTCACATCTGATGGATTAGTCGAAGCATGAGTAAGGTACTTTTGCACCAGCCCGAATCCAACAATGAGTACAAGGACTGACAATATGATCCCGACGACGATGGAGACTACTTTGAGGCTTTTTTGTTTGTCCATATATGTGATGGTTACTTTACAATACGAATAATTTTAATGCAACTCCGATTCCAATGAATAATATTCCTGGCAGAGCAAACTTGGCTATATTATCAAGCGCCCCAGTACGAGGAAGTGCTGAGACTGTAGATTCTGGTCCACCAAGACCGCCCGATGCTGTACTATCTGTGATTCCATCCCCATTTGCATCAGTGTCTGTGGTGTCTGGAATTCCATCTCCATCGGTATCTGTCGTGTCGTCGTCTGTCGCGGCACCAATCGTGACACTGGCTGTGCCATTCTGGCCGCAGCTTATGATGTTGGTGGCATCGATATCATCTTTCTCGATTGTAGATGTATCTGACGAATTGCTTGAGTCACAGATAAATTCAAGCTTGGATGTGCCTTCTTTGACCCCTTTAAAGGTGATTGTAGCGACTGTGCCTTTTCCTGACTTGGCTGCTTCAGGGTCGTTGTTGAATCCAAAAAAGCTCACCCGACCAGACGTATCCTCATCGTCTGTGCTATCAGCGAAAAACGTACCATTCGCCGCGGATACGGGCTCAATAACCTCGCTATCGTAGCTTACGATCACAGTCGAGCTTGGCGATTTCTCGCTTCCTGTGTCAATCGTCACCTTTACGCTAAATGTCCCATCTACATTGGCGGTGACAGAGGTGGGATCAAAGTCTAAAAAAGCAGCATGCGCAGACTGCGCCAAAGCCCCAAATGCAAAAATAGCAAAGAAGATGAATAGTACGTGTATGTATACTTTCTGCATTGCTCTCATTCTCTATTATTTATCAATAAATTTCAACTTCAATACTTGCAGATTTAGGTCGGACTACTGATTTATTGATATCTATCAACTTGGTTGTCTCGAGCCCCTGCTTGGGTAAGATACGCACCTTATATTTACCTTTTTTACGGGCTGCAAATGTAATGGCAAAGAGCTGATCTCCACCAAATATAGATTGTGTCTTGCTACTAATTTCTTTATAGCCTGTCACCGTGGCATATCCCTTTGCATCACGAGGCAGAATTCTAAAATCCGCAATTGACGATGTCGCACCCACATAGGATAGCCCAGTCCCATCATAGCCAAATAGCACATCATACGCCACGATATCAAACTCAGCCGAATTCACACTCACCAAAAAGCTCACCTGGCGACCTACTGGGACCCGACTTGCACCACTTCCAAATACGATAGTAAATGCGCCTTTGTCGATCTTTTTAATAGCTGCCGCGACTTTTTTAAGAGGTGGAGGGGTCGAGGCTGTATCAGTCGGTACTGGTTTGTATGCAGATTTCTCCGTGGCGAGCTTAGCGCGATATACATATACCCCAAATCCCAGTATCACGATAAGCACAGATATGAAGGCGTAGAGCCCTATACGGCTACCTGTCTGTCGCGATATGTGTGTGTCTGAATTATTCATATTGAAATTTGAATTATCACTCTTCTTCTAATTGTACTCCAGTGTAATTCTCATCCGCACGATACCTCTCAAGCCCTTGTATGACGAGGGAGAAATCCGCTGTATTCACCACTCCATCGAGGTTCAGATCAGCTACTTCAAGAGCATCAGACTCAGTCGAGCCAAGCGACTGGCGGACATTGGCCAGATCAAGCGAGTCTATCACGCCATCCTGGTCAGGTAGATCACCAGCGAACTGAGTAATTCCGTCAAAATCAAGTATATTTGCACCTCGCCCAAGCGTGATCCCACCAATTTGATGATCATCTTCGTCACGCTCACATATATAGAGATCATTTGTCGACGAACCCAGCGAATCAGCAGGCTGAGCATCACAGATAAGCCGCTGCACGTGTTGTGGGCCTTTGATCGCGACTAAGTAGCCGCTACCTGATGCGACGCCTGCGAAGCGGGCTTCTCCCTCCCACCGCAGTGCATTCACTATACGAAAATCGACAGTCTTTGGCTCAAATACAGTATTTGATGGCGTATGAACAAGGGTGACTCGTGTCTTCTCGCTTAAGAACTTTTTGGAAGATGTGGAATTGAGACCTTGGAACCTGAGGCTGATCTTGAGCGATGCTTCAATTGATGCGATGGGCTCTTCTGTGGGCTCTTCTGTAGGAGTACCTACTGCCGCGCACTTATTATCAATACACACCTTGGAACAGCACTGAGAGCCTGGATTTGACCCGCCATGCAGTCCACATTGTGTACCTTCTGCTTTACAGGCTCCACCAGTCGGCGTACCGCCTTTGTTCACGTCGCCTTTTATGGTGGCGGTCTTCGCATTCCCTTCCTTGCCACAGATATAGGCCTGTACTTTGATATTGTATGTCTTTTTATCTTTTACAGTAAGGGGCATTGATGTACCGGTGACATCGCGGGCTGTGCTATTTACTGTCACCTTGTACTTGGTCACCTTAGATACAGCGCTCCATCTGAGCGTCTTCTCGCCTGGCTTGACAGTGCCTGATGGAGTGATTGAGCTTGGCTTCTGAGATACTGAGCAGTTGGCTGAAGATTTACCAGCAGGTGATCCACTGGATCCGCCACCGTTATTCGCAGTCACACCAGTCCCCATCTGATTGTTGCCACCAAGCCCACCATCGTCAAATTGTGAAGGTGTGCTCGGGTCTGTACTTGCACCCCCACCTCCAGAACTCTTGCCTTTTGGAAAACCAGCAGCTACAGCTGCTTTACTGCAGCACTTCTTGCCATTCTTGCATGTTTTGGTTGAATTTCTTTGACCTGGATCACTTGCAGGTCCACATCTTTGCTCGGCAGGATTATAGCACTTTCCACCAGCTGGAGTGCATGTGTCAGTTCCACCTCCACCACTACTTACGCAGTGACCGAGACTGGTATTACTAAAGCCACTACAACTTTGCCCTTGTGGGCAATCAGCTGACCTTCTACATTCAGCTCCCCCGCTCGGTCCGTTACTACTTGATCCACTTCCACTTGATTTTCGCACTACTTGAGCATGACCACTACCTGATCCATGCAAATAACAGCATTTTGAGGGTTCATTAGAGCTAGTTCTAGGACACCCCGCAGGGCCACTTGACAAAATTCTCCCAGGAGAAACACATCTATATGTATCTGGGTTAAAGCAGTTTCCTCTGAGTTCTTTATAGCAAGTGGAATTATGTGCGAGTGAAGTATAAGTCGGAGGGTTATTATTAGAACTACTACCTCCTCCGCCACCGCCTCCTCCGCCACTTGTAAGGCAGTCTGCAATACACCCTGCGACAGTACATGACGTCAGTGGAAGACCACACCTGGCGCAAAGCGCAGCACAAGCCGCTCTAGATGGAGCGCTTGCCTCAGACTTATATACCTGCCTCTGTTGAGTTGCAAAAATACCAATCCCTGTAAGCAGAATGAATAAAACTACAAAAAGCCCTTTGACACGATTATCAGATGCGAGACGGCGGAGAATAGACTGCCTCTTGGGTTTGGATTTGGCCTTATGCTTATGTGGATGTGCCATGGGATTATTTTGGATTTACACTCAGATTAGCACAGGCTTTTTATACAGTCAACTCTAATATATACATATAGTATAAATGTAAAAATTAAAGATCAAAAATCAAAATGACAGATTAAAAATTAAAATATCAAAGCGTATTTCATTTTTTTATATTGTTATGTTATTTAACATTTTGCAGTTTGCATTTTGATATACCATAAATTAGCTTGTTGTATTCTGCTTGACACATAGAAAGTAGTGGTATATACTTCAGACCATGTCGGACTCACTCAAAAGAAGCGCAAAAGTATCACTCTCCGATCTTCCAGATCTGATGACGATTCGAGAGGTAGCAGATCTCCTGCGTGTATCCCCACTTACCATAAAGCGCTGGGGCAAGCGCGGCAAGCTTCCGGCAATTCGTATCAACTCCCGTGGCGACCGTCGCTACAAAAAAGAGGTCGTCGAACGACTCCTAGGTGTAGAGCAAGAATAAAGCCTCCATACTCAATTCTGCTTTAAATTAATCCTATAATATGCTATAATTCCGCATGGCAGAAAGAATATTGCGAGAAGTGCGATTTGCAGCTGAGCCTCTCGCCTATCAACAACCTTCCCATGGATTCCAGGCTAGACTACTTCTGGGCAAACGCACGCTTGATCCACAGCATCAGGTTGAGGGTGAGATGAAATCTGAGCATTTTGCGACCATTGCGCAGCATGATTACTCACCATTTGAGCGCACATCTCAGGCTGAGCGCAGCGAATACTGGAACAGTCAGCGCGTTGAGTCAAATGCGCAGGTTGATGCGTGGACTAGCCAACTTGTAAATATTTTTGCGCATCATCAGGATTTTTTCACGACCACTGAGGAAGGCCAACGAAGGACACAGTTTCTTGCACAAATAGGAATTGACGCGGCAAACTTCGATTCAGATACTGCACAAAGTATCTACCAAACCTTTTTTGGAGAAGGCGTTGATGATTCTCTCAAACTATATACCAACATAGTGCTCAGTCTTCATATAGATGAAGGGTCTGGGATGATAGATCAAGCAAGACTCACAGATAGCCTTCCAGAAATACTGTGGTTTGCTAGTATATTCGGTGAGAACTCATCCCATATAGTGACTCAGCTCATTGAAGCCGAAACAGCGCTTCAGACTGATCGAGATATTTTTATAGAAAGAGGTAACGCTGAAATAAATAATCTCTCAGATTACGAAACGAGTCTGCTTAATTTTGTTATGCAACATGGGTATCGAGAAGAAGAAGCAAGTCAGGATGATAATCCAAATAGTGTCGCACGTGCAGAAGATTTAGAGCCACAGGAGGTTGCTGAAAGACTTATAGACTACACAACGGGCAGGCCAACCGGTGAGAAGGTAGATATGTCACAGTCTTTTCCCCAGTTTGTCGAGCTTATTGAAGAACTGGCAGAGCACGAACCTTTGGTCCAGGAAAAAGCACTCTTGCTTATTACTGACGATACAGCTGCAATGATAGACCGTATAGCACAAGAGGCCAATGATCGCGATCGAGAACTCGGATTTGTTATACGAGGAGTACATCTTATGCAGGACCCTGGTGATAAAAGATATCTCATCGGAGGATATGTTGCCCCTGCTATGGACTTTGCCACAGCCAAACGAGGTACTACTACCACCGATCCTGAATTTGAGCTCGCAAACGCTACTGCTCTCACGCAGAATACGCAACTAACAGAATACCTTGAGGGCAAAGCTGGAATAGATGTGGGCAAACTTGTCCTTGTCGGACACATACACCAGGAGGGACTGGGCAAGCACTGGCACACAGAACCGTCTCAGCAAGACTACGAGCAAGTAGAACAGACATTACGCGAGCGTGGTGGGTCATACCCCTGGGCTGTAGTGACCAAAGCGGATGGCCAGCTTGGAATGCGTGTTTTCTATAGCTATCTGAGAGATGGTGAAGTTCAACATGACGAGATTCCATTCACCACCGAATCGGGTATATATCAGATGCTCCAACAAGGCCAGAGAGATGCTGCGTAAAAATGACCTTCGTTGACATTACTTCTACTCTCGTGCTATCTTTAGACTAAAGTATAGATTTTTATTGTTAAAATGGCAGGACCCACAATACCAGATATCCCCACCTATCGCCCGCCAGAGGCTGCTCCACCAACCGAAAATCCATTTCTTGAGGGTATAGCGCGAGTAGGATATAAGGCTAGTCGACATATTCAGGAAGGATTTGGTCAGACTTCAACAAACGATAGAAAGACAGATAGACAGATAGTGACTGAGGTTGATACAAAAGTCGAGGCAGAGTTGAAAGAAGAACTCGGTAGAATCAGCCCACAAGTGAAATTTTTCGGTGAAGAAGGAGGGGGTGCGGTGGAGCGAGCTGGAGATCAATGGGTAGTAGATCCGCTGGACGGCACAGAGAATATGCGTGGCTGGCCACACGAGGTCGCAGTCTCAATCGGACTGCTTCGCAATGGCGAACCTATAGCTGGAGTAATTGTCGATCCTTTGCACAAAAAGGCATATGTTGCCGAAAAAGGGAAAGGAGCATATGAGATTACCCTGAACGACGATGGCACTGTAAAAGAAAGAAAAGCGATTAAAGTAAGCGACTGCCCCCAGATTGAAAATACGGCGATGGTCGGGGTGGATATATCATCCAATGAAGTGAGTCGAACCAGAGCACTTAAACAACAAAAACTTATCCTAGATGCGAAGGCTCAAAGTGTGAAAATCACGGGCTCACCTGTCGCTGCACTTGCGGCTGTTGCGGAAGGCTCACTTGATGTCTATATTCGAGAGGCGACAAAAGCTCCAGATCTGATTGCCGGAGTCGCTATTGTTCGCGAAGCAGGTGGCAAAGTCCTCAACTATGAAGGACGGGAATGGACAGTAGATGATCTGGGAGTCGGGAAAGGAATTATAGCCGGTGGCGAAAAAATTGCCTCAGAGCTCGCCGTGCTTTTGCAAAAACCAGAAGTCGCTGTAAAAATGGACGAAAAACCAATCGCAGAACAAATCGCAGATGAACATGCTTTTGATCTTGACAAACTTATACCTGAACTTCAGGTCGCCAAAGCACAAGGCAAAACACTCGTAATTACCAATGGGCATTTCGTACTCCTACACCCAGGTCATGTCGAGAGCTTCCAACTAGCACAAGAGGTTCCTGGCGGTAATCCAGAAGACGTTGCTCTTTTAGTTATTGTGAATAATGATAAACAAACAGCTGCAAAAGACCCAGAAAAAGCTAAATTGCAAGCTGCACAAGATAGAGCAGCTATGGTAGCCAATCAACGCCAAGTGAGCTTTGTGGCAATATCAGGATCCGAAGATGCTTCTGTTGTAGCCGACATCCAAACTCTTATTGATAATGGATTGGTTGACGGAGATACAATGTATGTAAAGGGCGGAGACTATAATATGGGTGACAATATTCCTCCTGAGGCCGAACTTATACAAAAAGCCGGGGGGAGATTTTTGCTTCAAAGCAGAAGTGGGAAGTGGTCAACAACAGAACTTATGCACAAGTTGGGATAGTTCCTTAGGAAAATTCTCGAGTAAAATATCTCACAATGCTATCCCGTCGAGAAATAAGGGTTTGTGCTACAAAATCACTCAGTGAATCAACCTCTCCATCTTGAAGTTTTTGCTGCAAAGCCTCAAACTGTCGCTGAGCACCGCTCGTCCACTCCACGTCCCGTGCATATTTTGCATTACCCTTAGCTGTAGGATCATCGGCTACTTTTGTTGCAAGTTTTTGTTGTTGAGCCTTAATCATCTCCAGGTATAGCTGAACCTGTGCGATTGATCCGTCCTTATCCTGTGGATATTCGGCAGCCGCGACAGCCTCTCTAATCTCGCCATCTCCCACCCGCCTCAAGCGCTCAACTTGCTGCGATATAAGACCCTTATCTTTTACCACTATTTGCCCAGAGTCGCGACCACCTTCAACGGTCAATACTTGTGCGTATGCTTCATTTACCGGCACATCTCCATTGGGATCTGCATCTGGTATAGTGCGCACAATATCCCACAGATTCTGTGTTGTTAATTCAGCAGGGAACTCTTTTACTCCCCCAGTTGCACGGGCATATAAAGCACCACCATGGTCGATAAAAGCAACCTTATCACCCTTCATCATTACATTGTGCGGGCGCCTATTGTACTGATTGTGCCAGATATCAACCAAAAGTCCTTCCTTAAGGATCGGGCTATCATGATACGCCTCAGATAATACAAAAGGATCAACCTCCTCAGTGTATGCTTCCAGAAAACCAACAACAAGGACTTTCTCTCCATCTACTTCCTGAATTGTCGTCTCTGGTACTGGTATGCCCATAGAGCGCATAAGTCTGTTCTCCACTACCTCAGCCTGAAGGGTATGGATCGGTGCTCGTTTGACTATAAATCGCCTACCTTCTGCAGTCTTCCATATCTCAACGCCGTGAGATGCCTGCTGCATGTCCTTACCCTCAACTAATCGTCTGTCAAGTTTTGCGTGAGCAATATCAATAAAATCAGGATTAAGCTGTGCTCTGTCTTTTATGATTCCGCGACTTACAGCCTGCTGCAGTACCCATTCTCGAAGTTTTGTATTGTCGGCTAGAAGTTTATCGGCAAAAACACCAGAATTTGCTGCCCCTTGAGGATCTACACTTTGAAGTAGAAGATTGAGCTTTTGTTGTAAAGCTTCGGTCGACAGTCCTGTATTTATGGTCTGAATTTTGACCTGGCCATTTATCACACGAATTCTATTTTTGACAGGATTCTGATCGGCGCTCTTGGCTCCTTCTGTATGAGTCCATTCCAACTTTGGCGACTGCCCCCATTGATCAGCACGCACAGCATATGCCAGGACGCTCAATTCTGGTGAGACAGTCAGATCTGTCGCAATACCAAGTTTTTTAAGCTCAATCAACACCTCTTCCAGCTGCGGCACTACCTGTCTGTCAACTTTTTGATAAAGCAATTTTGCCTCAAGTGTCTGGTGCATTTGATCAATCGCATCTTCATCTATAGCTCCTTCTTGTTGACCTCTTACTCTTTTACCTAAAAGGTCTTCAAAAGGCTTGATGTATCGAGTCTCTCCTTGACGGGCTATATGCATAGTAATTTTGTCTGCAGACGTAGGAAGGCGCATATTCTCCCCCTCAGGAGCTTGAGCAACTGCTTTGGGCGGAGGCCGATTATCTGGTCTTGGAGGCATTGAAATTTCTGTTCTAATATCTGTCATGTGAATTAGAGATGCTTAATTTATATTTGTGGCTCAAATCGTTCACCTGTCCCATACGGCCCGTGCTGGTAGTCATAATGTTCCAGACCGGCGAAGAATTCCCGAATCTTAGCATCTCGATCATCTAGATCCTTCCATGTATATCGAGGAGCTTCTGTTCCCTCGGGAATAATGTAGAATCCGCGTGCTGGAGTACGCCTCATTCCCATGCGCTCACCTGGTTTATAATCAAGCGTGGGGAATGCTGCTTGATAAAGCTCCTCAAGTGCATCCGGATTCTCCCGCACCGCCCCCAGCAGCTTATTCAGCTCTACCTCCGACATCTCATACTCCACATAAGCCGGAGTGAAAGTCCCCTCAGCACGACTATCAGGGGCTTTATCATCCTGGAAAAACTCCATCCTCAGGATCTTATTACCCTCAACCGTTGAGGGCATAATTCGCACATACTGTTGATCAACCAACTCAGACAAACGTTTTCTTGCTTTATATACATCATTCAGAACTTCATTTACCGTATCAACTCGTCCATCTCGTACATAATTCAGCCAGTCTGGCCCATGATCAGAAAAATGACCTTCACTTCGAGCGGTTACTTCTTTTGGTACCTTACCTCCACTTGTCTCACCTACATACGTGCCAGCCGGGAGCTTACCGTGGACGTTTTTCCCCGGTATCTTGATCTCTACCTCTTCACCCAGGTCGACTGTAGCTTCGGCGGCTGTGGGCGCACCTTCGGCAGATGCTGGCTGAGGCGTGACGATTTCTTTCTTGTCAGCCTTTGGTAAATTCAGGGACTTAAAATGCTCTCTTAGTCCATAAGATCTTTCTAAGACTGATTCAGAAATTGTTTGGATATTCGGATATTCCGGATCGATTTGTAAAGGTCGATTTACGTGACCATCTCTTCTTCTCTCGCTTCTATCATATTCAGGATATTTCGCTTTAAAAACATCCAATAGAATAGATGGATCTTTTGCCAAAATTGGGTTAAGCCGACTAGAATCTTCAGCTGGCAAAACTATGGCATAATCTGTATGTGAATGACCTCGAGAATCACCCTGTCTATCGTTAAAAGTAACTACAAATACAGACTCACCTTTTTTAGTACTGAGACCAATTATCCGGGCATTAAATTCAGGTCCATTTTTCTCCTCATCAACAAAAGCTATTGACCATACTTGTTCACCCGTCAATGCACTCTCAATTATGCCCGCAGCTTGGCCATCTGTAAAAACTACCCCATGCCCCATAGGTCCTCCAGCAAATCTACCAAGAATGCCATGGGAATATTTGTGATCTGGATCCGTGACTAACTCATTGACAGTGGCTGTGCGATCCTCAACAGTAAGAGGACTTTCTGGAATTGAGATAGTAGACTCAGCGGGTACGACTGGTTCGGCTACAAGTGGAGATACTGGCATTTCTTCATCTGGACTTGCTGGCATGTGTGTAGCGACAGGTGCTGTGGCCTCAACAGCTATTGTATCCTCAGTGCGAGGAGCTATATATTTGGCTGCAACAGCCGACATATTTGCTATTCCCTCCTTGGAAAGAACGCTATATCCGATCAGTCGACTCACGACATCTCGGGGAGCAATATCTCGAGTGACAAGTTCTTGTATTACCTCATGGTAGGGCTTCTCAATTCCATCCCACAGTCCATCGGTCGTCAATACAATCTGCTCAATGTCATCGAGCTTGCCATTGAAAAATTCGGGGTTGGTGTCTGGCGACTTGAAGCCAAGGCACTTGCTTAGAAGAGCCACACCATCAACATCCACCTCGTGTGCGTCAGTCGTGAGCTGCTCGGCAGATCCAGCGGATACCTTATATGCACGCGAATCGCCTAGATTGGCTCCTATATAACTACCATCATCGTTGAGCACGACGACGACGAGAGTGCTGGCTCCATCTATGCCTTCATCACGATTGGCTAATTCAATGTGCTTTTGTGTTGTCCGAACTGCCTCGCGAAGAGCCTCTTCTGAACTCAGCCCCGCATCTTTTGCTGCGCTATAGTGCTCACTTATTGTATCCACAGTGATCTGACTGGCACGCTCACCTCCACTGTGACGACCTACGCCATCAGCTGCAATAAGCACTGTCTGACCATAAGTATCAAGTCGCAGGACTTTCACCCTATCTTGATTAGCTTGCTGCTCACCTTGCTCAGTACCGCTTACTACAATATATGGTCCTTGCCATCCCCAATCGATTTCTTCTGCATTAGGCCGATCATTCAACTTAAAGGCTTTTATTCTGTCTGTCAAAATAAATTCATCTACCGTCGATGCGGCTTCTGTTGGCCTGTGAATTACATCATCCCCTACCCGACCAAGGTTGCGCACGCTACGAGTTACTTTTCCTGCTACCCCCTTTGCCATACTTACTCCAGTCCTGAGTCGCGATTTTTTACCTTTTTTTTCTAACTTTCTCAGAATTTTTTTTAATTCTTTGTCACTTGTTCGTCTATCACTTACTTCAGCCGTATCTTGGTCGAAAAACGTAGCTCCGTCGCCAGCTGGCTCTCGATCTGTTCGTATGGTAGCTGGCGTTTCGGTGACGGATGCCGGGGTAACACCGGGTTCTGTATGAAATCTGTTTATATCAGCATCAGCCTCGGCGGATGAGGTATCGGCTGGCGTACCGGTAGTGCCTGTATCTCCCTCAATAAGATCATCTCCTCCTAGATCTTCTACATTAAACTCAGTCGAGCGACGAGATGCGGCTTCGCTGGTTTGATCCACCGTTGCGGCGCTTGACTCGCGCGGATTTTCGGTACGCACTATTACTGCCTCCTCAAGATCGGGATCTAAGACAACATCTGCCTCCAGATTCACGCCTTGTCCACGAAAACTCTCAAGCGATTCCTGACTATCTTTAATAAATTGATTTACCGCATTGATTTCATCTGCGAATTCTTTGGGATTCTTGGGCACCTCCAACTCGCCTCTATAGTCGGCTACTGTACCGGCGACCTCGGCTATAATCTGCTCCCATCGATACAACTCGTATACTCTCTCTGGCACCATCACTGCGGCTTTGCTGCTTCCTGCTGTGATTTTGCGAATCTCGTTGGATTTGGGATCACTGTTTGGGTATATATATACTTCTGAAGAATTTACATTTGTCATATTTATACCTTCTGCCTCCTCAACCACAGATTGAAATACAGACCATAGCGGTTCATTGGCCGCAAACACCATATGAAGATTGCGTGCCTGTGCTACAAATCGGTCGAGCTGTGCGAGTTCGGCATCTGTAAGATGTACTGTATCTTTGAATCGCGCTACACTATCCCCCTCGGGCTTGTGAATAGACTTTTGCCATATCTGTGTCAACAGATCTGAATCCCAGTCTTGTGTAAGTACTCGATCGACCGGAAGCACACGCTCTTTGGCTAGTTCTGGTGACTGCTCAGACCCCGTATGGGAGGATTCGGGTTGAGTACCATCGGATGCTATGCGCATCGTGGCAACAGCCAGATCATCATCTGGGGCAGATCGCAGTGCGTTTTTGCCAGCTACTTCCCTGGCTTCACGAATAATCATATCCGCCAGATATGCCGGATCATCCCCATATCCTTCACCAACTCCTGCGCCGCTGAGACGTTTGACTGTATCTTGAGTGAGATTAAGTTTTATACCACGAGACATTATCAAAATCTCACTATCTTGAGGAGTAAGGTCAACATTGTGTATGCTGGGACTAAGCTCTGCACCAAAGAACATACCCAATAGTCTTCGCTGAGTAAAGTAATCACGAGCATTCTCTGTTCTACTTGGTAGGTAGGATCGAAGCTGGCCTTGTCGTGTATTTGTATCCAACTGCTTACGATAATACTCGTATTGCTTGCGCGTGATCTTGCCTTGCATAAGATCCAAGCGCAGCTGATCATCGTCCTGTGTAATCTGTCGAAGCTCGCCTTGACCTGTACGAGCATATGCCGCACCGGTGCCAAGGTGCATGATCACGGCAGAGGGAACCTCTTCACCATTTACGACTCGTGTATAAAGCTGTACTACAGTCCCACCTATGGACATGCGTGGCTCTTGATCTGCACCTATTATATTGGGTATAAGCGCAAGCTCGCGACCGATTTCTGCTTGAATCTGCAGATATGCCCGTTCAATCTGTGCTTCCGAGGGATTCGCTGGAAGCTGGGTAAGGATCCGGGTGGTGACATCAGCTGCTTTGGTAGCAATCTCTTGTTGACGCGGTAGGTCTGGATTGCGCTCCCCAGAATCAAACATTGCGGTGAATCCTCGAACGGAATCTTGTGCCACAACTACTTCTTGTCTGTCTGGATGATTCTTGGCAGACTCTATTTTGTACACAGAAGCATGACCTTCATGACTCTTTTCTGATGTAACACGCAAAGCTCGAGCATCCTCAGGCTGGCCTTTTAGTTCAGGAAATCCATCATTCAACGTGACTGTCTCATGACCTGGCGACGTCTCCCCATACGAGCCAACTCGAGATCTTTCTATCTCCACGAGTACTTCCTTGGCATCGGGAGTAAGTGTGGGCGCTGCAAGCTCGCCTCGAGGCAGAACGTGAACAATGGCCTTTGACGCTTCAGGAGATGGTTGCGCCTCGGGTTCGAGCTCGACAACAGTCGCCCCATCCGCACCTGAAACTGTTGATTCAGCAGGTGCAACTGATCCTGCTTCATCTGTTGATGGTGTTGCGCCTGTGCGGATTGTTACTGGGGTTTCGACTATGGGGGCTGCGACTGCTGGAGGAGGAGGCACTACTATGGCATCGGCATCCCCGGCTGTCGTGGACGGAGTGACGGGAACTACTGGTGGTACAGTTGACTCAGGGATTGCAGTTTCAGTTTGTTCAACCGGCTCACTTAGTGGAGTTGCTGGTACTGTATCTCTGGGAGTTTCTCCAGTTGTTGCTGTTGCTTCGTGTGATGTTTGCGAAGGCGGTGTTGTTATCGTAGGAGTCGATGACAACTTCTTGACAATCACGATCGTCGTGTTGTCTGCGCCACCTGCCTCATTGGCTGCCATAATCGCGCTACGAACCATATCTTTTGGAGTATCCGACATCACGGCAAATCTCCAGATTTCTGTTGTGGGATCATGCCTTGTACTAGCCCACAGTCCATCTGAGGTAAGAAGTAAGTGCGCTTCGTCATTAAGCTTTCCTGGGAATATATCCACATCTACAGTCGGCTTATGCCCTATTGCTCTTGTGAGGGTGCTGCTTCGCTCATGAGTATATGCTTCCTCTTGAGTAATGCGACCCATATCTGCAAGCTCTTGAGCAACAGAATGGTCTTTGGTGATCTGAGATACTGCAGTCATCTCACCGATGGTATATCCACGGGAGTCACCAACGTTGGCAAGTAAATAGGATCCATCGTCTTTTAGAACCGCAGCAACTACTGTGGTACCCATTCCGCGAAGGTCTGGATTGCTTTGTCCCTCTTGGTAGACTGCTTCATTTGCTCGCTCGATCGCCACACGCAAAGCCTCCTCTTCGGCCATGCCGCTTATTCGAAGAGCCGTATATTCCTCCCGCACCTTTTTTGTGGCAATTCCACTCGCTTCAGCTCCTCCTCTGTGGCCACCCATACCGTCGGCAAGGATAAAAAGGCTCTCACCTAAATCATTTAGTCTGGTTTGAGTGAATTGGTCCTGATTATTTTTTCTCACTCGCCCCTTATCTGTTCCGGCAGCCCATAGATAAGGTCCCATCTCACCCGACTCAACTCTGTCTCTTGCGTCTTTTGCCCCTTCAGTCGTCTCAACTGTAGCAGGTGCTTCCGTTGAAGACGATGGCGCTTCTTCTCGAGCCCCTGGTTTTCTTCTGGCTTTCTCCTCTCTCCTCACCCTTATTCTCTCTCTTCGAGTAGTAGGCGTGATGTCTGTCACTGAAGCATCTCCCGTATCTATCACTGACGGCTCACTGGGTGGAGTTGATGGTTCTGTTGGAGCTGTGGGCTCGGGCACTACAGTTTCAGTTGGTTCAGGTGGCGGAGGAGGCGCTACTGTGACATCGGCATCAGCGGCTGCCGGTGTAGGAGTTGGTTCAGGCGCCGCGGGAGGCTCTACGGGAGTAGGAACCAGGGGCTCAGCTGGTGTTGGTTCTGCCGGTGGAGCTGGTGGCTCCGAAGGGGCTGGTGTGGGCGGTTCAGGGGTTGGCGGTACGGCTGGCTCCGGTGCAGGAGAAGATTCAGATGCTGCTGGTTCAGGTGGCGCAGCTGGCTCGGGGGCTGCAGTTTCAGTTGGTTCAGGAATTGGCGGAGGAGGTGTAGTCGGCGCAGGAGTTGGTGTGGGAGGGATTGGTGTGGGAGGGATTGTTGAATTTCTAAACATAACACTTGCACGACCATCTTTGACGATAAACCCCTCGACAACCCACCCTCCGGATATTTTGCCATTAATATATGTAGCTAGTCCACTATGAACACTATCTAGTTGGGCACTGATCTGATCTTTGACTAAAGAATGCCTTCCTTTAAAAGTTAGCTCTTTTTTAGTCGGTACAAGCATATTATGATCATCTGTCTTATACTGCACATCAACCAAAGTCGTCTTGCCGCCCCTTATCAATCCATGGCCTTCTATACTACCTTCGATAATCAATCTGTCTCCATCGATTCTAACCTTGCCGTCTTTCATCTCATCTAGACCTTTTTCTTTCAGTTTTTCATCTATGGGCTTTTTGGCAAATTCATTTAGATTTTCTTCAGTAAATTCGATCCTAGCCTCAGCTCCTACAACATCGGCAAGCGTTTTTTCGATACTTACAAAAATGTCTCTCCCCGGCTCTGTCTCAAGTGGAATCGATGCTGGAGCTTCTGTTGGTGTGCCAGGAGTGGGTTCTGGAGGGGTTCTGGTTAGAGGGGTTGAGGGAGTTGTAGGTCGAACTGGGGCTGGGGGAATCTCACCTGTGTCGATTCGCCTCAAGATATCAAGAGCTGCTTGAGATACCACTTCTGACCGGATCTTATTTATCCATTTTTTAGCCTCATCTTTTTCATCATAATCAAATTTGCCCGTTGTGTCTTTGGGATCTGGCAATAATCCCTGATGGCGGCTGGCGCTGGATATCCAGACATTTGGAGTAAATTCTGGTATGTGCAAACTTATGACCTGTGGGCCACCCTCGACAACAGCCGCAATATGCGCAAATCCTGTGTCATTGCTAAGCACCAGATCTTGATGCTTAAGCAGCACACTGTTTTGCGCCATATCTCCTGTTATAAATCTAGCATTCTCAATACCCCCAAACACTCGCTCCAATTCCTCCTTCGAATAACTACCCTTGGTATTGATGAATATGTTTACTTCAGTATCCGGCTGATCTGCCCGTATTTTCTCAATTACCTGCTTCCATTGATCTAGTGAATATCTTTTTGCAGTCAAGCTTGCCTCAATGACTATACCAACTTGTTTTTTGGACGAATCGATCTTATATTTATCGACAAGCTCTTGATACATCTCATCTGCATTAGCTGGAAGATCTATTCGTGGACGTGCGTGTACCAGACTCGGCGGAGATATGCTCAACAACTCTGCCAGGTATTGACTGAATCGATCATCCCCTGCTCTATCATAATCATACAGACCAACTGATGATGAGAATAAGTCTGAGGCTATAATAGTGTTATTGTCAGATCGTGCAACTCTGGGCTGCGCCGAATGATGGTCGAACTCAAAAACTACAGCATTTTGGATACCCTTGCTGCGAATGAGTTCCATCGACCTTTCCACTCCTTCGTATCGTTTCGTCGTTTCTAATTGAATATCTAAGTTCTGTACAAAAGGTTCAAGTAGCTTGTGGACATTGGATGGAGCAACTATGGTAACGTTTTTATCGGCGCCGCGGCTTCTTAAAAGTTTGGTAATACCATCTACATATGCTGTTGATAAGACTGTATCGCCTATTGCTCCTGATAATACGATATATACATCATCAGTCGCCATAAATGCGGAGTGCAGCTCTGCCAGAAGTCTTTCGCCGTCTGCAGATTCAAGAGCACCTCCGCCCTCCACAAAATCAGCTATTCTTTTGGGTTTGCCTTCGGGACCGCGATATCTATCTACACTAAAGTCTCCATAGTTAAAGTATGTAATTTGCTCTTGTGCCTCCTGAAGTGGTTCAAGCGCAAACCGTGGGTAAAATGGCACAGGAATGATTGGGATATATGGTATGCCAGCCGGTGCTTCAGCCCCAGGTGGAATAAGCTCCATCGGAGGAGTCGGACGAAGGTTCAGGATAGTCTCATGACGAGGTTCGTGAAAGTGGATAGAGTTGTCCCCCCAATGGTAGTGAGGATCCTGGATCTGAAACGCAGACCCACCCAGCGATCTATGATCCCATTGAGTGATTACCCCGTCCTTAATCCGTATATCTCTAAGGATGACGCGGTCATGGTCTGAGGCATTGACCCAATCCCATTTGTCACCATGTTGCACAAGTTCTGTCCCCTTGAGCATATGTACCTTGTGACCATCTATCAGTTGGGTCACCATGTGTCCTCGCTCTATACCATTTCCAAAATACTCAGGTATAAGTTGGTCACCGTGGCGTATTGTCCAGCCTTCTCGCAACAGCTCGTCTCTCACTTCACGACCAAGTTGGGTATTTTCATGAAATCCACGTCCAGCCAGCAAGTGTCCGTTGTGCATCAGCTTAAAATACGGCACCTCCTCATGTGCTGGCATACCGGGTAGCCCTGTGTTGGGACCGAGCTTCTCACCTGTTATACGATTATAGAATCCGATCTCGTTGGATGCCCAGTTATGCCTACCTTCGATATTTGAGGTGAGCCTCACAGTATTGTTTTCTCCTTTATGCCCCATAAAAAGCTCGTTTAGTCGCTGTTGTAGCAGTGTGTCTCTTGGGGGTCCCGCTTGATGTAAAGCCTCCACCACATGTTGTGCTGCCTGCTGCATACCGACTCCTACACCAAGTCCCGCTATTCCACCCACAGCACCGGCAAGGGCCACACTACCGCGGCGATAGCGACGAAACGCTCTATCTGCCTGAGTTCTCTCTTGCGTGTATTGCTCATTAAATTGATTTACCCTGTCGGTGAAAACCCTCGTCTGATCTGGTGTCAAGGAACCTCGCACTTGATCTACAAACTGTTCAAGCCGCAGTTGCTCTTGCTCAAGTACCGTAGATCCACCATATTGAATAAGCCCAATACCTTGTTCGTGTCCGAAATTGAGTCGGGATTCAATCTCAGCCGCCCGATCAAGTATCTGTTCTGCCGTAAGACCATCGAGTGTCAAAAGATCCTCTACTGAGCGCAGAGGAATCTGAAATCTCTCCATACGCTCTCGACGATGAGAATTGGGTGCTACTTCGCCTCCCATCTGTCGCTGTGCTCCGTGCATCCATCTATCTCCTGATACTTCGCGGCCGCGACGAACAGCCGCAATAAGTGCACCAGATATTGTCCCCACGCCTGGAGCTGCCATACTTGCTGCACGAAGTGCCGTGCCGGGTAGCCGAAGTACACCCGCTGTCACAATTGCAAGCCCTGCGCCAACAAGCGCGGGATTGGCGGCATTCTGCCCACCTCGTGTGCGACGAATACGAATCACTTGTCGATCTACCCAACTCAATCTGGCTTGAGAATCATATGCCCAATCGGCATTGGCAAGATTTATCGTGATCTGGTCTCGCCTATGATCAAGATAATCAAGGGCTGCTTGATGCTCTGATGCTGTAGCACGTATCTGTTGTCCCATCTCATATATATCAGTTGCAAAAAGGCTCGCCATACTTGCAAACTCATTGGCATCTCTACCAAAAAGAGCAGCAATATCTGCATTATCCTGATTGTTGGCAACAAAATCGCGAATACGTTCCTGTACTTGGGCTGGCTCGGTGATCGTCCCATCTACAATAGGTCGTAGAATTTGCTCAATGAGCGCATCTTTTAGCGGGCCTTGGGCTTGTCTGAGGTCTTCACCTGTTCGAAGCCTTCCTCCTGTAAGATGCCCTATCTTAGCTGCGCTGGCTGCCTCAAAGTCTCCTCGCTGCGCGTCGACCTCTGCAACCTCTAAATTACTTCTTACTCCCCGATTGACCATCTGCATGGTGAGATACGAGGTATTGTTCTCAATCATAGCTCCACGTACCTGAAAGTAAAATTTATTTTCATAGTAATCTTCGCCCAGGCGGAATTTGATACGACGGAAAAATCGTCGAGTGCGACCACGACTGCCTAGTATAGGGGTGGTGAGTTCATCCTGTACGGCTTCCTTTGCCATGAGACGAGATCTTTTTTCAACATCGATCTCGCGACTTGCAAGCGTACCCTCAACTCGAAGGTCTTCAATAGAAGGAGGCACTGGTTCCAGATCAATGGGCTCAATGGGTGGCGATCCAGGCTCATGCGGGGGAGGAATCCCAGGACTTGGGGTTGGAGTAGGAGCTGGAGGAGCTGGTGGAATTTCCGGGGGCTCAATTGGCATTGGAACTCCCGGACTCCCGGGTGGAAGTGGTGCAACAGGCGGGGCTCCGGGCACATCAGGCGGCGGCGGTCCAGCTGGTGGTGGAACTGGAACCCCAGGCCCACCAGGAACTACTGGTCGGACAGGAGGTGCGGGCGGTGGTGGAACATCGGGTGGGGGCGGGGGCGCTATTTTTTTCTCTGGAGGAAGAAAAAGCTCTTTTCTTTTATTTATCATACCAGCCGCGATAACCTGGAGTTCATCATCTGTAAGTGGATGGCCATATTCTTCTTCAAGTCGGGCCATAACCGCATCATTTGCACGGATATCAGCCATCTCAACATAGATACGGGAAGTGTACTTATTGGGATCTTTTAGACGTCTGCGCTCATACTCTTTTCTATTTTGAATAAGTACATCTTTATAGTGCTCATACTTATCAAGCTCTAAAGCGTCCAATTCTTCAGAATTAATCCTCTCGTCAAGATACGTCACAATATCATCAACAGGCGCTCTCTCATCTATGCTGTAGACCAAATCACTGTCTTCTCGATGATCGACAAATCGGCGTCTTGTACGTCCTCTATTCTTGTCGATGGTTTTCTCTTTGAGTCTTTTGAGTGTCTCCTGACCATGAAGTTCACGAGCACTTAATGTGGCAGGATCTGCTGCCAAAAATATTTGAGCTCCCTCGTTAAATGCGCGAAGGACTTCTGCCCGCTCATAAGCAGGTGCGGCTTCTGGCCGGCGTAATGGTGGAGTTCCTTCAACTGGTGAGGGCCCGTCTGGCATTTTAAATAATTTTTTTTAATTTACAATCTTCTGATTCTTCGCAATATATTTATCCACAGTCATTCCGGTATTACTTGGCTTATTTCTTTCTAATACTACACCGCGAAGATATGTATCGCGAAAATCTCCGAAAAGATCTGTAAAGACTTGCTGAGCGTCAGGCAATTTATCCTGAAGAAACTTCTCAACTTCAGCCTGCGGCTTACCATCTTCATTCATCTTTACGAACTCTTCGACATATTCATCTGGTAATCTATCTACAATAACGGAAATGATATAGCTATCAAGGCGCACAAATAGCTCCTTTATCATCTCCTCATGACTCGCCTCATCAAGAGTCACCGCACCGGCGTCGACGAGGATGCTCTCAAGATACGCACGAACATCTGGGGTAATCTCCAGAGGTTTTTTCTCTGCAGCTTGGGCTGCTTGTTGTACATCTGCCATAGACTTTTAAATAATTAATAATAAATAATTACTGTCCTGTGCCTTGCTGACCTTTATTCCTTTTCCCTGCTGAGCGTGCCAGCATAATAAGACCAACAGATCCCATACTAAAAATGATAAGTAGCATCTTTCCTATTTTTTTGCCCTTCTCAAAATATGCAGCTCGCTTAAGTTGGCGTTTGATTAATTTGACTAAGTCAGGATGCATCAGCTCCTTCTCATCCACTTGCTTGAAAAAAGATTTTCGAGCTTTCTTATCATTTGCAAGCTCTGTAAACGAGTCTATTAGGTTGCCAAGCGAATTTTTTCCACCGCTGACTCCAAAAATTGCAGCAAGTGCATCTAGGTCATTATCCGTAATATGTGGCATTCCCTCAATATTTTGAGGTTCTGCCTTGTCATCCATCTTTACCTTACCAGTCTTTCTTTGCTCGACAAGATTTTCCTCTTCACTAGATAGATCTTCAAGCTTTTTCTGTTTATTCTTAAACTGGTCTATCTCTTGCTGGATTCTCTTATTCTCTGCTATATTGGCAGCAGAATCTGCAGGAAGCAATTCTGGTTCGCTATGCGGCGCTTGCTTACCAATTTGGGTAATATTCCACCTTATATATCCAATCTCAAGCTCCAAAGCACTAGCAATAAGACGCGGGTTATTCTCAGCAATCCCTCTTTTCTTCATTTCCCTCGCTTGCTCTTTGATAAAGGTTGCAGGTTTTCTCTCCGCTGCAACTTTGGCAATAATCATAAGCTCATCTCGAGCAAAGTCCGGCTTATATCCCTCCTCAAGTATTTTTTTCTTAAACTCTATCCCTAACCTTTTCAAATCATCTTCTTCTTGCCGCTCACGATCCGCCACTTCTTTGGACTTGTAAGACAGTGGAGTTGCGCGGCTTATTGCATGATTCAAGTCGTCAAGATCTTGCTGCTCTACGTCACTAAGCTTCTCACCCGCATCCCACTTATTCATAAGAGTATTCCATAGCGCACGATCTTCATCGGATAGGCCTGATACGATCAGCTTTGCGAAGCCTTCGGCGTCATTGATATCAGTCGGCTGAGTCTCCTGCTTATATTCTCCCTCAACTACTTCAAATAATTTTGGATCCTCACGATCTATAAATTCTTCGCGCGGATTGACATTTTCGATACCGCTTTTGTGTAATTTGGCCAAATGCTCTCGATATACTTGAGTACCCATGTATTTCCCGAGAGCTTGATCTTTGCGTCTGCTTCTCAACTCTGCGGCATATTCGCGCTCTTCTTGATCTGATTTGAACTGCCCCGTCTGTTTTCGCCTCAACTGGCTTCTAAGATCCTCGCGTATCTGTTGACTATATGCATTCTTAAACTCGCTTGAGAACTCAATATTTACAATCACATCACCTGTGTTGACTACATCTGGGATTGCGTGTGGAGGTGGTGCTGGGGAGTCGGGAGAGTCATACCAAAGCCCTCCATCCACAGGCACAATATTTGGAGCATCACCATGGTCTGTGGCATCTTTGGTTTTAGTTCTCCTGAGTACTTCGTCAAGCTCCGGGAATTTTTCCCTACTTGGATCGATTCCTAATTCATGCACAGGCTGCTCCACGATACCAACAGTTATCTGATCATCCACTGCGAGTTGACTTGGTTCCTGAGGAGTAATATCCGCTGGCTTTGGGCGTGGTCTGTCGACTTCTAAGGTATCCATATTTTTCATACTCAATTTTTTCTTGATTTGGCTTTTAGAATATGTTTGATTACTTCCTCTGCCTTACCATACTCTCCTTTTTTAACTAGTTGAGAGGCATGTGCCACAGTCGGTTCGCCAAACACTTTTTCATATATCTCCCGCACTTTTTCGACTGCTGGAGCAATTTCGGCAAAATCATCTTTGAGTTTTTGTGCTTTGAGATACAGCTCATCCACACTTGCGCCTAATTTTATGTCCTCAAGAGTCTGTGTGGCAATATCGCCTGCTTTCTCCGGATCAAGAGAATTATCTTCCAAAAGCCTGTCAATCTGCTGAAGAATCTCAGTCTCAATAAGCATTCGAAACATGTCCTCGATTGAGTGAGATTGTGTGGAGCTTTTCGAAGGGTCAGAAAGTGGCATTTTTATAGAATCCAGTTTTGTATAGGTGGGAAGCGTAGTGTGTGTTTGCATCTATATATACAATATAGCTATCTTTTTACGATAAAATCAAGTGCAATTTGCACTATTTTTATCCGCTAAAAAGAATGCTGTCGTGACAATCTATCCAGAAGCTGAAAAACATATTTTTGGCCGTGCTATACTTGACATCATATGCTCTGCCCCAACTGCCGACAACCATTGCAACAGACTACCCTTGATAAGCAGTCTGTCTTGCATTGTACCAACTGCGGCTGCAGCTTCTTTGAAGAGAATGGAATAAATAGAATTCGAAGTGCGACGGCTACTCTACTTGCTGCCAACAAGCGAGTTGATGAGGCATCAGGCAGTGAAAAGCTCTGCCCCAAGGATAATATCGTGCTTGAGGCTATAACCAATGATAAAGCAATCCCAGATGGAGTCACCCTTCTTCGTTGTCCTCGCTGTTTTGGAATTCTCGCTTTTCCTGAAGATCTGGCGATGTTCAAAAATGCACAGGACACTAAGCTTCGATCATTTAAAAAAGCCCACAGACCACTTCCTGCACTCTCGGCCATCATTGTCCTTGCCTTTTTGGCAGCGGCTTCTTTCTCAGTCGTCACTTCACTGGATAAGAAGCAAGCAAGCCAGGTAAAGGCAACAAGTATTGTAAAGCGAGTAGATGTCCTACAAAGCGGCTCAACGACAATAATTACATTTACCACGTCTCAACCAGTTCAATCTATGGTGCAGGTCACTGATTCTGAACTCAATAAAAAGCTTACAAGATCCGTATCGTCGGGCCTAGCTACGACTCACATCTTCACAACTGGCCTTATAAATACCGACCACACCATACGATTTAAGATTATGTTTTTTGACAGATTTGGTAAAAAAATAAGCGAGACAGAGATGTATAGTCTCAACTCTTTTATTAAAAAATAATTTTTATGAAGCATCTTCTTGTGGGTCTTGGCAATCCTGGCGATAAATACCGCAACAACCGGCACAACGCTGGGTTTATGTTCATCGATTATCTAGTAAAGAGATCAGATAGCGAAGAACTAAAAAATGAGAAAAAATTTGAAGCAGAGATTGGTGAGATCTCACTTAAGGGACGTAAATCTCTTGTTGCTAAGCCCCAAAGCTTTATGAATAGATCAGGAGACGTAGTACGCCAGATTGCGGATTTTTATAAAATAAATGTCGAAAATATCATCATCATCCACGACGATCTAGATATCCCCATTGGCAAATATAAAGTCCAATCTGGTACAAGCCCCCAGCTTCACAATGGCATCACGTCCATTGACAAAAGCCTTGGTACGCGTGAATACACGCGAGTGAGGATTGGTATTGAGAATCGGGGTACGGAAAATCGCCCATCTGGCGAGGATTATGTCCTCAGCGACTTCACACTCGAGGAGAGACAAGTAATCGAAGATCTTTTCCCTCAAATATTTGACAAAATCTGATTTAAATCTCCCAACACAATCTGCCGTACTTTGGCTCAAAATGAAAAATAAATAGAGATTTTTGAGAATTAAACTATAATAACCGTAAGTAATATGAAATCGCTATCTGATATTTTAGATAATTTTGACCCGCTTGAGGATCGCTATATCAGCCGCGAGTATCAATCGTATGGAGTATATCTGGCGACCAAGCTTGAAGATGACAAACACAAATCCCTCTATATCAAGTTCGCACGCACCATGCCACGGCCAATGCTTGCCGAAGCTCTACGATTTGTGGTGGACTCAAGCGCGAGGCGCAAATCAGCACTTTTTATGTGGAAGCTGAAGGAGATGGGGGCATTCAAAACTAAGGAAAAAGTAAAAGTGAAAAAAGCAAAAGAGAAGGCTGAATAACTCAATTCTTTTTACCTTTTCGTTTTCAGCTCTAAAAGTAGCCGTACGCCCAGTAGCCAATCTTGTCTATCCCTGCTTTTTCAAGCAAGCTTTTCTTCGCGGCGACCGACTGTTCATCCTCAAACCACACGATATGTAGTACGTACGCTGCGCTTTCGACGTAATTCACTTCAGTCTCAGTCGACTGCTGATCACGACGCACAAGGCAATTTTTGAACGTGCAATTATCCAAGAATTTGCTACGTACGTCATTGAGACTCAGTGATTTCGCTGCCGTATATGGCCTTTTATGCTCATCCACCTCCCAGTCATAGCCATACATCCCAAATATCACTCGAAGCTTGTTGGCTGGCACAAATTTTTTGAAGTCTTTAGTCATCTGGGTAAAATCATAGCCATAGGTCGCATTCCCCGTGAGTGGGAAATTCGGACCTGGCTCGCCCCTTGACTTGTGGTAATCATATGCCATCACCATAATCTCATCTGCATTTGCCGCAATACGCGCAACATCATATGGACGACTACGATATATAGTATCTCCATAAAGCAGTACTGTGAAGTGCAGATTTTGACCTTTAGTCTTTGAGTAAAAATATTGAACAAAGTCTAATACCTGAGCTTTCAGATCAGAGAAAGCTAATGCGGATATTTCGAGATCAAGCACTACTCCATCAAACTTATATTTATTTGCTATAGATATGGATTCATCAGCAATAGAGTCCCAATTCTGTCTATTTTTGAGAATAGAAAAATTCTGCTCAGTGTCCACCATGCGGAGAGTAAGCTGTGTCTTTTTTCCATCTGGTACAGCACTCACAAACTTTTCAATATTAGCGTATCCTGGCTCTGAAGTATTGATTCCTGGGTAAGATGGGGTGATGCCAAAGTAAATGACTGAATCGTATTTGGATACATCAAATGTATCGTCAAATGTGGCCCAATAGGGTACAAATATTGATGTAGACTGTACAGTGACTTGATTACTTTTATTTTGCTTTGGGGCTCTGGGGCTTTCTTTTTTTACTATTTTTTTATTACTAATAAGGCCAGCTTTAAAGTATGAAATCAGCCCCCCAATAAATACCCCGACCGAAAAAAGCAGGATAAAAAAAAATACAATCTTCTTGCTCATCCTTTTATTATAAATAAATACTTTTTCCTCAGTGGTTGAGTTGTCTATTTAACTTAGTTTTTGTATTGCAAAATTCTCATTTTTCTTTTACTTTCTTCTGCGACACTTGGGAGAGAACCCACTGGAGTCAAAACAAGGAAAAGTAAAGTGAGTTTACTTCCTTTAATGTTATACTATAAATAACGTATGTCATCCTCAATTAAATTGCCGAAGATATTCCTCGATGCGGGAGATCCAGATGAGACCAAAAAGGCCAAAGGACTTGTCGGCCACATAGATGGCCAGACTACTAATCCGACACTCGTCGCACGCCATCCAGAGGCACAGAAATACATTGATTCTGGTAAAAAATTCACACATAGTGAGCTTTTGAAATTTTACAAAGAAGTAATTGTGGAGATAGAACGTGAAATTGCAGGTCCAATATCAATCGAGGTCGAGGCCAATTGGGATACAAAGGCCGCAGACATGCTCAAACAGGCAACTGAGATGGCAACGTGGGCAAGAAATGCGTATATCAAGTTCCCCACAATCCCAGAAGGTATAAAGGCGGCACACGAATTCGTAGCAACAGGCGGACGAGTGAATATGACGCTTGTCTTTGATCAAGTCCAGTCAGCTGCTGTATATGTAGCACTTCGCGCGGCAAATGCCAAACGAGAAGACAAAGAGAATCTACCGCCACACTTCCTCTCCCCCTTTTTAGGTCGCTATGATGATCGTGGAGTCATGGGGCTGGATATTATCAAAAATATTATCAAGATGTACAAGGGATTCAATGGCACGCTACACACCAATGATCACCCTGTACAAATCCTAGCATCCTCAATCCGCACACTTGACCATTTTTATGGTGCGATATTTTTGGGGGCGGATGCGATCACGACCCCGCTCTCTGTCATCCGCGCATGGGTACAGGATGAAAGCTGGATCCCCGACGGCACATATCGAATAGAAAATAACGGGCTCAAATCTATCGTATACGACGAGGTAAAACTTAGGAATAATTTTGAAGATTACCCGATTGAGCGAGTTGAAGGCTCACTTCTTGACGACGGAGTCACACGATTTGCAAAGGACTGGCAATCGCTTCTTAAATAATTTGTTTTATAGCTTTATAAAAGGCTAAATAGAACTATTTATTAGACCCCTAATAATTCGGTGTTGACAAATATCTCGCCATTCTCCATAATGTTTATATCATGAAAGTCACCATCTACACGACAGCCGAATGCCCCTTCAGCAAACAAGAAAAAGAATACCTCCAAGGCCACAATATCGCCTTTGAGGAGCGCAATGTCGAGACAAATCGAGAATATCTCACTGAGATGCTTGCAGTCTCCAATAATTTCGCAGGTACACCAGTCACTAAGATCGAAAAAGACGATGGCGCAATCAGTGTGCTCAAAGGATTTACCCAAGCAGAGTTTGATACAGCCCTTGGAATTGTGCAAACTGCTGCACCGCAATCTGCAGATGGAGCTGTCGCATCCGCTCCCACTACACCTCAGCCTGATTCCACCGCTATCCCCGCACCACTCGATGTACCAGCAGCGCCATCTGAACCAATAAGTCCGACTGCCGAACCAGCAGCTCCGACTGAATCGGAAGCAGCCGAATCAACTATTGATACAGGATCCCCTACCGCGCCTACCGAACCAATTGCCACACAAGCAGCAGATGATCAACAAATAAGCGATTCGAGTTCTACGCCTCCAGCACCAGCACAGGTTGATACAACTTTACCTCCAGCACCAGTTGTTGAGACACCAACGCCTTTTGAATCTACTCCAGTTGGAGAAGCCGCACAGCCAACGAACGAACAGAAACCAGAAGATGCACAAGCTTCTGAAGCTACAAATGTGAACACCCAACCTCCTGTAGATGAAGTAAATTCTACGGCAAGCAACCCACAAGACAGCCTCAATGCGATCCTTGAAAATTTGGAGAACAAAAGCACAGCGCAATCCCTGGCAGATCCAGCGGGTACTCAGCCTGTAGCACCTTCTGCACCATCCGATACACAAACTCAAGTAGTTTCACCAACTGAGCCGCCCGCAATCCCCGATCCTAAATTCTAAATCAGAATCACTTCTCGATTATTTTTTTGATTTCATCCGCTACCTCATCTTGTCGATTTATCAATGTGTGACCCTCACCTTTTATCACAATCGACTTGAAGTCTTTTAAAAGAGATAAATCCACATATGGATCATATTGACCCGTGATAAATACGATTTTGTCGCGAATACTCGCCATAGTTCGCCAATCATCTCGGAGTATCACGCCAACAAATGCCTCATGCACAGTATCAGCTCGATGTCTGAACCAGTCGCGATATGTAGGGTAATCTCTATATCGAAAGATTATCGCATACAGTAGAATCGGAATCATGATAAGCCAGTGTAGGCGAACTAAAAGTAATCCAAGAAAAGTAGGTCGAACATAAAGCCGTCCTAATGGTCGCAAACTCAACATATATCGCATCATCTTCGCGTCGCGCTGCATCGGATATCCAATAAGTATGAGTTTTTCGATCAGCTCGGGGTGAGCCAGTGCAAACTCCTTGGCAAGTATCGCTCCCATTGAGTGTCCGACGAGAATACATTTCTGCCTTATCTTACTCTCCAAAAATGCTACGTATCGCTCTGTCGTAAAAGGCCCCAGCTCGTGCTCAAGCTCGCCATAACCTGGAAGATCAAATGCATCAGTATCTGGAAAATGTTTGCGGATATTGCGGAAGTTGTTCTTGGACCCACATAGACCGTGGATAAAAACAATTTTAGTCATGTTTATAATTGTATATTACAACCCGTATGTAATGCCGCCTTAGGTTTTGTATAATTAGATTATGCCAGAAGGCCAACCACCATCATTAGTAGAACACCGGATCCAGCCACGACAAGTTCTGCTTGATTTTGGCCAGGAATTAGTTAGGGAGATTTCAGCTTTTTATCACACAGAAATGGGTCATGTGCCATTATCGGTGGGACTTGAAGATAAACCTCAGCTCGTAGAACTCCTTTTCGCCGCAAATCTTCCTCATATTGTTTCGCACAGCGATGTTCCTATGCCCCCTTCAGATGCTAGCGCAAAAGCAATAGTCCAACATCATCTGCAATCTCATGATGGTTATCGTCTTGACTCATTAGTTAGTGATTTTTCAGGAATTAGCGGAGCGCAATTGCTGCTGCAGCGACCAGGTAGAGGTACCATATATGAAAGTGTTCAGGTCCAAGTAGCTGCACTTCAAGGGCAAGTTACTTTCCGTCGAGCAATTCCAAAAATAGGAGTTGAGACAGTAATCTTATCAGAAGTGGATGATTTGATAGAAATGAGAAGAGAAAAAAGAAAAGTTGATGAACGTGTAAGAGAAACTGCAAGATGGGGTGAAGCTCAGTCTGGCTCCTTCCCATTACATATTCAGTATCTTCTCGAGGGTAAGGGCTTGCAAGTTGAGTCTTTTCCCCCTTTAACGGTAGATCCCCACGACAAGGAATTTTATCGTAAGATCTTTGAATATCTTGATCATGCAACAAAAATCAAATCTTAAAAATAACCCTCATTATGGATCTCCTCTATCAAATTAAAGGTATTGTCAAAAAATTCAGAGGTAATGGACGGCGCCTTGGATATCCAACAGCTAATATTGAGATTGATAAGGATGCGCCTGAGGGTCTATACTTCGGCTACACTCATCTTGAAGAGAATAAGCTTGCATCAATCATATTCATCGGAGCGCCGATTACACTCGGCGTCACGAGTAAGCGGGCCGAAAGCTATATTCTAGACTTTGAGGATCGCGACCTATATGGCCAAGAAATCAAGATAGAAATCATCAAAAAATTGCGAGATAATCACAAGTTTGAATCAGTTGAGAAGCTCATTGAACAGATGAAGGTAGATGTGCAAGACGCAAAGGATTTTTTTAAAAAACATTACAAGCGCTGAGCCTGAATAAGTCGCTCGATACCTATCTCAAATGAGGCTTGCTTGAGGGTGATTTTCTTCTCTTCGGATCTGGCCCAGATATTCTCAAATGCAGCCACCATAAACTCATCCAGTCGGCGGTTGACCTTCTCCTCAGACCACCAATCACCGCGCCTCGACTGTACCCACTCAAGGTATGAGACCACGACTCCTCCAGCATTGGCAAGCACATCGGGAAGGATAATCACCCCTTTGTCGGTCAAATATTCATATGCTTCCTCGGTAATTGGCCCATTCGCAAGCTCAATGATGATCTTGGCCTTGATCTTATGCATATTATCAGCATTAACCACATTCTCAAGTGCAGCAAGTACCAGTACATCGACTTGAAGCTCAATAAGATCATCATTGGTAAAAGTCTTGCCCCCAGGTTGAACAACACAGGTACCATTTGTGCAGTAACACTCAGTTATCTGCTTGCCCGTGACTTTGCACTCCCAGATCTTGGGTAGATTGAACTGATCTATCTCATCGTATTTTTTACCCTTACCTTGATACGGCTTGATTATTGCCCCACGAGAGTCAGAAAGTGCAATGATATTGAACTTCTCCTTCTCCAGAAGGTGGCCAAAATAGTATCCCACATTCCCAAATCCCTGAATAGCCACTGTACGTGGACGGGAGAAGTCAATCTTATTATCGGGGTGATTCTTGAGCTTCTCAACAAGTGCATCCAGGACTATCACACCTCCTCTGCCCGTTGCCTCCTGTCTCCCCAAACTACCACCAAGCCATACTGGCTTGCCAGTGAATGTCGCCGGACTTTTGCGCCTCGTAATCCTCTCATACTCATTGATCATCCACGCCATAATCTGTGAGTTGGTATTCACATCGGGCGCCGGTATATCTACATCCTCTCCGATAAATGGAGCGATTTTGGCAGCATACGCGCGAGAGAGCTTTTCAAGATCATCTCGATTGAGCTTCTTAGGGTCCACGATGATTCCACCCTTTGCCCCACCATATGGCAAGCCAGCCACTGCACACTTTATACTCATAAGAGTCGCCAAAGCTTGCACTTCCTCCTCAGTCACATCCGTATGAAAACGTGTGCCACCTTTGTAGGGGCCAAGAAGATTATTGTGCTGTACTCGATATCCTTTGAATACTTCAAGTCGGCTATTTGAGAGCTTGACTGGGATTGAGAAGCTGTAGATCATATCAGGCTCAATAAGCCGCTTGATAAGATCATCTTTGAGGCCTAAGCCTTGGGCTGTCTTGATGATAATTTGCTGGGCAGTCTTCAGCATTACCTTACCAGATCCAGTGCTTGACATAGTAATTTAAGGCTAATTTGTGTGAAACACTATAAGTGTAGACCTCTTTTTTTTGGAGTGCAACCCCTATTTTCAATAATCAGACTGAAATTATTGGCAAATAGTAATTATTCTGCCTATGGACTTCATATCTTATTTTGTATAATTAGGCTCTAAACCCATGACATTTGTTGAGCTCCGACCCAAACTACCCCCGACGGATATTACTGTTGAGGTAATACACAATATTCAAAGAAATCTTATGGAATTTCAATTCAAAAGATTCGAATTATTTGATCCAGTAGGTGAGGGAAGCTTTCAAGGTCATGATCATATCGTAGTTTTTCCAAGCGTAGCTCCTGATGCTCTTCATCGACAATATGATACCCAGACAATAAGTGGAGTTTCCTTTGACCAAAGGATAGATCAGCGGTTAAAAGCAAGTCTAAGTCTTCTTGATATGCTTCACATTCCCTCAGATATCGCCAGAAATATTCCCAACGATCAGGAACAAGAGCTTGATGTTCTTGATCAAATTGCGCAAGTAGGTGGTATTCCAGCTGCATTTGTAGCTTTTGAAGACGTATTAAAAGAGAATGGAAGAATACACTTGTGGGTTGCAGATGGCTGGCATCCTACCCAAGCTCTTGGAATAATGAAAGCTCAACTACTTAACCCCAATCACCCGCCAACAAACCTGTATCAATAACTTATTTTCTGAATAGATCTTTTATGATAAACCGTGTGAGTGTGCGGGGAAATAGCTTCACCACTATCGCCCCTATCTTATTGCTAATACCAGGTACAACTGTAGCATCTCCTCTTTTTAATCCATAAAGCGCTGCACGTGCAACGTATTCAGGAGTCATTGCATTGCGGAATCGAGAAGGTTTGGCGTGAGCGCGCTTAGCAAATCCAGTCGCCACAGGCCCAGGACAAAGAGTTGTCACAATAATACCTTGGTCTTTATATTCTGAGCGAATTCCTTCCGAAAAATTCAAGACAAAAGATTTGGTCGCCGAATATACACTCATCCATGGCACTGGCTGAAAAGCTGCAGTCGATGCAACATTGAGAATCGCACCACTTCCCTGCTTTACCATATCAGCAATAAAAAGATGAGTAAGCTCAACAAGCGAGGCAATATTCAATTGGATCATCTTGATCTGCTCATCTTTTGAAATTTCAGAAAATCGACCGGATAACCCATACCCTGCATTATTTATCAAAATATTGACCGTGAGCTTTGTTTTTTTGATCTCTCTATAGAGTTTTTCAGCTGAATCTGAACTACTAAGATCAGTCGCCAATACAGTTACTTTTACATAATTATTTTTTAATTCTTGTGCGATCTTTTTAAGCTTGCCTTCTGACCTCGCAACAAGAATGAGATTGCAGTTTTGGGCCGCCAAGTGCTTTGCAATCTCGTAGCCGATCCCGCCTGAGGCGCCAGTCACAAGCGCTGTTTTGCCTTGAAAGTAGTAGTTTTTCATACATTTTGTTACTTTTGCTTATTTTTGCGACTTGGGAGGCCCGGTCGAAAGACTGGGAGGGAACCCACTGGAGTCAAAAAGAAGTAAAAGTAAAGCTATTTCTATAAATCAATTTTTCTCTCCCCGTACTTCTCAAAATATTCCTCAATCAATTTTTTAAGCTCAGAATCTGCGTTTTGTTTTTCCACAACTTCAGGCAAGAGATCAAGAAGATTGCTCATTGCGAAGTACGCAATTCCCTTATTTCGACAATACTCCCCCACTGTCTGCCCGTCATCACGTCGCTCATTTCGATCGGTCAGGATCACAACAGTGATTTCTCTGATGCCAACTTCTTTTAGTTTATCTATGCCAGAAAAAAGTGATCCCCCGGTTGTCACGATGTCCTCAACTATTACAGTCTTTCCACGAGGTACACCCAAAAAGTATCGGTCAGCCGGATCCCCATGTTCTTTCGGCTCTTTTCTACCTTGGGCCAGTGCATACTTGCCTTTTGCCAAATCTGGCCTCGATTTGGCCCATTTGTACTGCATGATTGTTGCGAGCTTTGTCCCACCATCTGGTATGCCATAAATACTTTCGTGCTCGATATTATTATCTGCAAGATATGCGAGTACGAAGTCTGATAATTTGTCGGTCAGATATACATCATCTGCGATACGCCTCCAATTCACATATGTCGGCGATTTGCGGCCGTGCTTGAAGGTAATAAGATCGCGCGTTAAACCTACAATATTATTTTCAATAATGAGATTATTAAAAGCTTGCTGATCGAAGTTTTTTGCCATAGACGTACCTGAAGTGTAGCAAAAAATGGTAGAATATGAAACTGAGAATTTAATTGTCCTCGTAGCTTAATGGATAGAGCATCGGATTGCGGATCCGAAGGTTGGGCGTTCGAGTCGCCCCGAGGACGCACATTTTTTGTTTAAGCTATATAAAAATAAGTCCTACGAAACTTGAGGTAATTATAAACAGAATAGAGATGAAAAATTTATTAGCAAATTCACGCTTCCCCTGCACAAAACTATAAAATGCCTTGCTGAGTAGATTCACAGCATTTATCACAATTAAAGCAAGTACCGCAGTCTCAATCGTGACAACCCGCCCTACAAGGTCAGATACATTGATTATTGCGGCATCTATACCCGCAAATCCCGCGAGCGCGGATGATAATACAAATCCCCGACTGCCAAACGCTACAAGTGATACTTTGGTCAGAATGCGCACAATCAGAAATAGTGCAGCAAACTTTAGGGCAAGATCAATTGAGAGTATCTTATCCTGTGGATATTCCCCATCTGTCTTTTTTACTTGGGAACCCAAGCCATTTTTTGTTTCATGATGTATCAGAAAATATACACCGATAAGTCCTGAGCTTATCATTAACGCTATGAGTGTAGGAGTGCTTTTTACCAGAAAGTCCCAGTTCACAAATCCAATAATTGCGGCAATCTGTATAAAGCTTACGAAATTTGCAAGCAGTGCCGCAGCAACTAGTCCATCTACTCTGTCTGAGTTTTTGCTTTCATGAGCAAGCGCAACCGTCGTTGCTGTTGATGATACAAATCCCCCCATCACACTTGATATAAGTCGACCACGTCGCCTACCCACAAAGCGCTCAAGCACATACCCCAAAAGATCAATTCCTGTTATGATCACGACGATCGTCCAAAGCTTAAATGGATTGACAAATTCCGCACCGCCCAGACTTGACCACATACTCCCTGTTTGCTCAATTATTTGTTTGACAAACGGAATTTGATCAAATGTATACGATACATTGGGCAAAAATGGAAATATCACAAGGGCAATAAGTGCATATCCGACAAATGCATTGATTTCACGACGAGCAATCCCTCCCACAAAATTCTGTATATCTCGCTTTCTGGAAAGAATTAGAATTACAACCACAGTAAGCGCGACAGTAACCTGAAGAGGTAACGCTTCCATAGCGACAATCACCCCAAAAAGATACGAGTACAAAAGTGCGCTCTCTGTCGTAATCCCAATATCTTTCGTCTGCACTGAATGAAGAATATAATAAAGAATCAATAGGGCAAATACAGAAGCACTAATGAATATAAAGAGAGGGAAAAAGCTTCCAGCAAGCAGTCCTGCAATTCCCCCAATTAGTGAGAGGAGAGAAAATGTACGGACACCGACACCATGAGTGGATTCATCTTTTCCTTTGGCCTCAATATCAGTATCATACGACTCACGTTCTAGACCAATAATTGATCCAATTATTAAGGCCAACCCAAGCTTTATAAGAATGTTGAGGCTTTCCATTTTATTATTAAATGCGGAAGAATGTGCCCACCACGTAGGCAATGCTAGCCGCAATTCCGCCGACAAGTACAGTCTCGCCAATTGAACGAAGCACAGATTCGCGCGTTACTTTCCATCTCAAGAATCCAACCACAATAAGCGCGATAGCAACAAGCGCTGATGACGAAAGAAAGATCTTGTCTGGCGAGACATTAAAGACATAGGGAATGAGAGGAATAAATCCAAATGTAACAAATGCGATAAGAGTAGCACCTGCCGTAAGCCATGGATTCTCTCCCTCGGGATTAGGGAGCTCAAGCTCATATCGCATCATAAAATCCAGCCAATAAGGTTCATTCTTCATATAGATTTTTGTAAGTGAATTAGCGTCTTCTTCAGAAAATCCTTTTTGTTGTAAAAGATGCATTGTCTCTTCTTTCTCCATGCTTGTCGAGTTTTTAATTTCATACATCTCTTTTCGTTTCTCCTGCGCATATGCATCCTTAGCTGATCGCGCAGATACAAAGTTGCCAAGCCCCATCGATGCCGCATCGGCAAATAGATTCGCAAATCCAAAAAGTAGTACGAGAAAGTACGGCTTACCTGCCATGGGAGATGCAATCTGTGCGCCAGTAAATCCAGCAACGACTGCAAATGTCGTAACAATTCCATCATTTGCACCATATACGATCTCACGAAGATATGTCGAAAGTGGCGATTGCTTATGCTCCTCTTCTAAATGCTTTTTGAATGTTTCCTCTGTGTACTTCTCACTCATATAATTATTATACTCGCACCTTATGATTTGACGACAGCTTTATAGCCAGTTGCCTTTACCTGCTGGATGATCTTGTCTATCTCGATTTTCTCTACATCGTACTCGATCTCTACCTCTTGCTTAGCATAGCTTGTCTGTACTTTTTTTACTCCATCAAGATCCTCAAGGTCAAAATCAATATTCATCGCACACGAGGTGCAGTGCATTCCTTCAATTTGTAGCTTTACTTTTTTTACCATCACATTACATCAATCACACCTCTGTACATGCCCATCGAGCAGTTGAAGGCTATCTGGCCTGTATTTGTCGGTGTAAACTGCACTGACTCAGATCCATTCGGCTGGAGATTGCGCTCTATACCAAGTGCAGGTATGCGAAATGCAGATGCGCACGAATATACCCCAGTTGACTTGAGATTTAGTTTAACTGGCATATCTTTTTTCACCTTTATATTTGTTGGGCTGTAGCCACTTGAGGTAACTGTAATATCTACATTTTGCACTCCATTCACTACTTTAGCCGCGGCTCCACTGCTATTTGATGATTGGCTTATCTGCACTATATTTTGTGCCAAAGACTGCAGAGTAAAATCAGACCCTGTAGCCACGAGTGCTGAATTGACCGACACAATCCCAAGGTACAGTACTGCAAATGCAGCGATTTTGAGAAACCTTTGCTTGAAGTTGTCACCCAGTAGCGTCGTGACAAATCCAACACCAAAAAATAATGGTGTCGTACCAAGTACAAAGATACCCAGGATCAAAGCTCCAGTCAGTCCACTTGCACTGCTTATTGCGAGAGCCTCCATAGCAAGCGTCGTGCCACATGGAATAAAAATAGTCATGGCTCCCAATATGGCTGGCGCAAAAATATCGCGGCTTTTGGATTGATTTCTGATTTTACGCGTCAAAAATCGAGGTGGCTGAATCACCACGTAGCGAAAGATTGGATGGACATTGAGCAAGTTGAGAGAGATTGCGATCATATACAAACCCGCAATAAACTGCACAACAATCTGAGTCGTTTGATTTATCCCAATCGCTCCCCCAAATGCCCCAAGCACAAATCCCAAAGCAGTATAAGCAATCAGTTTACTGATCAGAAAAGATACTGTCGGAAATATTGTGTGCTTCGGATTCTTACTACTTTCGAGATCTGCGTCTTCACGAGCCGCGATAATTGAAGCAAGAAGTCCTCCTTGAACTGCAAGACAGGTAAGCCCGCCAACTGTCAGCCCTGTAATAAATACAACCCAGAGATTCATAAGTCTTATATTTTAACTCTTTTTAAAAGTAATGAATTGGTCACGACTGATATCGAGCTTGTTGCCATAGCTACAGATGCAAATATAGGATTTAATAATATATGAAAAAATGGATACAATAGGCCCATCGCAACAGGAATCAAGATAATATTGTACCCAAATGCCCACACAAGATTCATCCTTATTGTCCGCATGGTCTTTTTGGAAAGATCGATAGCCACAACTACAGACTTAAGATCTTTATTTATAAGTGTAATATCTGCGGCTTCTATTGCCACATCAGTGCCTGAGCCAATCGCAATACCGATGTCGGCTGCAGCAAGTGCAGGCGCATCGTTTATCCCGTCCCCTACCATTGCCACACGAATACCTTTTTCTTGGATTTTTCTTATTTCAGCCTCTTTTTTATCAGGCAATACCTCAGACAATACATTTTTTATTCCGAGTTTGCTCGCGATTGCATCTGCTGCACGCTTATTGTCGCCTGTCATCATGATCACATCAATTCCTCGCTTCTGAAGAGCGGAAACTGTTGAAATTGCAGATTCCTTGACCGTATCAGCAACTGCAATGAGCCCGACTAAGTGCCCATCAACAGCCAAAAGTATCACTGTCTTTCCCGCACGCTCAAGAGTGCTAATCTGTCCCTCCGCATGCTCATATTCAATCTTTTCTTTTTCCATAAGTCGACGATTTCCTAAGAAAGTTTTGTTTTTTCCGATTATCCCTTCAACTCCGTGTCCTGCAATTGCTTGAAACTTCGAAACAGTCCCAAGTTTTATTTTTCTTTTCTCAGAATAATTTACAATAGATTCGGCCAGTGAGTGCTCAGACCCTTTTTCAACAGATGCAGCAAGACGCAATACTTCATCCTCTGACGTCTTACTTATAGAGACCACATCTGTCACCTCAGGTCGTCCATTTGTGAGCGTTCCTGTCTTGTCAAATACCACCGCTCTAATCTTATTCGCAATCTCCAGGCTCTCAGCATCTCGAATCAATATTCCACGCTGCGCCCCAATGCCAGTCCCGACCATGATCGCTGTCGGTGTAGCAAGCCCCATGGCACAGGGACAGGCAATGATAAGAACAGCGACCGTATTGAGCATTGCCAGAAGAAAAGCAGGGCTTGGACCAAATACATACCATACGCCAAAAGTCAGCCACGCAAGCATAATCACAATTGGCACGAAATAGGATGAAACTGTATCAGCCAGTCTCTGAATTGGCGCTTTGCTCCCCTGCGCTTCTTCAACGAGAGTAATAATCTGGGAAAGCATAGTATCTGCACCGACTTTTGTTGCGCGATACGTAAAAGAACCCGATTTATTCATCGTTGCCCCAACGACTGTGTCTCCCGACGCCTTATCGACCGGAATACTCTCACCCGTAATCATAGACTCATCCACGCTTGATTCGCCCTCAATAACTTCGCCGTCAACTGGTATTTTCTCACCAGATCTGACTCGAATAATATCACCGATCTGCACATCCTCAATCGGAATATCTATGTCGTGTCCATCTCTTACGACCCGCGCAGTCTTGGCCTGAAGCCCGATAAGTTTGCGGATTGCGCTGGACGTCCCTATCTTTGCTTTTGCTTCAAAATACCGACCTAGGAGTATGAGTGCAATCACAATTGTTGCCACATCAAAGTACGGCATCGGCTCCATACCGAGATTCATCAAAATACGTGGAAAAAGTATTATAAAAACAGAATAAAGGTAAGCAACAGTGGTGCCGAGGGCAACCAAAGTATCCATGTTGGCTGTTCGATGTCGAAGCGCTGGAATTGTGGCAAGATAAAATTCACGTCCAGCCCAAAACTGAATTGGCGTCGCAAGTAAAAGCTGGACATAAAAGTTTTTAAGAAGCTCCGGCGCAGTATTCATCAGGCCTGGAAAGCTACCCCACAAGATAAGTCCACCCGCTATAAGACTCGCGACTACTTTGTTTTTTAAGACCTTAAGCTCTTTTCTCTTTTCAGCCGCTTGGACATCATCACTTTTCTCCGTGAGCTCAAGCTTGTATCCTATTTTTTCTATTGAATCCGCAAGCTGTGCAGGTGTGCAAATAGTATCATCGTACGTAACCGTTGCTTTCTCAGTTGCAAGATTCACTACGGCATCATGCACGCCCTGAGTCTTCTTAAGAGCCCGCTCCGTTAGCCGTATGCATGATGCGCAGTGCATGCCCTTCACTGAAAATGTTTTTCTTATCTTACTCATATCTACTTTACAATTATTTTCCCGTGAAACATATTCATGCCGCAAGCATAGTCATACTCGCCACTTTTTTGTGGAGTGAGGATAATGGGCACCATTTTATTTAATGGCAGATATTTTCTTATTCGAAAATCAGGGAGTACCACTTCTTCCAGACATGATGATGGATCACGTCGCGTGAAGTTAATGGTTGTTAGACGACCTTTGGGAATTGAGATTACTTGTGGGGAATACCCACCCTCAACTGTAATATCTACACTACCAGTATCCACAACTACCGACACTCCCTCTTTTTTCATAAGGAAGAACCAATAGGTTAAGGCAATACCGCAAATACTCGCAACTACGACTAATATTTTGTCCATACTCATACTCAGTACCCCCAATTTTTATACCACTGCCTCATCTCATTTATCTCTTTGGTCTGAGCATCAATAATGTTTTGAGCAAGCTGCCTCATCTCTTCTCTATTTGTTCCCCGCTTAAGCATCGTGGCCATCATGACCGCCATCTGGTGATGCGGGATCATCTCTTCAATAAATGCCTTGTCGAAATTATCAGCATTTTTCAGTGTCGCAATATCAGACTCATCTCCCATCATTCCGCCATGCATGCGCCCACCCATCATACCTGCTCCAGAATTAGCATCATCACTCGTGTCTTCTGGTACATCTTGCCCATACCAACTTTTGTACCAATTCTTCATTTGGGTAATCTCCTCAGATTGTGTTTTTTTGATATTTTCAGATAGCTTTTTAATTTCAGAATGTTGAGCTTTTGTCTGTGCAATATCTGCCATGGTTATTGCATCTTCATGATGAGGTATCATCTGCTCTATAAAATGCTCATCAATATTCTCCATCATGCTTCCTCGATAGTTTTGAGTGCCTATACCCATCATGCGCATCATTCCGATATTTTGAGTATTTACCGAACTTGAAGCTATTATCACAGTAATTAAGCTTCCGGCTAGTAGACCAATGATTCCATATAATATTGCTTTATTATTTTCCATACGTATCACCTTCTTTCTGTTATTTGTTAAAAATAAATTTATTCATGCTATTTACCTCTATTTTCGACTACAGCAAAGGCGAAAATAGCAATCATAATTAATTGGCAGGCTATACAAATTGGGCAGATTACTTTCAGTTGAATAAGCTCTATGTATCCAATTGACAGGCAGAACAGCAGCCCAAATGTTGCCATCGAAAGAAGCAATTTTTTCCTGTGCCATAGTGCCGAAAAAAATATAACAATATAGCCTATTAGCCCATACAGCGGGGTCGGTATGCCAAATGTCTTAGCTACAGGTCCTGATATGACAGCATTGCAGTTTACTATGCTGTTTACGTAGCATGGCTGAAAAGCGGGGCGATAAAATTGCTGCCACAGTAGATAAAGCGCCAATAAGATGCCAATACTTGATAAGACTTTAATGAGTGAATATATCTGTGCTCGTTTCATTTTTTTAAAATTTAAACTCTTCTCTCATGAGCTAGAAAATTACAATTAATTTCAAATTCATCATCCTCTTTTCTTAAAAACAGTCATAACTTCAGAAATCGCTTCTTCTCCTCGGCCCTCTCGGACAGCGTTAATTGCGCATGTTTTGAGATGCTTCTCAAGAATCAGTGAGTCGACCTCTTTTAGAGCTTGTTGCACGGCCTGTGATTGGTGTAAAACATCAATGCAATACTCGTCATTCTCCACCATCTCAAGCACTTTCTTAAGGTGACCGGCCGCAATCTTGAGTCTGTGATGAATTCTCTCTTTTGTGCTTTTAGGCTTAAACATACTTGTCCTGAGTAAATCGAAGGATATCCCCCCCTATGGGGATATAGTACTCTACTATATGAGACGTTGTCAAGGGTTAAGAACACACTACCTGATATACTGAGAACAATGAAGCTCACTATAGCGATAGTCGCAGCATGCCTTGCAGTTGTCGGCAATGTGCCATACCTTCGAGATATTGTCCAAGGTCGGGTCAAGCCGCATGCTTATTCTTGGCTTGTATGGACAGTAGTCTCAGGTATCACTTTTTTTGGGCAACTCGCCAAAGGCGCAGGTGTTGGGGCGATATCAACTGCAGCATCGGAGATATTTACCGTCATCATTTTCTTATTCTCACTGCGGTACGGATTCAAGCCTGTCAAAAAAATAGATACTCTTTTCCTACTCATCGCTCTTCTCGGAATCATTCCTTGGATCATAACACGCGATCCCACAGTATCTGTCATAATCGCTGTCTCGATTGATCTTATTGCCTTCACACCCACTATTCGAAAGACGTGGAAGCACCCAACAACCGAGACCCCGATGCTTTATAGCATGAATGTACTTCGACATATCCTCGCGCTTTTTTCCCTACAGGCATACAATATCGCAACCACACTCCACTCTATCGCTATGATTACTGTGAATTCGTGTATGACTCTGCTTCTGACTGTAAAAAGGAAGAATAGATAGGGGATTTTTTTGCTTTACAATATAGCACTTGTTATTGAGGGCTAGAAATACTGTTCATACTGCACATTATTATTCCACTTATTAAAATCAATCCATCGTATTGAAGTTGGCGTAATCTTGAAAAAAGCAAAAGCGCCTCTTTTAATCTTGGTTATCGGAAGAGCCTCCCATGATCTGCTGCTTTTTTCAGATATCTCAATCAGCTTCTCTGAGATTGCAATAATCTCATCGGCATGATCTACCTCTTTCGCCGCGCCTTCTACTTGGACTGTCTGAAGAGAAGTCTGATCCGACACCACCAGTGCGACTCTATTATTTTTTTGAATATTTTTATACTTCATAGTTGAGTCTTTTGTCATAAAGTAAAAATTAAGACTTTCATCTGTGAAGTAAAATACTGATGAGGCATGAGCCTTATGTGCAGAAGATACAGTGGCAAGAGAGGCCAACGGATGCTGTCTTAGGAAGCTTTCTAATTTTTCTTCTCTGCTTTTTATTGACATGATGTACTATTATTGTAGTACGCAATACAACATATATGGAAGCAAATAAGAATATTACTCCGATAGATAAGCTTCTTGATCTCTCTGGCAAGACGGCTATCGTGACTGGAGCCGTGGGGATTGGTCATGGTATCGCATACCGCCTCGCTGAAGCAGGAGCGAGTGTAATGCTTGCCTCCCGTACCAAGAGTGAGGTAGATGAATCGGTATCTGAGCTGCAATCATACGGATGGAGTGCTGCGGGAGTCGAAACCGATGTCTCGTCTGAGGAAGATGTACGCGCTATGATTGATGCCACTGTCAAAAACTTTGGCTCAGTTGATATCCTCGTCAATAACGCTGGTATATACCCGACTATTCCTATTTCTGCAATGACGAGTGCTGACTTTGAGAAAGTTCTCTCCATAAACCTTAAAGGGGTATTCCTCTGTACGAAATACGCAAGTGAGCAGATGATACAAGCTGGTCGCGGTGGGCGGATAATAAATATCACCTCAATCGATGCACTCCACCCTTCATCTATTGGACTCGCCCACTATGATGCATCCAAACATGGCGTGTGGGGATTTACTAAAAATGTCGCGCTCGAGCTTGCCCAGCACAAGATCTGGGTCAATGCCATAGCGCCAGGTGGAATACAGACCCCAGGTGTCGCAAAGCTTCAAAGCAGCATGAAAGCTCCCGCCGAAGTGGATCCAAAAAAGCTGATGGAGATGTTTTTGACCAAGATTCCTATGCATCGCATAGGAGAGCCCGATGATATCGGCAAAGTCGCTCTATTTCTCGCATCCGACATGGCCTCATATATGACCGGTACACAGATTATCGTTGATGGCGGAGTACTACTTTCCTAATATTTTTCTACTCAATTCTGCAATGTTGAGGGATCCAAATACTTAGTTGACAATAGTCCAAGTAAGCAAATTTTTAGAAACAGTGCCACAACTCTACAATTAGCAGTGTAAATCACACGACAACAAACCACATGATCTGTTTTGCTCTTTTAATGAAGAAATAGGATTCGGTAGACCTCAAAGAGTCCAAAAATACCAAGTCCGACAAACACTAAGCTTCCAATAAACGCAATATATGGATTTTTTACCAAAGCTATTGTCTTGCGGGGTGATATGAAAAGAAAGATATTGAGGATCATGTGCCCAATCAGTACTCCAATTGAAAATCCAAAGACATTCACCACATTAAAGACCGGCACATAGCCTGCAAAATCATCAAGTCCCAATACAAATGGCACAGAGAGGGAGAATACAAAAAGTCCATAGAATGCCAACTTAGCGGGCGGCTTTAAAGATATGGTGGGAAGAATTTTATTGAGAATAGGTGCAATCTGTTTATTGAGACCGGCAAGCAATCGCTCGAACCCATTTGCCAGTCGGAGAAACTGCGGATTTATCTTTTTTGAGTCCAGATTACTATGTTCGAGTCCATCCTGAGCAAGGCGAAAAAGCACGAGTGCGGCCAGAAATATCATAAGAGCAAGTAGCGGCTTGATGTCTTTGAACACAGCCCATAGAGCAAGCACGATTATCGTACCCGCTGCATTGCCCAAAGCTGTCCCTATCTCAATCGCTACCCGCCCACGCCAAGTAGGGTATGCTGCCATAAGATTGCCAATAAATATGGCAAAATCCACACTTGTCTTGAGATAAATCGTAAGTCCCACAGCCACATCTGCCCAGTGTACTTGGAGCAAAATATCAGTTGCTGTGAATCTATTTAGAATTCGAATCTCAACATATAGTAGCCCCGTAAGCACTGCACAAATTACGAATGTAAGCCCAATTGGCAGAATTTGAGTCAGAAAAAAGCCTTCTGTATCAGTCTTTTTGAAGATATTCAGCATAAATATAGTATACCACTAGAATTACGTTTGACGATCACTACTCGATCTTCACTTTGCTATAATATATAGATAACGATGAAAATACTCATCATTCTACTTCTTATCATCCTCAATGGCTTTTTTGCTCTGGCCGAAATTGCAATTGTATCTTCTCGCAAAAGTCGACTTCGCCAACTTGCATCAGATGGCATAGCTGGTGCACAGGCAGCATTTGACCTATCCGTATCTCCCAATCGCCTACTCTCGACAACTCAATTTGGCATTACATTAATAAGCATTGCAGCGGGTGCATATGGTGGGGCAACCTATTCTGAAGATGTGGCATCTTATTTTAGGACAATTTTCTTCCTAAAGCCTTATGCGAGTCCCCTTGCCTTTGGGCTTGTTGTTGGAGTCATCACCTACCTGAGCCTTATCCTTGGTGAGCTGGTACCCAAAAGAATTGGACTTGGTCGTCCAGAAAAGCTTGCTATTCGCGTGGCCCCAATTATGGCTCTTATGTCGCGCGTGGCCTCCCCAATCATACATTTTTTAAGCGCGTCGACCGAATTCATACTCAAAATACTGGGTATAAAGCACGAAGACGCAGTAGGCGTGAGTGAGGAGGAGGTCAAACACCTTATTAAAGAAGGTGCCCGAACTGGCGTATTTGAGATTGTCGAGCGCGATATCGTTGAGCGCACTTTGAGGCTTGGGGACAAGCGAATCAATGCGCTTATGACTCCCCGCTCAGAGATTGTATGGTTTGATCTTGAAAACAAATTCAAAGACATCCAGAAAAAAATTACCAAAAATACTTATTCGTTTTTTCCTGTTTGTGATAAATCGCTCGATCGAGTAGTAGGTATGGTGCACACTCAAGATTTCTTGCTTCAGCTTCTCAAAGACGAAAAATTAGAACTTAAACAACTCCTCCTTAAGCCGCATCTTATACCCGAAAATACTCAGGCGCTCAACGCGCTCGAGCTTTTCAAAAAGTCTGGCATACATACCGCGCTCATTGTGGATGAATATGGGGCAGTCGTCGGACTCATCACACTCACGGACGTACTTGAGGCAATTGTGGGCGACATACCAGCATATGATGAGCCAATTGAACGTCCATTTATAAAGCGGCGGGATGGAAGTGTCTACGTAGATGGGCTGGTGACGGTCGATGAGTTCAAAGAATACTTCATTCTCAAGCTCTTGCCCGGTGAGAAATCTGGAGGATTTGATACGATCGGTGGCTTTATGATGAATAGACTCAATCGGATACCCGTAACAGGCGATATCTTTGAGTTTGACGACTTTAAGATTGAGATCGTAGACATGGATGATAATCGAGTAGACAAGATCCTTGTTACGAAGAAAAGGCCTACCAACTAACCCCCCCTATCATCTTCGCTTTTTGCGGTACAATATAGAAGCTGACCATAGGGGGTGTAGTTTAATGGTAGAATAGAGGTCTCCAAAACCTTTGATGGGAGTTCGATTCTCTCCACCCCTGCTTACAATCCTAAAGTTGTATATATACTTGCTTTGGTATAATAAAGAAATGGCTGAAAGAAAACCACCTGGAAAACCACGTAGACAATGGGTATCAGCAGATGAATTCCTTAGAGCAGTCAGCGCAGCTGAGGATCTTGATCTTGCAAGAATAACTGCATCAGGATTAATTGATCCAAAAATAAGAGGTGCTATTGAAGACTTAATGCAGGGTACAAAAAGAAGTCGTCCAGATTCTCCACCAGTTACAGCTGGACCAGGTATTGATCTGGCCAGAGACAAAGATGCAAAAAGATCAGATAAAATAGATTAGCCACCCTCTCCATAGAAGAACTTGCGGTAAAACTAAGTTACAAAATAAGTTCTAATCTGCTCCAAACCTCACTACTTTTACATTGTCACATTTGTCTTATTTAGCCTGGAGAAGAGATATGCACTATAGGGCCATCTGGGTTCCAGACCCGTACGCTCTACTGAATCGTCAAAGTTCTAGGCGTCACATCAATCTAAAGAGGAAGTTTTTGTTATATTGTGATATAATTCTTTACTATGGGTGTTGAACATCCGGCCGATCGTATGCGTCCAGGTGTTATTGGGCGAGTATATCAAGAAACGTGGATAGAAGATCATGCTATTTCACCACTAGCTCAAAAAAATGGCCACTACAGTCTTGCAACTATGCTCGTCAAATCCCTAAGGAGATTCGATTTTGATTTAGCTGTTCGGGCAGGACAAACAGACAGGGGCTTTCCTAGAACTACCTCAGTACAGGTACATGGAGCCACCCGCAGAGACAGAGAAGCATATAAGGCAGCCAGAAGCTCTCCTGAAGTAAAAGCTCTTGTTGCCGCACTTAGCCCCTCAGTCATTCAGCAACCAGATGTTGAGGCTTGTGAAGATTGGGATGAACCAACAAGACAACAAGTCTTAGCGCTTAAGCTAAGCTCTATTGCTGCCTCACATGTACCAGTACATAAAAGATCCGTAGGTGGTCACTTTCGCAGAGATTTAGCTATAGAGGTAAAAGCGGAAGAGATAAAAATGCGCGGCTCACTTCCAGAGCTTACAGAAAGAGACTTGGAAAGATGATACATGCTGCAGTAACAAAAATGTATTAAGTCCTGAGTCTTCAAGCCTGAATAAGCTACAATAGTAAGTACATACTCCAATATCTATGCGAAAAGTCATTATTATTACTGGCATTTCGGCAGCGGTAATTGTCTTCTTCATATATTCCATTTTGAATAAAGGAAACGCTAGCCTAAAAAAATCTATCCAAACAACTATGCAAAAGATCAATACTTCGGTTTCAAAAAATACTCCAACGCCTTTCCCCTTTCAGGAAATTACGATTCCGTACTTGAGAGACCGTGAATACAAGAGTGCTCTTGGAACGCGGCAAAAATCCTATGAAACAGTCGAATACACAGCCTATCTCACAAGCTACAAGTCTGATGGACTGAAAATTAATGGACTACTTACTGAACCACAAGGCCAAAGACCCGCAGATGGATGGCCAGCCATTGTATTTCTCCATGGATACATACCGCCAACTCTTTATCAGACTGAGAAGCAATATTATGATTACGTCGACTATCTCGCACGTGCCGGATTTGTTGTTTTTAAGATTGATCTGCGTGGGCATGCGGAATCAGAAGGTGAGGCAACCGGCGCATACTTCTCGGGCGACTATATTATTGATACGCTGAATGCTTACTCCGCTCTTGAAAAGACAGATATCGTAAATCCGCGAAAAATCGGGCTGTGGGGACATAGTATGGCAGGCAACGTCGTCCTAAGGTCATTGGCAGTCAAGCCAACTATTCCGGCGGCCGTGATCTGGGCTGGGGCTGGATATACATACGCCGATATGCAAAAATACGGAATCGATGATAATAGCTATCGACCTCCAACCCAAATCACCCAAAGACAAGGGCGCAGGCAACGAATCCGAGATCTTTATGGAGATTACTCAGCAAGCAGTAACTTTTGGAGACAGATGGCAGCTACAAACTATCTAAATGAGCTTCAAGGTGCCATTCAGCTCAATCACGCGATAGATGATGCGGTCGTGAATATTGGATACTCAAGGGACCTCAATGCGCTTCTTGACTCGACCTCTATCCCCCACGAGTTAAAAGAGTACGAAAGCGGAGGACACAATATCTCAGGAAGCAGCTTTAATGCCGCTATGGCAAATACCGCCTCATTTTTTAAGAAGTATTTGAAGTGAGCGCTTCGTCTAAAATGCAGCTTCTTTTTTAAATCCCGGCTTTAGAATCTGAAAAGAAAGTGCAAAGCATAGTAGCGCAAAGAAAGCGCCTCCGAGGAATGGATATGATAAGGATATACCAGCAAGCGCCCCGCCCAATATTGGCCCAAGTATCTGCCCAATACTCATATATGAGGCATTAAGTCCCATTATCGACCCTTGCGATTTGGCATCGGTCTCAGCAGACAGAATTGTGTTGATAAATGGCTGAGCCATGGCGTTTGGCACGGCCAAAATAATGATTGAGACTACAAACATCAATAAAGAGTGCGTCAAAAACATTATCAAAAATGCTATCGCGACAATAATAAGAATTATCGAAAAAGCCTTTTTAATCCCAAACCATTTTGACATTCGTTGTACTAAAAATACCTGCGTGATAAGTCCCAAAATCCCAAACAACATAAATAGCAGCGCTACGTGATTTGCTGACAGACTAAGGATTTTGACCGAGTAGGGCTGAAAAGCATAGATAAACGAGAAAAGCCCAAGGAAGTAAAAGAGGGTGATCAAGAGCGTGATTCCAATATTTGGCTCAAACAGTGCGTGATACAGCTTTGCAAAATCAAATAATTTGCCTTCTTTCACCTCACCGATATGCTTGTTGGTCTCAGGAAGAAAGACAAGTGTGATAATCGCCGCAATTGTAGTCAGGCAACCTGCGATGATAAAAGGTAGAGCTGGATTAAACCCCACACTAATCGCCGATATTGCTGGGCCAAATACAAATCCAAATCCAAAAGATGCGCCGATGATACCAAAGCCGCGCGCCCGATCCTTCAGGCTTGTCGTATCTGAGATTACGGCCGACACGACTGGAATATTGCCAGCCGTAATACCATCAAGTCCACGGGCTATAAACAAAAATATAGCGGTCGGAGCAAATGCCATCATAAAAAATGATGCGGCTGTGCCGAATATCGATATCACCAGAAGCGGTCGCCTACCATACTTATCAGACATACGCCCGATAAATGGAGTCGATATGAACTGGCACAGGGAAAAGATCGCAAAAAGCAGTCCATTTTGGAAGTCACTGAGTCCGTATTTTTGAGAATACGTGTAGATCACGGGGATGATAATTCCGTATCCCAAAGCATTGACGATCGCGATAAGGGACGCGATTACCAGACTTCGATTATTTTTAAATATCTTCATTTTTTTTGATTAATAAACTTACCCTTGTGTGTCCTACTTTAGGATACATTTACTCTTTTATGCGAGTGGACGAAGGTGTTGTAGTAAAAAAATCTTTTAGGTGATGTGTAGGAAGCATATACTATTGTAGCATCTATCGCGGAAAGCAGCAAGGGGCGAACCCTCTATTTACCCTCCCACTTTAGCCCTCCTTAATTTGTACGCTACTTATATTTTTGAACAGGTTTGTGTTTGGATGATGTAGAATAGAGGCATGGCAAAGCATGTTGGGGTCTTGGGATCAGGTATAGTAGGGCTCGCACTCGCACAAGGATTCAAAAAATATGGCTCCGATGTAGCAATCGGGTCCCATGATGGACATAAGGTAGAGGGCTGGGATGGAGATGTTGGCACATTTAAAGATGTTGCCGAAAAATCAGATATTCTCGTTCTTGCCGTAAAAGGAACAAAAGCAGAGGATCTCGTACAAAGGCTCGCAGATCAACTTGCAGGCAAAATAATCATCGATGTCACCAACCCCATAGCTGATCTGCCACCTGTTGGTGGGGTGCTTAAATACTTCACATCACTTGACGAATCCCTTATGGAGCGGTTGCAAAAGGCTGTGCCCAAAGCGCGTTTTGTAAAGGCCTTCAACTCAATCGGATCTGCATATATGGTAGATCCGGACTTTGGAGATACGCCCTCAATGTTCATATGTGGAGACGACGCTGGGGCCAAAAAAGAAGTGACTGAGATTCTCAAACAGTTTGGTTTTGAGGCAGAGGATATGGGAGAAGTCCAAGCTGCACGCGCTATCGAACCTCTTTGTATGCTATGGTGTATTCCCGGCATAGCGAGTGGCGACTGGAGCCCCCGCGCCTTCAAATTTCTGAAAAAGTAGACAATATCACACAGACTATGAGAATACTTGTCCGCGCGAAGCCACGTGCAAAAGAGGCCACAGTCGAACTATTGAGTCAATCCCCGCTTGATTTTGGCTCGACTCAGGGGGATATGCCCGTATATCGAGTAGCTGTCAAAGAGCCCCCCACAGGTGGACAGGCCAATGAAGCGATAATACGTGAGCTTGCCAAGTATTTTGAAACTCCTGCCTCATCTATCCATCTTGTATCAGGACAAACATCGAGACAGAAGATCTTTGAGATTAATAAATGATGACAGTGACTACTTTATCAGTCGCCTGATCACTTTGTAGTATCCGCCGCAGCCATTGTAGAGCCAGTGGGCCACGCGCGATACAGTAGTTGTGGATACATGCGCCTCATCGGCGACTCGCTGATAAGAGTACCCCTTAAGAAGTAGTCTCGCCATCTCAAGCCTGTTGGAAAATTCTTCAATCTCAGCATTTGTCATAAGATCCCGCATAAGAGCTGCCATCTCCCCGCTATCTCGGGCCTCAATAAGTACATCGAGCAAGAACTCTTCTTTTTTATTTCTCGGCTTATAGCTCTCTTGGCTGTTGAAATTTGCGGTTGAGCTTTTTCTCTGTTTTGCCATATTGATAGTATACAATACAAAATGAGTATTGACATTAATGTATTAACGTGTTAACATATTGGTTATACTATTTTATCTTTATTTATGAAAAAAATAAACAACGGAAATCTCAAGCTCGCTGTCCAAAAAGACGGCCGCCTTGCCACAGAATCTATTAACCTACTCAAGAAGGCAGGGCTTGAATTTGAGAGCTACACAAGATCTCTGTTTACAACAGTCAAGAATTTCCCACTTGAGATTCTATACTTACGTGAGAAAGATATCCCCTACTACATCCAAGAGGGTGCAGCTGATATTGGCATCGTTGGCGAAAATATCGTACTTGAGCAAAAGCTCAAAGTCACCCCACTCAACAAGCTCGGATTCGGCAAATGCAACTTATCAATAGCCGTACCCAAAGAGTCAAAATTCAAGACACTTAAGGACCTTGATGGCCTGCGTATTGCCACGTCCTATCCCGAATCAACCAGGAGTTTTCTGAAAAAAGCCGGCGTAGATGCCTCGATAGTCCTTATTCGTGGGTCAGTCGAGATCTCACCAGCTCTTGGGATGGCCGACGCCGTATGTGACCTTGTCTCAACTGGTAGCACGCTTGCCCTGAACGACCTTCGGATCATCGACACAATTTTTACCTCAGAAGCACTGCTTGTGGGAGCGGCAAAGCCAAGTTTATCAGCCGACAAGCAGCTTTTGCTCGCGAAATTTCTAACCCGAGTCGAAGGCGTACTTTCAGCTCAAAAAAGCAAATATATCATGATGAATGCACCGGCTTCAATACTACCAAAGATCAAGAAACTAATTCCCGGCCTTCTATCCCCCACTATCTCGCCACTTGAGCGAGCGGGGTGGATATCTATCCAGTCACTTGTTGCTGAAGATGTATTTTGGGACACAATTGAAGAGCTCAAAAAAATCGGAGCACAGGGAATACTTGTCCTGCCAATTGAAAAAATAATTCTATGAAAATCTATAATCTCAAAGATATCCCACAATCGACGCGGGACGCTATACTGCGCCGTGCTGGTGCCACAGAAAAGCGGATTGTCCCTGAGGTACAAAAAATCATTGACGAAGTCATCAAGTCTGGCGACGCACCTATCATCAAGAAATACGAAAAACGCACAGGTCGGAAAATAGCTACTTTACGAGTCACACGCTCTGAGATTGACGCGGCATACAAAAATATAGATAAAAAACTTATTCGTGCAATTCGCCAAGCGGCTCGCAATATATCGGCTGTGTGCCGCGCGCAGCGCAAATCTTTGGCCAGCCAAGAATCAACAAATGTACTTGAAGGAATCGACGTGTGGCGCGAGTGGCGTGCAATTCAAGAAGTAGGACTATATATTCCAGGCGGACGTGCATATTATCCCTCAACTGTACTCATGACAGCAATCCCAGCCGCACTTGCCGGATGCCGCCGAATCGTGATGGTGACTCCTCCAGATGATAATTTTGAGATTCCCGCAGCTACGCTTGTTGCGGCCGACATAGCAGGTGTCACTGAGATATACAAAGTCGGTGGAGTCCAGGCAATCGCAGCGCTTGCCTTTGGCACTGAGTCGATCGCGCCTGTTTACAAAATTGTTGGCCCTGGCAACAGCTTCGTCACAGTAGCCAAAACTCTTGTATACCCAACAGTCGATATCGATATGCCAGCTGGTCCATCGGAAGTCTTCATAATAGCCGATGAAACTGGAAGTCCAGCATTTATTGCCGCGGATCTTTTGGCCGATGCCGAACACGGACCAGATAGTGCAGCTGTTCTTGTCACGACATCAAGCGTAATTGCCGAGGCAGTAAAAAGAGAGATTGAGCTTCAACTAAATGAACTCACAACAGCCGCGACTATCCGCGCGTCGCTTAGCCAATATGGGCTGATTGCTGTGTGTGAGTCAATAAACGCAGCTATTGAGTTTGCAAATACGTATGCGCCAGAGCACCTTGAGATAATGACCAAAAATCCAATGAGTGTTGCAAAAAAAATAGTGAATGCAGGCTCAGTATTTATCGGCGATTACACCACCAAGTCCGCCGGCGACTACGCCACAGGAGCCAATCACGTACTGCCGACGGCGGGCGCCGCCCGTGCATTTGGTGCGCTTTCGGTCGATAGCTTTGGCCGTCTTGTTGAATTCCAGAAGGCAAGTAAAGCGGGTCTTGCGAAAATAAAAGATACAATTGAGACTATGGCCACGGCCGAAGGTCTCCCCGCCCACCGCAACAGTGCAAGTATTAGATTTAAAGATTAATAATTGATAATTAATGATTTATAGATAACATTTTGTTACTTTTGCTTCTCTTTTGCGACTTTGCAGATGAGTAGAAGTTGTAGGCGATGACTTCAGTCGAGCCGTACAACTTCACGATTCCGGAAGTGGAGCAAAAAGGAGTAAAAGTAAATATAGGAATTAGAAAAAAACTAAATATATGAAAAATCTAAGCCTAAAGCGCATCCAAAAAATGAAGCCATATCTTCCCCCACTTAGCGGGCGGCGCACTTTTGATGGTCTGCTGCTGGACTTCAACGAACGTACGCAGTCTCCTTCAAAAAATGTGCAAAAAGCTCTCAACGACTTAATAAACACACCTACTTTGCAAGTATATCCAGAATATGGACAGCTTGAGGAAAAGCTTGCGCAGTACGTGGGGGTAGACACTGACCAGATTATGCTTACCGACGGATCCGACCGGGCAATCGATATTATATTCCGTACGTTTACAGACGCAGATGACCTGGTCATCATCCCAACCCCGAGCTTTGCTATGTTTTACCAGTCGGCTGAGCTTGTGGGAAATACAATAGTGACCCCAGCGTATGATAAAAAAAACATGGCTTTTCCGATCGATGAAGTACTTAATACGATAGATGGGTCGATAAGACTTATCGTACTTTGCAATCCAAATAATCCAACAGGAACCAGTATCCCCATGTCTGATATCGAACAAATAGCCAAAGCAGCCTCCAACTCAATGATTCTTGTAGATGAGGCGTACTTTGAGTTCTCAAAACAGACTGCAGCCGGTCTTATCAATAAGTATCCCAATATCATAGTGACTCGCACATTCTCCAAAGCATTTGGACTCGCGGCACTTCGTATCGGGTATATTATCGCAGCGCGCGAGTATATCGCCGAGCTTACCAAAGTCCGAGGTCCGTATGATGTGAATATGCTAGCCTACACAGCAGCTGAGGCTGCGCTCGATGACCTACGCACTATGCAGAAATACGTAGATGAGGTCATGAAAGTTGCCAAGCCGCAGGTGGAGAAGTTTTTTACTGATAATAATATTCAATATTACAAATCATCAGCCAATCTCATACTCTTTAAGCCAGAAAATCCAGACTTTGTGGAAAAAATATTAAGAGAAAATGGAATTCTCGTCCGACCCCAAAATAAACCGGGAATTGAGGGATCTCTTCGGGTCACGATCGGAACAGTCAAACAGATGCAACAGTTTATTAAAGTATATACAGGTAAAATAATCGGAGGAACAGGTGACACAGGTGGAAGGGTATCCCGACAGCGCGCAGTAGCAACGAGCACTGGCGGGAAGGAAACCAGTGGCAGAATCTGGAAAGGAACAGATTCAAACCAAACGAAGGCTAAATACGCATTTCTCGATCGCGATGGCACACTTATATTTGAGCCCCAAGATACCTATCAAATAGATAGTATCGAGAAGCTGAAGATCTTGGACGGAGTAATCGATGGAATGAAAAAACTAATCGCCCAAGGCTACACGCTCATCATGATCAGTAATCAAGATGGACTTGGCACTGATTCGTTTCCAAAGGCTGATTTTGAAGCGGCTCAAAATGCCATGCTTGATATCTTTAATAGAGGGGGCATTGAGTTTGCCGAAATATTCGTGTGCGGCCACCTACCTGAAGATGGCTGCGCGTGTCGCAAGCCCAAGACAGGACTAGTTGATGAATTTTTGAAGTCAAATAATATGGATCGTGCCAACTCTTTTGTCTGTGGGGATCGCGCAAGCGACAAGCAGTTTGCCGAAAATCTTGGAATACGATTTATCCCCATGAAGACCAATGGCAATTTTCTTGACGCAATTAAACCATTAATGGATTAAATTACTATTTTGTTACTTTTGTTTCTCTTTTGCGACTTTGCAGATGAGTAGAAGTTGTAGGCGATGACTTCAGTCGAGCCGTACAACTTCACGATTCCGGAAGTGGAGCAAAAAGGAGTAAAAGTAAAATAACTCTATTAAAAATTTAAAATAATCTTATGAAAAAACGAACAGGCAAGGAAATCCGGAAGACGACTGAGACGAATATTAAAGTTGATCTAAATCTCGATGGGACAGGTAAATACAAAATCGATACAGGCCTCGGATTCCTCAATCACATGCTGGAGCTTTTTTCCAAGCACTCCCTCATTGATCTTGAGATAAAAGCTGTGGGCGACTTACAAGTCGATGAGCACCACACGACTGAGGACGTGGGAATAGCCCTCGGCACAGCTCTTAAAAAAGCATTGGGCGACAAGCGCGGTATAGAGCGGTACGGATTCTATGTCCCGATGGACGAGACACTTGCTCAGGTAGTACTTGACCTCGGCGGGCGCGGGTACTTGGTGTGGAACGTAAATTTCAAGCGCGAGATGATCGGGGACATGCCGACTGAGCTTTTTGAGCACTTTTTCTACTCAATAGCGCAGAATCTGGGAGCTAATATCCACGTCAATCTCCCCTACGGGACCAATGAACACCACAAGGCAGAAGCAATATTTAAGGCATTTGCGCGCGCGCTTCGGGCGGCCATAAGCTACGATCAACGTGCAAAAGATCTGTTGCCAAGCACGAAAGGACGATTATGATAGCGATCATCGACTACCGGCTTGGCAATGTCCAAAGTGTCGCAAACGCATTTGACGCACTTGGTATCGATACTTGTCTGACGAGCGACGCAGATCTTATTCAAAAAGCAGACGCGCTTGTCTTACCTGGCGTAGGCGCAGCTGGGCAGGGCATGCAAAATCTGAGGAATCTCAAGCTTGACCGCCTCATCAGCCGTCATGTTGAGCGCGGCAAGCCAATTCTTGGGATCTGTCTTGGCATGCAGCTTCTTTTTACACGGAGCGCAGAGGACGATACCGCATGTCTTGACCTTATCAAAGGAGAAGTCGTGAGATTTACAGACGAGCTCAAAGTCCCACACATCGGGTGGAACAAAGTCGAGTCGCGTGCTGGAGCAAAGCTTTTTAAAGGTATTGAGCGTGATTATTTTTACTTTGCCAATAGCTATTATTGCCAGCCAGAAGATAAAGATGCTATAGTAGCGACTACAGAATACGGACGTGATTTTTGTAGCAGTATTGAAGCAAATAATATATACGGCACGCAATTCCACCCAGAAAAAAGCAGTAAAGCAGGACTTCAGATTTGGAAAAATTTCATCAATCTTGTGGCTTAGTTTATTAAATTTTGTTACTTTTGCTTCTCTTTTGCGACTTGGGAGGCCCGTCCTGAGCTAAGTCGAAGGATGGGAGGGAACCCACTGGAGCAGAAAGAAGTAAAAGTAAATTATAAATCGTTTCTAATTTTTAGATATAAATATGAGAATCATACCAGCTATTGACATTCGCGGCGGGCAGGTCGTGCGTCTCACACAAGGAGACTATGCGCGCGAGACTATATACAACACAGACCCTATATCTGTGGCAAAAGACTGGGTTGCACGTGGGGCGACCATGATTCACATCGTGGACCTCGATGGCGCAAAGATGGGTATACCGATAAATATCGAGACCGTCAAGAAAATTGTGGAGACAGTCACTGTAGATATACAGTTTGGAGGCGGGCTTCGCTCTGCACTTGATGTCGAGCAGGTACTGAGTACTGGTGTATCACGCGCAATTGTGGGGACTATGGTCCTTGAAGATAGCGCCCTATACGGAGAACTCACTCATCTTTTTGGATCGCGTATTATCCCCTCCCTTGATGTACGAGGCACAAACCTTATGACTCGTGGGTGGCTGAAAAACTCAAAAAAAAGCATATCTGAAGTACTCAAGAATCTGGATATCAATAGATTTATCTACACAGATACACTTGTTGACGGCACAGATGAGGGGCCGAATTTCGCGGCAATTGCAAGCCTTATAGAATCAAATCCAGAGTCCGAAGTATTAATTGCGGGAGGGATATCTTCGCTTGAAGATATTAAGAAACTGAAAGAAATCGGGGTCGCAGGAGTCATACTCGGCCGCGCACTATACGCCAATAATTTTACTCTTGAGGAGGCTCTTAGAATATAGATAGGACTTGTCCTCGAATATTCGAGGCTCGTCTAAACTAGTTACAACGAACTTTGACTAATTTAAACCAGTTTCAACTAAATTTATGTTAACCAAGCGAATCATACCCTGTCTGGATATTGAAGGAGGGCGGGTTGTCAAGGGAGTCAACTTCGTAAATATCACGGACGTTGGCGATCCTGTTGAGTTTGGCAAATTTTACGAGGAAGAAGGTGCGGATGAGCTCGTTTTCCTGGATATCTCAGCCAGCTGGGAGAATAGGGGCACAGCGATCGAGCTCGTGGGTCGCGTAGCTCATGAGCTTTTTATACCGTTTACAGTCGGCGGCGGTATACGCACAGTAGATGACATGAGAGCCATTCTGTATGCCGGAAGCGACAAGATCGCCCTCAATACTCAGGCCATTCGCGATCCAGCACTCATCACTCAAGGTGCGAGATATTTCGGCAATCAATGTATTGTCGTTGCAATTGACGCAAAGCGAGTAGCTGGCCGTTTGGAAGTATTTATAAATGGAGGCCGTACAAGGGCGGACGTGGAGCTTATAGACTGGGCCAAGCAGGTCGAGAAGCTTGGAGCCGGCGAGATCCTACTCACCAGTATTGATCGAGATGGCACGCGCGATGGCTTCGATCTTGAGATGCTGAGTGCTGTATGTGAGGTGGTCAACATCCCCGTCATCGCCTCCGGTGGAGCGGGCAGACAGGAAGATTTTGCAGCAGTATTTGAGAATACGAATGTCGATGCCGCACTCGCTGCCTCTATATTCCACAGACGTGAAGTAAAGATAGCAGATCTCAAAAATTATCTCGCTTCAAAGGACATATTAGTTAGAAAATAATTTGTAGTTTAGAAAAATTCTAATTTTGTTACTTTTACATTTCTTGCGCGATTTGTGAAGCAGTCGTACAGTTTGTAGCCGATACGAAATGAGGGAGACCCAGAGAACGCATGCATTTCGGATTGGGAGGGATCCCCATTGAGTGAGGCGTACAAAATGTAGAATACGAAACTTTGAGCGCAAAATGTAAAAGTAAAAGGTAATATAAAGTATGGAACCCTCAAAGCTTTTCAAAAATAGTACTGATCTAATACCCGCCATCATCCAAGAAGAAAATGGCGTGGTCCTTATGATGGCAAATATGAACGAAGAGGCCTATGCCAAGACCAAAGCAGCGGGATACGTGTGGTTCTGGAGTCGCAGCCGTAAAAGATTATGGATGAAGGGCGAGGAGTCGGGCAATAAACTGAAAGTACTTGATATAAAAGAAGATTGCGACGCTGACACACTGCTTGTTACCGTAAAACTTGAAGGCACATGCACCTGCCACACCGGGACTTATTCCTGTTTTGGAGACAGGTCCAGGTTCTCACTGGCTGAGCTTTATTCGATTATCAAAAGTCGAATTGACCAAAAATCAGATGACTCCTATGTCGCCAGCCTCACAAAAGATGGATCAGAGCCAGTCCTCGCCAAGATCGAGGAAGAGGCAGATGAAGTGATCGATGCAGTCCGCAATAAAGAGCGCAAAGATATCATCTGGGAAATAGCGGATCTATGGTTCCACACACTCGTCCTCATGGCTCAACGTGATATCACAATTGAAGATATCGAGCGCGAACTTGAGGGACGAAATAAGAAAAAAGATAGTTAACGCATTTCTCCCCGCGCCTCTAGAAAAGAGCCTATCAACTCTTTCATAAGATACGCGTATCTATGTAGAATCAGTAGATCTTTTGGAGCCTCAAGTGGCATGTAGTATCTATTCTCTTGCTTAGAATAGGCGTGCACAATTTGATTGACTGTTCTGTCTCCTTTATGAAGCAGGCTTCTCATATCCTCTACATACGGCACTACTACTACTCTATCTGGTGACCCCCACACACCTTGGCGAAGAGTGATAAATCGATCGTTCATATCCGCATGAAGGTGAATTCTGCTACCTGCGGGCGAAGAATACTTAATACTAATTGGCCCATTTTTGCCAATTGCCATATCTGTAAAGCTCATGCTCATAAATATTGCCAATTTACTCGCCGCACCACTCACAAATCTGGTGAAATCGCCATAATTATGAATACCATCATTTACCGCAACCTCCTGCATACGACGAAGCTCCATTACCGCTCCTTTGTAGTGGCTTGTGCGAACGGGTACAGTCAGTCGTGCTGCTTCAGGTCCTATAGGCATAAATGCTATTGTACCAGCCTAAATGAGAATTTCTTCCCAAAAAAAATTGATAATGTTTTTTGAATTATGGCCTTTTAAGCTAATTTGGATTATAGAAAGGAGTTTTGGGTATTGAAAGCGTGGTAATAATTCCTCGTGCATCAAGTCCACCCAACTCATATCGCTGTAGATCTGTGACTTTGGTTGATATAGGATTATCCAGCTCGTGAACAAGAGCCTGCATTGCGATGATGACATCTCGCTGCGCCTCTGGGGGCCAATCTCGCATAGCATCAAGCCCTACACGCTGGAATCTGCGAGGGGCTTCAATTGAGTCCGACATAGCCATATTATGGGCTACTCTATCCTAAAAATCAAGCATAAACTGCTTTAACCCCCAAAGCCTGTCATCTTCGACTTTGCCGCATAGAAGTAGGCGCTCTTTCTCTATCCCAATACTCTCGTGAGAAAAAGAACCAATAGGATAGCCGTTGCGAGTGCAAAGACCCCAATAGTGTGGAGAAAAAGCTTCACGCCAATTTTCTTTTTCCCGTCCAGGTATAGCTGGAGAGGCTGGGCGAGGAAAAGATATCCCATCACAGCTGCCGAAAGCGTAAAAAGTGAAAGTACAGTAATTGGAATAATTATCGAGTTTGAATGTCCAGATTTCTCAACTGCAAAGAACATGATTGAGGCGATAAGCGCGATGTACGCGAGGGCGCACGCGGCATTGATGATTGGATTTTTGGTCATTCTGCTTATTATTTTACAAACTTTTTATTTTTTTTCAAACCCCCACCCCAAAATCCCAAAGCTTTTGTTATAAAAATTTAATCTCCACGACCACAACTCCCTCAACTCTTTTTTATCTACGTACATTTTCGTTAATCACTTTAGCATATAGATTTTTCTGAAATGTGAAGAAAATTGATCGAATATTTTCGACACTTCCAAGCGATTGTTCAGCATTAGCTATGGCATGATATTTTAGATTCAATAGGATTGGTAATTTATCCTCATCAAGCTCCTCCACTCCTTTTTGTTCGTATTTTGAAAGCACAAAATCCAAAAATTCTTTACTCTCTGCGCCAACTCCTTCAAAAATATTCTCTTTTGTATTGCTTATTCTCTGTTGTCTCGTAATAAGCGGAATATTATATGCCAGATACGAAAGAACGTCGAATAAATCGCAGTCCTCAGCATTAACTACTTTTTGAATATTTTCCAACTGCTCCAAATCAATTCCCAGATCAAAAAGTCTTTTAAAAAATTCCTTTCTTGTTATTGGATTGGACCATATTTTTCTCAATTCCTCTTCGTTTTTGAAAAAATCTGGCAACACGCCATATATTTTTGTTATAAACTCCTCTGACGAAAGTGGTCTCCCGTCTGCGCCCCAAAAAGAAGTAGATATCATATGCTGTATCTCGCGTTCCTTGCCATCGCGCAATTTGATTTTTAGTTTCTGCTTTGGCGGATTTTCACATTCGCAAGGGCTTTTCCCACACACAGGGCAAAGCTTAGGCGCCTTGTCACATACACATGGTTTTTCGCCACATATAGGACATACTTTAGGCGAATTTTTTTCACAAACACAGGGCTCTTCGCCACATTTTGCACAAACATCATACATAGGTTCACCATCCCACTCTGGATCAGCAAAGTAATGATATGCATCTACAAAATCGTAAATCGTGAAATAATCTTTCCCGTCAAAAAGCCTTGTTCCTCGACCTATGATCTGCTTAAATTCAATCATAGAGTTGACTGGGCGCATAAGTACTATATTTCGAATATTGCGAGCATCCACTCCTGTTGAGAGTTTTTGTGAAGTTGTGAGGATTGTGGGAATTGTTCTTTCATTGTCTTGAAACTCACGCAAGTATTGATCCCCACGAAATCCATCATTTGCGGTGACCCTCACACAATACTTCGGATCACGACTTTCTTTCGCTTGATTTATCAAATCACGAACAAGCAAGGCGTGCCCCTGGGTCGCGCAAAAGACAATCGTCTTTTCGTTCTGATTAATCTCCCCCATTAAGATTTTCACCCTGTTTCGTTCACGTTCAATTATTTGAATATCGCCACGTGCAAAATCATCCTCTTCATAGATCCGACCTTCTTCAACCTCGCCTTCAATGATTTGATCGTCTGAGGTGTATACATAGTCATCAAGGGTCGTTTGTATTCTTTTAACCTTAAAAGGAGTCAAGAATCCATCATTCACGCCCTCTTTGAGAGAATAAATATACACAGGTTCACCGAAGTATCTATAGGTATCTACATTGTCTTGTCGTCTTGGTGTAGCAGTCAATCCCAGTTGTACGGCTGGGGAAAAGTATTCAAGAATCCCGCGCCAGTTGCCTTCATCATTCGCACCTCCACGATGACACTCATCAACAACAATAAAGTCAAAAAAATCTGCTGGATAATCACCAAAATATGGCGTGCCATCTGGTCCGCTCATAAATGTCTGAAATATGGTGAAGAATATGCTGCCATTAGTAGGCACACTACCCCGCCTGCGGATATCAAGTGGATTTATACGAACCAGTGCATCTTCAGGAAACGCGGAAAAAGCATTAAATGCCTGGTCAGCGAGTATATTTCGATCGGCAAGAAAAAGAATCCGTGGACGCCTGCTCCCATCGCGCTTTAGAGTCCAGCGAGTCTGAAAAAGTTTCCACGCAATCTGAAAAGCTATAGCAGTTTTGCCAGTTCCAGTTGCCATCGTCAGAAGAATTCTATTTTTCTCCTCTGCCACAGCGCTCAATACATTATTGATAGCGATTTCTTGATAATAGCGTTTGCCATACTCACCTTCATTGGGTACGCTCGCAAATTTTTCTTTCCACGCGTTATGGTCAGAATAAGTTTTGTTCCACAACTCATCTGGAGTTGGGAAATCGGTGATATCTCCCTCAGTCCCTGTCTTCATAGACATTTCATAGATCGTGTGGCCGTTGGATGTGTAGGTGTAGTCAATATGCAATTTTCCGGCGTACGCCTTGGCTTGCGAGACACCTTCCGCCGCCTCCACATCTTCGGCTTTTGCCTCTATCACTCCAATCTTGCGATTTTTATATACCAGAATATAATCGACGATCTCAGGCTTGCCCCGCACTCCACCAACTTGAATCTTGCCATCGGTGATGCGAAATTCGCGGAGCACTTTCGATCCTTCAACTTCACCCCATCCAGCGGCTTTCAGCTGTGGATCAATAAGTTCTGCTCGAGTCTCTGCTTCGTTCATGGTATTTTTGCTGTAAATATAAGTTTATGGCTTCCTAATAATACAATTATATATTGACATTGACAATTACACGTGTATGTTTTATACTAAAAAAGCTGAAAACTGGTGAGTGAGCGCGATGCCACGACCCAGTTTTTTTGCATTTATGGTACGATTTTAAAGCTATCAATCTGCTCGTAGTACTTCTTTTTTCGTGCACCAGTCTCAGGATGCATTTTGAATAATTTAGTATTCATTATCTTTGTAATTCCGAGTTGATATGGGTTCATTTCAGATTGTTTTTTCTTCATAAATTTGAGCTTTGCGCCGTACCCAAAAAGGTCAGCTATCTGCTCCTCAATGTCATGATTCTTCTTTGTGACAAAGGATACTTCAGTAAGCACATTTTGTACATCTCCATAAGAGACATTCAGCTCTTTAATTCCATTTGATAAGTAGTAGCCAGCGATTTTATGATAAATAAAATCTTTCTCAGCCGTTGCCGATTCAATAATCAATTTTCCTTTTGAGTCTCCGCTTGCAAGGAGAGCAAGTATGAAATTCTTGATTACAATATCTGCTGTTTCCTTATACGCTTTTTGAGAGTTCCAGTTTTTTTTGACGGCTTTTGAATGATCGACCAGTGCCATAAATAGCTGCACACTAGATCCAGAAAGAAAGCCAAAAAGATCCGAATAAAATGCTTTTTCTATCTCTTTATCTTTCAAGATTTTGAAGTCGCCCTCACGGCGCCCAATTTCTTTAGAGTGAAAGACTACATCAGTGCGCCCCCAATATTTGAATTTTATCTGGTCAGCTCGGATTTTTAGCTCTTCTCGCTTATAATCAGCTACAAGGCAGCCACAGACAATATAGCACTCAGAGTGGCCAGCCTTTGGGTTGCCACTTCCTGATTCATCGATAAATAAGCAAAGATTTTTCATACGTAGCAATTATATTCTACAATTCCCCACTAAATGCCTTCTTGAGAATCGATTTCTTCAGCTCTTCAAGATCGGCCAATTTTTGGCTATAAATCCGTTCCAGCTTCTTTGTCTCGGCAGAAAGCGCATCGAGCTTGGCGACAATGGACTTTTGCTCAGTAGTCGATTTTGGAAATGGCAATATGACATCCTTTAGAGATGAGTTTGAAATGACCGGTTGGGCCGCCTGCCTTGCAAAACTTCTTAGATTTCTAAAATTGAGTAAGTACGTTAAAAATGAGTGGTCTAATTCATACTTAAAATCCACAACCTTAAAAGCATTATCAGTTAGCCATATATTTTCAACTATATGTCTTACATTTCCGCACAACGCACCAACTCGACCAATAATTACATTACTTCCAGATAAATTAAAGTTATTGTGTAAGCCCGCTATGCCATTGCCACCAAATACAGGATATACGCCATCTTTACTCATCATTTTACTTGTTAAGTTATCACCACTTCTTAATTTAAAACATTCTTCAAGTCTTTTTTCCTCCCAATGCTTTGCGGGATTCGCAAATACACTCTGCAAATACGAATCAAATAGCTCGCGTGTATTTAATAGATTTTTTTCTGTATTCTTCTTCGCCTTTTCGATCTTTTCAAATGCTTCATCTAGTACTTTCACAATACGTTTTTGCACCTCAAGTGGTGGCAGGGATATTTTAATGTTCTCAATATCCTTTTTGTTTATTGAAGCAAAAAC
>CAZGZD010000002.1:0-52866 GCA_964530005.1 uncultured Gammaproteobacteria bacterium
CGCAAAAATTCGCAACATAGCCGATAATTCCGGTTTTGTCTCTTATGATGGCCCGATTCTTGAGCCAATCGACATCTATCTTGAAAAAACGTCAGAGGAGCTTATAAAAAGGCAGACATACCAGGTGATCGACAAAAATGGCGATGTGCTCGTCATGCGACCTGAAATCACGCCATCCATGGCTCGTATGGTAGCCGCTCGAGCCCGCGAGCTCACATTCCCACTCCGACTTTTCAACAACGGCCAAAGATTCCGATACGAAGCTCCACAAAAGGGGAGAGGACGCGAGTTCTACCAGCAAGATTTTGATATATTGGGGCCAGCCGATGTAGTTGCCGATGCAGAGATTCTTGCCGTAGCCATCTCAGTCATGACAGAACTTGGCGTCACATCTGACGATTTTGTCGTGTATCTCAACTCAAGATCCGAGATGGAAAAAAATCTTGCCCAGCTTGGATTTACTACTGCTCAATACCCTAAGCTTCTTGATGCTATCGACCGACAGGATAAAATTGATAGTTCTGAATTCAAAAAACTTCTAACAAATATCGAGCCAGACGAGAAAAAAATAGAAAAGTTGACTGAGCTATTAAAAAATCAAAGTGAAGAAAAATCAGAATATTTTGCTGCGCTTTTCTCGCTGCTTAAAAATCTTAAGATAGATAAGTACTGCCAAATTAACTACAACATTACCCGCGGACTTGACTACTACACAGGACTTGTGTTTGAGGTCAAGATGCAGGGTGGGGAGCTCACACGCTCTCTTTTTGGAGGTGGTCGCTACGACAATCTTGTGGCGAGTTATGACTCCAAATATCAGATTCCAGGTGTCGGATTTGCTACATCCGACGTCGTACTACTTGAGTTCCTGAAAGAAAAAAATCTACTTCCACAAATCAATCCTCGGCAAACTAAAGTGCTCGTCACTATTTTCAATAATGATTTAGCTGGTGAATCTGCGTCATGCGCTCAAATGCTTCGGGAAGCATTTATCGCAACTGAACTTTATCCAGATGCTACAAAACCCCTTGATAAACAACTTAAGTATGCAGACAAGGTTCAAATACCATATGTAGCAATAGTCGGACCTGAAGAAAAAGAAAAGGGTATTGTGAATCTTAAAAATCTCAAGACAGGTGAGCAGGAAAAATTGGCACTTGTTGATCTAATAAAAAAACTCACTTCATAAATTTAAAACAACTGTATGCAAACTAATCCGAATGTCGCACTGATTGAATTCCGCCCCGGAGTAGGTGGAGACGAGGCCAAGATCTGGGCCGATGAGCTCGTTAACTCCTATATCAAATTCGCAGCTAAGTCGCGCTTTATCGTGACTCCAGTCGATGATACAGTCATTCGAATCAAAGGTGAGGGAGCATACAATCTATTCAAAGGTGAGACTGGAGTGCATCGTATACAGCGTATCCCAGCAACAGAGCGCAAAGGCCGAATCCATACATCAACATGCATCATCATCGTGCTGCCCGCGATCATTCACTCCGAGACAGTCGTCAACTCGACAGATCTTGAATGGCAGTTTTTCCGCGCTGGTGGCCATGGCGGCCAAAACGTCAACAAAGTCTCAACAGCTGTGCGACTCACACACAAGCCAACAGGTGTCGTAGTCACCGCATCTCGAGAGCGCCATCAGCAGGCAAATCGCCAGATAGCGCTTGAGCTTCTTGCGGCCAAGCTTTATCAACTCGACGAAGAGAAGAAAAAAGGCATGGTCTTCTCATTTGTGAAAGACATAGGTATGGGCGAACGAGCAGACAAAATCCGAACATACAATTTCCCCCAGAATAGACTTACTGATCACCGGATCAACAAATCTTTTCACAACCTCGATCAGATCATCGAACAGGGCAAATGGGATAAAGTGTTTTTAACCGTGAAAAACTAATAAATTTTGGTATAATAATATCCTTATGAAAGCTGCAATTCACCCCACATATCAGAGCGCAACTGTCGTCTGCTCATGCGGAAACACATTTGAGACAAGCTCAACCCGCGATTCAATCCGCGTTGAAGTATGCTACAAATGCCACCCTCTCTACACAGGAGAACACCGATTTATAGATACCAAGGGACGTGTCGAGAAATTCCAAAAAAAGCAGCAGGATGCAGTAAAGATACGCGAGCAGTTCGTTGCAAAAAAAGCACAGAAAAAAGCATCGGGACAATATCAACCCAAATCCCTCAGAGAACTACTTGGGGAGATATAAGCTTGCACGAGGGCAAAGCTACTGATATAATTATTAAGAATCATCAAGACTTCAGGTTTATCCACTGGATAATAAAAATTATTTCCTGAATAGTTCCGTCGGAAGCGTCGGGAAGGTGACCAACCCATGATAACTGAAAGTAAAAAAAATCAAGTAGACCATCTCATCTCAAAACTTGAGACTCATCCACATTTTGTACTTATCACATTCACAAATACTTCTCATCGAGATCTTGAAGAGATTCGAACAGGTATAAAAAGTGCAGACTCTGCTCTTAAGGTGATCAAAAATAGCTTGTTTGAAAAAGCCGTACGACGCCTTTCACAAAAGACTAAGTATCTGGGAAATGTGCAAGACACTGTATTTCCTATCAAAGATCACACCCTTCTTCTGACTCTTGGAGATGATTACGCACTTGGCCTCTCAACTTTTTACAAGCTCATTGCCAAAAAAGATAGCCTTACTTTCAAGTTTGGCGTTCTGGATGGAAAGCTATATCAGGATTCCGAACTTTTAAAAATTGCCAAACTACCATCTCGCTTAGAGCTTCTTGCCCGTGTAATCGGTTCAATCAAGAGTCCATCTTCTCGTCTTGTACATTCTATGAAATTCGGCATCAGCAAACTTACACTTGTCCTTATTGAACGTTCAAAACAAAATTAATCATTATTTAGACAAATAGAAAAGGGGGTGGAATATAAAATATGGCAGATGAAGATAATAAAAAAAGTGAAATCAAACTTTCAGATAAAGTAGCAAAAATAGCATCAAGTATCGAAGCTCTTACTGTAGTTGAAGTAGCTGAACTCGCATCATACCTCGAAGATAAGTTTGGAGTCACAGCAGTCGCCCAAGCAGCACCAGCAACTGGTGGAGCAGCCGACGCACAACCAGCAGGTGAGGAGAAGTCGACATTCAATGTCGTCATCACAGCAGCAGGAGACAACAAGCTTGGAGTCATTAAGGCAGTCCGAGAAGTAAAACCAGATCTTGGTCTTATGGATGCAAAGAAATTAGTCGAGACTGCACCACAACAGCTTTTAGCTGATGTTAAAAAAGAAGAGGCAGAGGAGGCTAAAAAGAAAATAGAAGCAGCAGGAGGCACGGTGGAGTTGAAGTAAAAGATTAATATCTTACTTTTTCAACTCCTCCGTTTTGCTTCGGCATGTATTTTCTACTATAATATACATATATGGCGAAAAGTCAAAATAACTACGGAGCTGAATCGATTATGGTCCTTGAGGGACTTGAACCGGTTCGCAAAAGACCGGGTATGTATATCGGCTCCACAAGCCAAAAAGGAATCAATGAATGTCTGCGTGAGATAGTCGACAACGGTATTGATGAAGCACTCGCTGGATTTGCTAAATCCGTCAGCGTCGTGATTCAGAAAGACGGATACTTCACCGTGTACGATGATGGACGAGGAATTCCGGTCGATAAAGTTGCCAAATATAATATTTCGGCACTTGAGCTTGTGATGACCCGCCTTCATGCTGGTGGTAAATTCGGACAAGGTGCCTACAAAGTATCTGGTGGACTTCATGGAGTAGGAGCTGCAGTAGTCAACGCACTATCTGAGCACCTAATCGTCGAGGTCAAGCAGGAATCCGGTATATACCGCCAAGAATACAATAAAGGTATCCCCAAGTATTCTGTCAAAAAAGTCGACAGCTCTCAGCTTAATCACCCATTTGAACATGGTACTGCCGTCTCCTTCAAACCCGATGCTGAGATCTTCAAAGAAACCATTGAGATCAACTATCCTCAATTTAAAAAACTTATAAAAGAACGAGCTTATCTTATCCCCAATATTTATCTGCAGATTAAAAATGATGTCGAAAGTGAGCGTAGTGCATACTTTTTTGATGGAGGCATAGTATCACTTATTCGAGATCTTAATCGAGGTAAAAAATTAATACACGAGCCAATATACCTCAAAAAAGAGGTGGGGGGAGATAAAGAGGTCGAGGTAGCAATTCAATACAACGACTCACTCGCAGAGCACGTCGCCTCATACGTAAATGTCATCAATACGATCGAGGGCGGGACTCACTTGACTGGATTCCGAATAGCTCTAACTCGCGCAATAAACACATATGCCAAGAAGAATCTTTCCGAAAAAGACCTCAAAGACGCACTTACAGGTGACGACCTCAAAGAAGGTCTCACCGCCATAATCTATGTGAAGATGCCCTCGGGCAACTTACAGTTTGAAGGTCAGACAAAGACAAAGCTTGGCAACTCAGAAATCCAAGGAGTAGTGCAGCAGGCTGTGTCGGAATTTCTCGACGTATACTTTGAGGAAAACCCCAAAGTGGCACGTGAGATTTTGGGCAAAGTACTTCTTGCTCAAAAAGCAAGGCTTGCGGCCAAAGCAGCAAAAGACGCAGTACTTCGAAAAGGAGCATTCGATGGTACAAGCTTACCGGGTAAGCTTGCCGACTGCCAGGAAAAAGATCCCGCGCTATCTGAGCTCTATCTCGTTGAGGGAGACTCAGCCGGTGGTACTGCCAAGATGGGTCGAGATCGCAAATTCCAAGCCATCTTTCCTATGCGCGGTAAGATTCTCAATACAGAAAGAGCTTATCTAGATCGAGTTCTTGGATTCAAAGAAATCAAAGATCTTGTGATCGCACTCGGCATGGGAATTGGGGAGAATATTGACTACCAAAAACTCAGATATCACAAGATTGCAATCATGACAGATGCAGATATTGATGGAGAGCACATCCGAACACTTATTCTTACTTTTTTCTTTAGGCACTTACCAGACATCGTACGCAACGGACATCTATACATCGCACAACCTCCACTATATAAGATCCAATCAGGTAGTACCATGCGCTATATCTACTCTGATCCAGAAAAAGATGAATTCGTCATACAACTAAAAAAAGATGGCGCCAAAAATATCAATATTCAAAGGTATAAGGGTCTTGGTGAGATGAATGCCGAACAGCTATGGGAAACCACTATGGATCCAAAACACAGAATCATGCGACAGGTCACGATCGATGATGCAGATGAGGCAGATCGTGTATTTTCAATGCTGATGGGAGAAGAAGTGCCACCTCGCAAAAAATTTATCGTGACACACGCACAAATGGCAGTGCTGGATGTGTAGAATATTACAATTTATATTTATTTATGGATCTATCAAAGCTCGCGATTGGAAAAAATGCACCTGAGGAGATCAATGTAGTAATCGAGATCACCCAGGGATCAAGCATCAAGTATGAGATGGATAAGGAATCCGGATTTATATTTGTTGATCGCTTTTCATTTTCAGCCTTTGCCTTTCCATTTAACTATGGATTTGTCCCACACACCATGAGTGAAGATGGGGATCCGGTGGACGTGGTACTCTTGTCAAGCTATCCACTTGCGCCGGGAGTCGTCATACCAGCGCGGCCCGTCGGAATGCTTGAGATGGAAGATGAGGCAGGAGTCGATGCCAAAATTATCGCTGTTGGAACCCAGAAGGTAGATCCATTCTACGTGCACGTTACGGATATATCTGATATCGAAGAGGCAGTCAAAAATAGAATTAAGCATATGTATGAGCACTATAAAGATCTTGAGCCTGGCAAATGGGTCAAGGTTCGTGATTTTAAAGATAAGGTCGCAGCTATTGCTGAGATCAAAAAAGGAATGAAATAGAAATAATTATTTTTAATATAGATGGCAGATCAAATAGACGAAAAAAAGGACGAAATACAGCCAGAGTCGCGGGGAACACGAGACACCAGCACGTCAACTGAGATCTCAACCGAGATGAAGCGAGCGTATCTGAATTACGCAATGAGCGTCATCGTGTCTCGCGCACTGCCTGATGTACGAGACGGACTAAAGCCTGTACATCGACGCATCCTTTTTGCGATGAATCAGTTGGGACTTCATTCCACAGCTAAATTTTCAAAATCTGTACGTATTGTTGCACGGGTACTGAGCGATACTCATCCTCACGGTGATTCAGCTGTGTATGAATCTATGGTGAGGCTTGCTCAGGACTTTTCTATGCGATATCCTCTCGTTCATGGGCAGGGAAATTTTGGCTCAATAGACGGTGATCCAGCAGCTGCTATGCGTTATACCGAGGCGAAGCTCGCCAAAATATCGGATGAAATGCTCGTTGACCTTGATAAGGAGACTGTTGACTGGGTAGATAACTTTGACGGCCGGATTCAAGAACCAACTCACTTGCCAGCTAAGCTTCCCAATCTTTTGCTTATGGGAGCTGAAGGAATCGCCGTCGGTATGGCAACCAAAATTCCCCCGCACAATCTTACTGAATTATGTGACGCCATAATCCACATGCTGGGTGTTGCAAAAATCAAAGAAGATCAAGATTCAAAGTCAAAAAGTAAGACTGATGAGCAAGTTGCCCGCGACGTTCTACCACGCCTTACATTTGATACAGAGCTCGACGATCTACTTCAATATGTCACTGGTCCCGATTTCCCTACAGCTGGTGCAATCTATGGAGCGGCTGAGATAAAGCAGATGTATGCTACGGGTCGGGGTAAAATACTCATCCGTGCAATTATTGAAGAGGAGGAAATCAAGGGAAAAACCGCTATGGTTGTCCGTGAGCTTCCTTATCAGGTCAACAAATCCAATCTTGTCGCAAAAATAGCACAGCTTGTAATAGATAAAAAAATCATAGGCATCTCTGATCTTCGAGATGAATCGTCTCGAGAGGGGATACGAGTTGTAATTGAACTTAAGCGAGATGCACAGTACAAAAAAGTTCTGAATAATCTTTTCAAGTATACCGAGCTTCAATCAAGTTTCCCAGCCAATATAGTGGCACTCGTTGACGGAATACCTCAGACTCTCTCACTCACGACAATTCTCGAACACTTCATCAAACACCGAATAGATGTTGTAATCCGCCGTTCTGAATACGAACTTGAGGCAGCCAAGCGTCGCGCCCACATTCTTGAGGGATATCTTATTGCACTTGATCATATTGATGAAGTCATCGCAACAATCAAAAAATCCAAAGATGAGCCAGAGGCTAAAGTAGCCCTTATGAAAAAATTTGGATTCAGTGAGCTACAGGCGCAAGCAATCCTTGAGATGCAACTTAGACGACTCACTGGACTCGAACGCGATAAGATTGAGGACGAGCTAAAGATGCTGAAAGAAACCATCGACTACCTCACAGGACTCCTTAAAGATGTATTTAAGATTCTGGCTGTTGTCGGCGATGAGGTTGATTATCTAAAGAAAAAATACGGCGATAAAAGGCGAACAAAGGTATTCAAGATGCGTCCTGGCGAGATAACAGACGAGCAGCTTATTGAGAACAAAGAAGTAATAGTCGTCATGACGAAAGAGGGCTATATCAAACAGATTCCACGTGAGACATTTAAAGTACAACATCGAGGAGGCAAAGGAGTATCTGGAATTGAGACCAAGGACACAGACGACGTCTCTTCAATCACAACAGCCATGACGCATGACTGGATGCTGTACTTCACCAATCAGGGACGAGTATTTAAGACACGTGTTTGGGATATCCCACAAGGCTCACGTATCTCAAAAGGCAAAGCAATTGTCAATCTTCTGACACTCAGGCCATCGGAGATCGTGACATCAATTCTTACATATGCTACAGATACTGAGGTTGCCGAAAGCAACAAGTTCATCCTGATGTCAACCAAGCGTGGGGTCGTGAAAAAGACAAAATTCACAGATTTTGCCAATATCAAAAGTAGTGGGATTATCGCGATCAAGCTTCCAGCAAATGACGAACTTCTATGGGTAATGTTGACCGACAGCACCAAGAATGTCATGCTTATATCAGGAAGCGGAAAGGCAATAATCTTCAAGGAAGCAGAAGTCAGGTCTATGGGTCGCGCCTCACAAGGAGTACGAGGAATGAAGATAGATAGTAGCGACTATATTGCATCGGCGGATGTGTTCGAAGATCGAGACCTCAAAAAATCTATCCTCGTCATTGGACAAAAAGGTATTGGCAAAAAAACCACACTTTCCCTCTTCAAAGACCAGCACAGAGGAGGAAAGGGAATGAAGATCGCCTCAGTCGATGACAAGATGGGACACATCGCTCTTGCAAATATCATTGAAGATGAGAAGTCGACACTCATCATAACAAGCGTCAAGGGACAAGTGGTCAAGATACCTGTGTCATCAATCCCATCTCGCTCCAGAGCAGCCAAAGGAGTCATCCTTATGCGCTTTGCGCATGCTGGCGACCGGGTTGTTAGCGCTACCTTTGTGTGATATAATTAGGGACTTATAACTCGTTCTTTCTCCCTATGCAAATACCTGGATCTGATATCGCAGTCGCTCTTGAAAATCTTCTTAAAAAACAAGTTGACGAGTTAAAAAAACAGGGAGTAGTGCTTAAGCTTATTGATTTTCTCGTTGGAGAGTCGCCCGATCAGATCTCATTTGTTGCTCAGAAAAAAAAGAAAGCAGATAAATTGGGAATTAAATTCGAACTCATTCAGATCAAGCAGACTCCTTATTTTCAAAAGTTTGCGAATCAGATTAAAGAGCGCTCAGAAGACCCAACAGTAACTGGAATTATCATACAACACCCTCTTCCACCACAACTCTCAACTAACACAATCTACGACTTCATACACATCAATAAAGAGATTGAAGGACACAAAAAAAAGACACCATTCTCTCCGCCACTCGGACTTGCTGCGCTCACAGCTCTAAAGTATGCATTTACAGGCCAAAAAATATCAGAAGATCTATTTGTTGATATTGCGCGTGACCGTAATCTTTTCAAATCACTTATAAAAAATAAAAAAGTAGTTCTCTTGGGGCGTGGCTCAACTGGTGGTCAACCAATAGGTAATGCTCTCACAAACGCTGGTATCGGATATATAAATCTTAACTCTCAAACTCCGAACCCTCAAGAATACTGTAAGGAAGCGGATATCATCATCACAGCAGTCGGACAACATGTAATAAAGCCAGAAATTCTCAAACCAGGCGTAATTCTTCTGAATGCTGGAGTCCGTCGAGAAAATGGTAAGTTGAGAGGGGACTACATTGAACGCGACATTGATAAAGTTGCATCTTTTTATACCCCAACACCCGGTGGACTGGGGCCAATTGATGTAACCTATTTATACTGGAATCTTCTTGAGGCAGCCAAACTCCAAATAAAAAATCCCCCAAAGCGTAAATAATACACTCCACGTGGAAAATAAGATAATTGTCATCACAGGACAAACTGCAACCGGCAAGACTGAACTTGCATTAAGTATCGCAAAAAAAGAAGATGGAGAAATTGTAAATTTTGACGCACGCCAGATATATCGATATCTCGATATCATCTCTGGCAAAGATTTACCAAATGAAGACTCTTTCCACCATAAAGAAAAGCTCAATAATTTTGATATCGGCTACTACTCATATCCCCAAGCGCCTCTTTGGCTTTATGACATAGTTGAGCCGAATATTGATTTCTCATCCTTTGACTACCAAAAAATAGCACTTGCTGTAATACATGGAATCTTAAGTCGGGGAAAAGTTCCAATTCTTGTGGGTGGATCTTACTTTTATTTGTATCACTTACTATACGAGTTAAGCGCTGAATCACACCCAGCCAACTGGAATTTGCGGGAGGAGCTGAATAAGTTGGCAGTCGAAGATCTTCAGGCAAGACTCAAAAAAATAAGTCCAAAAACGCTTGAGGGGATGAATCGTAGCGATAGGCAGAATCCAAGACGACTTATTAGACGTATTGAAATCTTGTCCCAAAAAACAATACCTCTTACGCATACTCATAGTGCAAAGGTCGTCCTTGGACAAAAATTGGGAATAGATACACTTAATCTTGAGATTATTGGTATTTCCCACAAAGACATAAATCAGATAAAGGCTCGTATTGAAAAAAGAGTGGATAAACGTATTAAAGCCGGAGCATACAACGAGGTTGAGGGCTTAATTAAAAAGGGGTACACGCTTGAGGATCACGGTCTCAAAACAATTGGATATACACAAGTATACAAATACCTAAAAGGGGAACTGACTGAAGAAGCGGCAATAGCTGAATGGATCATCCGAGAAATTCAGTATGCCAAGCGCCAGCTCACATTTATGAAAAAAGATACAAATATAGTCTGGAGAAACGTATAACACTACTGATTCTTAAACAGTTTTAAAAACGCTTCTTTGGGTATCTCGACCCGCCCCACCATCTTCATTTTTTTCTTTCCGGCTTTCTGCTTTTTGAGAAGCTTATCCTTGCGAGTCCTATCTCCTCCATACAGTTTTGCGGTGACGTCTTTGCGGAGGGCGGATATCTTCTCACTGGCAATAGGCTTACCATTATATGCAGCCTTTACCTTCACATCATACTGCTGGCGTGGAATCACCTCTTTAATTCGGGAAACCAGCTCCCGGGCCTTATTTTGTGCACGTGCATGCACCACAACCTGTGAAAACTCATCTACAATCTCATCATTCAGACTTATATCCAGTCTTGCAGCTTCAACCGGGACAAATCCAGCCAGCTCCCAGTCAAGTGAGGCATATCCTGAAGTCGTGCTTTTGAGTTTGTCAAAAAAATCAGAGATCATCTCACTCATTGGCATTCTGTAGGTAATTGTGACCTGACTTTTATTGTCCATATTCACAAACTCACCCCGATACTCTTCAATCAGTCGAATCACTGCATTAAGGTATTCGCTTGGCGTAACAACAAGCACCTCAACATATGGCTCCAGGTAACCATTCGCATCCTTAAGATACTCAACCTGTGGGGGAGTAAGAATCAGGTCGAGCGCATACTCACGCTCCAGGCGCTCACGTACTACATCGGCGTGTAGAAGGCCTAAAAATCCCACACGAAATCCAGCTCCAAGTGCGCGCGAGTAGATGGGAGTAAAGATGAGTGCGGAATCATTGAGATACAGCTTCTCAAGAGCGCGGGAAAGATTGAGATACTGATTTGGATCTGTCGTAAAAAAAGATGCATACACCATCGGCTTCACTTCTTTATACCCTGCAACTGCCGAAATATCCGAATTTTTGGCAACTATGGTATCTCCAACTTTCACCATATGAATATCCTTAAGATTTGTCATTATGTATCCTATCTCTCCGTCTGTCAGTGAATCCTTGGCGATAAGGTCAGGTGTGAAGATACCCACCTCAGTTGTGACAAATGTATTGCCAGCAATCTTTAGCTCCAGTGAGTCGCGTTTTTTTACTGTCCCGCCAAAGATTCTAACAAATGCAATTACTCCACGATGTGAATCGTAGTAGGAATCAAAAATAAGCGCACGTGGCTCACTTTTCTCTGCAGGACGTGGTGGAGGAATTTTATCAATTATCTTATCCAGGATTTCAGGCACTCCCTGACCTGTCTTGGCCGATACATACTGAATGTCACTTTCGGATATTCCCAAAAACTCAATAAGCTGTGCTGCAACTTTTTTTACATTGGCCGTTGGAAGATCGATCTTATTGATTATCGGCAGTATGGTGAGATTCTTGTCAATCGCCTTAAAACAGTTGGCCACAGTCTGCGCCTGAACACCTTGCGTCGCGTCAACGAGAAGCACAGCCCCCTCAACACACGCAAGCGTTCGGTCCACTTCATACGAAAAATCCACATGTCCCGGTGTATCAATAAGATTAAGCGTATGATCTTTATACTGCATACGGACAGGAGCGAGCTTTATCGTAATCCCGCGCTCACGCGATATAGGGTTACGATCAAGCATCTGATCATCATGGCTACCCGCTACTACAGTGCCGGTCACCTCAAGCATACGATCCGCAAGAGTGGATTTGCCATGATCGACATGAGCTATAATTGCGAAATTGCGAATAGGCTTCATATGAATATGTAATTATACATTGAAGTCATAGTCATTTTAATTTAGAATGTTGTGATGAGAAAAATCAATGCATCTGACCTTCCCACAACCCAAGCGCATAATAAAGTTTCCAGAAAAGCACTCGTTAAGGTGGGAGATATGAAGTCCTCCATACAAACAGTAAATGATGCACTTCTTAAGCCGGAAGAAGGCTTCGAACCTCACCGCCATATTGACGGGGAAGAAATTTACTATTTTCTGGAAGGCTCTGGAATAATGCAGATAGAAGGCAATGATTTTGATGTCAAGTATGGAGATTGCATAATAATTGAAGTGGGAGAATCTCACGGATTAAAAAATAATTCAACCAAGCTTTTGCGATTTATAACAATCCGCTCTTCTTTTCAGTAAAGAATTTACTTTAAGTATATTACTGACCATTTTTCTATTTTCATAGGATTCCAATCGCAGATAGGTTGCCAATAATATCGACACACATCGTAGGGACGCTATAAATCAGTATAAGTTTGTATTATAATATCGGTCATGGAAAAAGAACAGAAAAAACACTTTCTTAGCATTATTATTCCAACCTATAAGCAAGAGCAGACAATCGTCAAAAATATACGTCATATAAAAAGTGCACTCGACAAGATAAGATACAACTACGAAATCATAGTAGTTATCGACGGAATACTTGATAATGCAAGCCGCACGATACGGAATGCCAAGATCCCGCATGTCAAGACAATCACGTACGCCAAAAATCAAGGTAAGGCTCATGCCATCCGAGTGGGGATGAAGCGCGCAGTGGGGGATTATGTAATGTATATGGACTCAGGTCAGGAGATCAATCCCAATGGCATATCAATGCTTCTTGAACACATGGAATGGTACCAGGCAGATATCATAGTTGGATCCAAGCGCCACCCCGCCTCATTAGTTCATTACCCATTGATTCGTAAAATACTCAGCTATGGTTACTATTACCTCGTTAAAGTATTGTTTAATATAAAAGTCAGAGATACTCAAGCGGGAATTAAAATCTACAGAAATAGAGTATTAAAGAGAATTCTTCCACGCCTTGTTGAAAAAAAATTTGCAGGAGATCTTGAGATGCTTGTCGTAGCGAGGACACTTGGGTATAAAAAAATCTATGAGGCTCCAATTAAACTAAATTATAACCTTGGTGGGGTTACGTCTGCTGCAACGTGGAAGTCCATCTGGGGAATCTTAGTTGATACTATTGCAATCTATTATCGCACCTTTGTTCTCCGATATTATGAAAAAAATAAGAAATAAGCGCGCATTTGTTTTACCGAAAGTCACTGTCTTGATGTCGGCTTACAATTCAGAAAAGTATATCTCCACAGCAATTAAAAGCATACTCAAACAGACTTACAAAAACTTTGAGTTAATTATTATCGATGATTGCTCAAGTGATAGTACTTGGTCAATAATTCAAACATATGCCAAAGGTGATAGTAGGATAGTCGCACTACGTAATAAAAAAAATATTGGAGGGTGCCAAACTCTGAATAAAGGACTGCAAATAGCAAAGGGAGAATACATTGCACGAGCTGATAATGATGACATATCTTATCATTATAGACTAAAAAAACAAGTTAGTTTTCTCAATACCCATCCAGACGTTGGAATCGTCGGGGGAGCTATGGAAATAGTTGATCAAAATGACAAGGTGACAGAAGTAAGAAAATACCATCTCAATGATAAAGATATACGAAGATATATATTTAGATACAGCCCATTTTCTCACCCTCTTATCATGATGAGAAAAAAAGTTCTTGATACGGTTGGCTACTACAACAAAGAATATGCCCCAGCTGATGACTATGAACTTTACTTTAGAATAGGTACTATTTCCAAGTTTGCAAACTTACGAGATATCCTTCTCAAATATCGAGTAGTGACAAACTCGATGACTCAAACCTTGACAAAGAAAATGGAGCTTGGCACTATAAAGGCTCGACGTAAATACAGTAGTACAGAGCATTACCAAATGACAATCTTTGATCATCTTTATAATTTTTTACAGTATCTCTCAATATTTACTTTTCCTTCAAAATTAAAAATTAGGATATTCAACATACTGAGGAACAGTAAAGTCAAAAATAGTAAAAATAGTGGCAAGGTTATACTTATTACAGGTGCTGGCTCTGGATTAGGCAAATTAATCGCAAATGAGCTATCGCGTAGTGGACATATTACTTACGGAACATATCTATCAAGTGTTATAAAAAAAAGTAAGACTACACTAATTCGTACAGATATTACGTCAGATAAAGATGTCTCTTCCCTTGTTTCAAAAATAATTTCCAAAGAAAATCGTATTGATGTCATTGTCAATAATGCCGGCATGACACTGTCAGGTCCGTCACTTGATTTTACAGAAAAGGAATTTAAAAAAATTCTTGATACTAACATCTTGGGATCATTCAGACTAATTAAATCAGTATTTTCATCTGGCGCGAAGCCCTCTCTCATTATTAATGTCACATCACTCAATGCATTCTTATCGGTTCCCAATTTTGGCTTATATTCTTCATCCAAACATGCTATGGAGGCTTTGGGCCTTGCCCTTCGCTACGAGCTCGCACCTCTGACTCAAGTGGTGAACATCACACCAGGTGCTCTTCTGTCAAAAAACAACACAAAAATGAGCCACAAAGCAGTGCGAGAGAAATTCTCTATTCTAAATTGGATTATTCCACTAACACCACCAATAAAAGTAGCGAAAATTATTGCAAAACTCGTTGACAAACCAAACCTTCCTAAACGAGTCATTATAGGAAGAGATGCTCAACTTATAAATTTAATACAAAGACTTTTACCTGATTTTATTTTTGATTGGGTATTAATAAGTATTTGGAATAAAAAATAATTCACTTTTATAATGATAATTACTAATCTTACAGGTGGACTGGGCAATCAAATGTTCCAATACGCCTTAGGAAGACATTTGGCTATTAAGAATAAAGCAGAGTTGAAATTGCATTTCACAAATGCACTATTTTCTACACAAAGATCTTTCGATCTGGATTGCTTTAACATAGATGCGATGTTTGCTTCAGATAGAGACCTATCAAAACTGGGAATTTCAAATAAAAGAATTGTGAACAGACTTGCTTATCTTTTAGATCAAAGATTTCGAATTAGAATAAATCGCTCTATAATTACAGAAAAAAGACCTACATTTGACAAGAATATTCTAAAGCTTTCAGGTGATATTTATCTTCAGGGGTATTGGCAGTCAGAATACTACTTCAAAGATGTCGCTGATCAAATTCGCTCTGACTTTAAATTTGTAAAAAAAATAAGTAAAAAAAATGAAGCTATAGTCAGGCTAATTCGCCACTCAAATTCTGTAAGTCTCCATATCAGAAGAGGGGATTACGTGACAGATAGTAGCGTCAAGAAAATTTTCACATCTATGAATAGCTTATATTATAAAAGAGCAATGAACATTATAGAAAGAAAAGTAAAAAGTCCCCATTTCTTTATATTTTCAGATGACATAAAGTGGGCCAAGGAGAATATAAAAAGCAAATATAAAATATTATTTATCAAACATAATAAAGGTAAATATTCTTACGAAGACATGAGGCTTATGAGTCTGTGCCGGAATAATATAATTGCAAACAGTAGTTTTAGTTGGTGGGGAGCGTGGCTGAATAAAAATAATGATAAAATTATTATTTCACCAAGAAAGTGGAGCAGCACTGAACTCGGTAGGGATCTTTTGTTAAAAAATTGGATTAAGACATGAAAGTTTATAAATCTAAAACAAAAAATTTAGGATATCTTCTATACAGACTTATTAAGCCCATCTTTGATCCAATTAAGTTTTTACAAGGAATATATGGATATTTTTGGTACACAAAAGATCTCATTACCTATAAGTTAATGAATCCTTCCTCTAAGCTCTCTATCAGCAATCTTTTTCCCATACTTGATGAAAAAGTATCCTTCACTCCATTTGACGCACATTACTTCTATCAACAGTTGTGGGTATTTGAAAATGTGCTCAAAGTTAAGCCAAAAGCTCACGTAGATATTGCTTCAACCTATCAGATGAGTGGATACCTTTCAAAAATAGTTAAAACTACTTTCATAGATTACAGACCTATTAGTACTAATCTAAAAAATCTAAGAATAAAAAAAGGCGACATTTTAAATTTAAAGCTGAAAACCAACTCGGTCTTATCTCTATCATGTCTACATGTAATTGAACATATTGGATTGGGTAGGTATGGAGATCCTATTGATCCCCTAGGTACTAAGAAAGCCTGTCTTGAGCTTTCTCGTACCCTTGCTCGAGGAGGCAAACTATATTTGTCTGCACCTATAGGTAAAAGCCGAGTTTGCTTTAATGCTCACAGAGTTCACACTCCTCAGACAATTCTCAAGTACTGCAAAGGGCTCAAACTTCTTTCGTTTTCTGTAGTAGATGATGAAGGAAAATTTCATGAAAACGTTGATTACAGTAAATATACTCACGCAAATTATGCATGCGGCATGTTCCTTTTTACTAAAAAATGAAAATTCTATTTCACCTTGTTAATCCCCACAGCATCTATGCTGGACGATCAATTTACTATGGATACAAAAATGCATTTGAAGATTTGGGCCATGAATTCAAGACATTAACCCCAAGTGATGATCAAAAGAAAATATTTGAGGAATACAAGCCGGATATATTTACAACAAGCATAAGTCCATTTGTTTTTAAGTATTTAGACTTAAACAGCTTTAAAAGAGCCAAAAAGAGAGGAATGAAGGTCTTTGTAGGGACTCCTTTTTGGAAGTCTCCTTTTTCAAAACTAAGAGTCAATGAGACAGAAAGCCTATCAAAAAACATAGAGTGTATAAAGCTTATAAAAAGTGGTGAGTTCGGAGATGTTTATCATAGCATTTGTGAGCAAGGAGATCTTCGCATGGACGGATTCACTAAAGCGACAGGGTACCCGCTTCACACAATCTTACTTGCGGGTGATAAAACTCTTATTTTTCCTGAATATTCAAAAAAGTTTAAAGCAGATATTTCTTACATTGGCACTTACTTGCCCGGAAAGAAAAAGATTTTCAACGAACAGGTAAGACCACTTTTAAAAAATTACAAAGTAAAGATATATGGACAAGATTGGACTTTGCTGAGTCGGACCTTGGGGTTTGTACAAAGAGTAGGGCAGTATTTCAATACTCCATATCTGAAGTCTTTTCTCAAGCAACCTTTGAATTTGGATGATGAAAGAAGGGTATATGCTTCTTCATTAATTTCAATTAATATTCATGAGGAATACCAAAAAAAATTCTTAGGAGACATCAACGAGAGAACATTTAAAATTCCGTTGGCTGGGGGCTTTGAGGTTGTCGACAATGTACCAGCCTTAAAAAAATATTTTAAAAGTGGAGTCGATATGATTATAGCTGAAGACAAAAAAGACTGGCTTGATAAAATTGAGTTTTACATAAAGAACCCAGATAAAAGACTTAAAATAATTGAAGCCGGAAGAAAAAAAATACTTAGAGATCATACTTATCACCAGAGAGTAGAACAAATTATCAGGTTATATGAAAAAAACAGGAAAAAAAATAGTTAATATCGGATGTGGTAAGACAAGAATTCCGGGCTCAATTGGATTGGATGTGGTTAAAATCAAGGGATTTGTTGATAAAGTACACGATCTGAATAAGACTCCTTATCCTTTTAAATCAAATTCAGTTGATGAGATACATATGTATCATGTTCTTGAACATCTCGACAAGCCTTTAAAAAAAATTGAAGAGCTGCACCGAATACTTAAACCCAACGGAATACTTTATATTAGAGTTCCTCATTTTTCATCTCTTGGGGCATTTACCGACATAACGCATATTAGGCCCTTTGGATACTCAAGTTTTGATTGTTTCTCAAAGGACAACTATCAGCACTTCTATACAAAGAAAACGTTCAAGATCATTTTCAAAAAAATCAAATATTTTGGACTATATCCAAATACAGGAATATACGCTCAGTATATTCATCCCAATCAGTGTATCTGGCTTCTTAAGCCATTCGTCAGATTAATCGACTTTCTAATAAGTCTTTCACCTACCACCTTCGAAAGATTTTGGTGTTATTGGGTGGGAGGGGCTACAGAGTTGATTATTACCTTACAGAAGGAATGACAAATTCTTTGAGCTTTATATTGCGATGTCCCCAGTTTGCACTATTTCTCTTATAGGGCTTCTTTGTTCTCAACATTGAATTACAATTACGTACAAAGTCAAAGTAATTCACTGATGGTCTCCCCATCTTGCTCATTAAATGATCAATGTGATACATATTAAAAGGAATTATCTCTTGCTTATAGCCAAAACATCCGGCAACAAATAAGATATAACCGTCGAGATAGTCATTTCCCTCCTTTGTCTCATCATAACCTCTAATTTTTCCCCATGCCTCTTTACTCATCATTAAGAAATCTCCAGCGGCAAAGATATGATATCTATGAGAATGTATTTTAGCTTTTCTAAAGCGACTGTCAAAAAGGCCATAAAAAAACATATAAACTAAATAAACAATATTTTTAAACATTGCTGTCATTGAAGCTATACTAAGGAGCTTAACAAATTTATCACCACTCATTGTTTTGCTTAAATAAGCGCGGCGCTCACACTTTCTCAATATCTCTTTTGCGGATAGACTTGTAGAGTCCAACTTTAGATTAACATCAGTTCTGTTTGTTCTATAGAATGTATTTTTATCTAACTGAGCTGTTGTCAAAAATTTGATAAACTGTTCACTAAAAAGTATGTCTTGATTTGTGGAAATAATATAGTCTCCTGTAGCTCTTCTAACTCCTATATTTTTTGCAGTATATTCAAATAGCTTTACTCGATCACTATTTGGAAATAAATTATGAAGCTTCGGGGGAAAGATGATAAAGCGAACTTTTAGGTATTTATTATCTTTAACCCTAAGGATTTCATACAACATCTTTTCTCCAAGTGGGGGATTGTACTCTACAATTATAAGTTCTATTGGAGACTTATATTTGTTTGTCATATCGACTAAAACCCTAATAAGGGCATTTATTCTCTCCAATAAATTGCCTCCGTAGTTGTCGTTGCGAGCTGTGAATACAATAGAGATTTTATTTTTCATTTAGATTTTTGATGCACAGAATTTGAAAAGCGTACTCTGGCTTATTGCGTACAAAATACTGAGACAGATTAGACAAAAGTAGAAATAATAGTTTTGGCCTGTATTTGAGGTAACTCATTTCCCCTCTTAGATACTTTAGCCCTCTTAGTCCGACGACTTTATATCCTCTCTTAATCATTTCTTGACTTGTCCACCCAGATTTGTGTTCTTGCCAAGGATTATTGTTGTAAGCTTTTTGAGGGACAAAGCCATTAGGAGTCATTATGACAACTTTCTTTTTTGCAATAGCTTCTAATATTCGAATTAGTTCTATCCCTTGCTTTTTGGGCATATGCTCTATGATCTCACAGGCGAATACGCAATCAAATGATTTCGGCTTGAACCGCTCCAAAAGATTGAGAGCATTGCTTATGTAATACCTCTTATGAATTCCTTTTTTTTTACTGATTTCTATGGATGGCTTGTAAGCGTCTACTCCCACACACTGAAGCTTATCTGAAAAGGCCTGTATGGGTGAATCAGCACCACATCCAACATCCAAAAGACTTTCACATCCAGCCACTGATCTTTCTAATTCTCCAAAAAAAGTCGAGAAAAAAGGAACCCTGCGATGGATTTTGTACCGAAAGTACAGCTGCTTTTCCAACTCGAGAAAAAAAGTGATCAATTTTGTGAAGCATCAATCATTTTTTTAATTCCATCTGCCAATGATACCTGAGGAAGCCAAGAGGGGACTCTGCCCATATTAAAGGCCTTATGATTAGCCCCTTTTTTAGCTCCATACTGAATCTTTGCTCCTGTAAATCGACTAATAATTTTTGCTACCTGCTTTATCTGGACCCATTCATAACTACTTGCATCAAAGATATACTTTTTTGAAGATTTATCATTGAGACTTAAGTGGAATGCTCGAGCCAAATCATCAACATGAGTAAATTGTCTCCACTCTTCACCGTCGGTCATCATAGTTATTTTACCGCGAGTTATAGCTTGATGGACAAAATCAGATATGACATGGCTCTTTTCATTATTTTTTTCCATCACTCCATAGGCATTCCACACTCTCACACATTTTCCGCCTATTAACCCTGTCCATACTTCGCCTAATTTTTTTGTCACTCCATAGACAGTATCACAATCATCAGCAAACTGGCTCGACACAAAAAGAAATTCTTTCTTTTTTTTCTCCATCTGATCAAGAACGTTTTTTAAAAGAGCCAGATTCCATTGAAGTTGAGATAGTTGCACATTTTCATTAAAAAGATACTTTGAACCCCCTACATCCCAAGCGAGAAAGTATATTCGATCAATCCTATCCAAATTGAATTTATAGGAGCGTGCGTCTTGACTCTTTTTTATTCTAATATCAAATCTAACCACCTCTTCGCCCTGCTCCTCTAAGAATCTACAAAATGGAGTTCCTATAAAGCCACTTGAACCAATGACTAAATTCTTCATAGGTTAGCTTTTGGAAGATTTATCAACTTGGCTTGAAATCCACTCATATGTTTTGGTCATTCCGTCAATCAGAGGTGCATTGGGCTGCCATTTAAGCTTTTTCCTTATCAACGTATTATCTGAATTTCTTCCTCTCACTCCCAATGGTCCTTTAATATGCTTTATATTGAGCTTCTTTTTTGCTATCTTCATTGTCATTTCGGCCAGCTGATTAATACTCACCATCTCATCAGATCCTATGTTGACAGGCCCAATGAAATTTGAGTCCATAAGCTTCCTTACACCCTTGAGACACTCGTCTATGTATAGAAATGAGCGAGTTTGTTTGCCATCACCCCACATTTTCATAGTCCCTCCATCTGGAGTTTCCGCAACCTTGCGGCACATAGCGGCAGGAGCTTTTTCCCGACCCCCTGTCCACGTTCCTTCAGGACCAAATATATTATGAAATCTAGCAATTCTTACTTGAAGCTTATAATTTCTGTAAAAAGCAAGGTAGAGTCTTTCGCTAAAAAGTTTTTCCCATCCATACTCAGAATCTGGTGCTGCTGGATATGCAGAATCCTCTGTACAGTTTGGATTTTTAGTACTTAGCTGATTATGGAGTGGATAGACACAGGCTGAAGAGGAATAGAAGATCTTCTTAATCTGCGCTTTATGTCCATAAAATGCCATATTGAGATTAATTGAAGCAGAATTATGCATTACATTCGCATCATTGTCCCCACTAAAAATATATCCTGCCCCACCCATATCTGCAGCTAATTGATACACTTCATCAAAAGGTCTATCTAAGATTTTTTGAACCGATTTTGGAATACGAAGATCTGCGATGATAAACTCATCCGCCTCTGTCTTACTATATTCTGGTCGCTTAAGATCGACGCCTCTTACCCAAAATCCCTCTTGCTTTAATCGCTTTACCAAATGACTGCCAATAAATCCTCCACCCCCACAAACTAAAGCGGTCTTTTTTTTAGCCATACTTTTGATTTTTTAACACAAAATTCTAACACAAAAATTTATTTTTTGCTATTTTTCGACTTTACTATATAAAGCAATATCCATAAAAGAGAGGAGATAGAAATGATACCACTTATATAACCAAACTGCTCTGGTTGAAAATAAATTTTCAATTCAATTGGCCTATTGGAATTTGATTTTGAATCATATCTTTTTTTTATTTTCCATGAATTTGCAAATCCTTCGTAAATTCCATGCTCAATGGCAAATTGGCTTTTATCCAATCCTTTAATTTGCCAATCTTTATGATATGAATTTCTAAAAACTAAGACTTGATTATCTATTTCACTTGCTGCAATCTTTACCCTATATTCGGTGGGTGAAATTTTTTCATATACAATGCTCTTGCCAAATTTTGGATTAGCGAGTGAAATTAGATTTTTATAGTAATTGCTTTTCAACTCGTATAGAGATAGATAAGAAGAATTATAAATTCTATCGTATTTGCTATTTTTTGATAATAATTTACCTTTGCTTTCATAACCTTGATCGAAGTAACGATTCTTATCGAAGTCCTTTCTTATTAGCACATATCGAACTGAGGCTTGCCCTACTAATTGGGCATCAAATCTAACTGATAATTGATCAATGATCTGTCTTGATAAGCGCATGGTCGTATCGTCTGAATATATTAGAGGTCTTGTGATCAGCTTACCCAACACATCCTGACTCAAAAATCTCGTATTACCAAGACGAAAATATCCATTATTAATTCCGGGGTATAGAAGTAGCGCGCCCTCTTTGTCGCTTTCATTTAGAATCTTAGCCACATCTTGATATTCTAGTGGAACTGTTGCTGTAAATCGCTGTGTTCTTACTGTATCAAGGCCGATATATCTATATGGATTGAAAAATATTAGCGTGTGAATGAAAACTACAGCGATTAAAGATATTGAAATAGTTCTATACTTATTAACATTTAAAGCAAATAATATCAAAAGACTTAAATAAAGCATTATTGGAACTCCAAATTTGCTTCCGGGAGTTCTAAAAATACCCATTATTGGATTTACTTTGTATAAAAATACATTCAAGCTCCCAAAAGGAGGTTGATCCCCCTTGATGAGAAATATGGCAAAAAGAAGACTACCGATAATCAATAAAAGACTCCTTTTATCTTTTATCATCTTCCAGTTCACCACAACAGCGCTAAGCGAAAGAATCCATATTAAAAATGTTGAAATAATTATGAAAGGATTGAAATAGTATTGATAATATGGATGAGGTTGCTTCGGTGAGTAATAGAGAGCAATTGACCAATCATATAAAAACTGGAATATACCTCTCATTCCCTTTTCTAAAAAGATAAAGGCAATATTTCCAATTGGAGGAGAGAAAAAAACTCCACGGCTAATATTCAAATATGCATAGACAAGATTAAAAATAAAAAAAGAACTCGCTATTAAAGTGAGACACATCATCAATAAATACTTTTTTATAAGCTTCAAATTAAATAAGTTCTCCTTAAAAAAAAGAAATGGAAGATACATCGTAATTAAAAAAGCAAGGGAAAAAGGAGGGCTACTTGCAATTAAGGCGATTAAAAAAGCCTGCCATAGAAAAGTCCTTAGATCCAGTTCATTGCGTAATTGATTTAGAAGAAAATAAAATAAAATAGGCGCGATCAAAATAATATGAAACGTACCGTCTATGACTCCTGTTGCTAAAATTATTGACAAATTGTAAGAATAAAAAAAAGCAGCTATAGCTGGGAATAATATATTTCGCGAAGAAAATAGAAGCTTTTGAATCTTATAAAATACCAAGTAAGACGAGTAATAAATACCCAGAGAAATCCCGCAGTAAAAAATTACCTGCATCAATTTTATTGAATGAGTCAACTTAATCAAAGTAAAGCTAATTAGCTTTGAATAAAAATTTACTGAAATGAAGAGCGAAAAAATATACCCTAGATTATTCTGACTCCATACACTTAATAGCTCTGGATTCTTATTACCAGACAAGATCAATCCCGAGTCTACAAAAGATATGTGATTGTTGCCTAATAATCTATAAACAGTTCCAAACAAGAAAAGATTCAATATCAATGGAACACCCAGAAAGGGAAGTAGAGGAAAAAAATTTCTTGTATATTTTTTGAGTAGATCTAACATCGTATGGAGATTTATGCGGAAAATCTATTAACTACTTATCATGACTCTCTAAGTACCATTTGATTGTCTCTGCTAACCCTTTTTTAAAATTTGTTTTTGAGCGAAATCCAAATTCAATCTTTGCCTTTGAGACATCGAGCTTCCGCCTTGGTTGACCATCAGGCTTAGATCTATCCCAATGAATTGCCCCACTATAATCCATAAAGTCACAGATTAGCCTAACTAAATCACTAATTGAAATTTCGTTAGACGCACCTAAGTTGACCGGGTCAGATTTTTCATATCTCTCTGTTGCCAAAGCAATACCTTCAGCAGCATCTTCAACATAAAGAAATTCACGGGTTGCACGACCAGTACCCCATACTTCAATGAAAGGTTTTTTGTTCTTTTTTGCATCTGCAACTTTTTTTATGAGAGCAGGTATCACGTGTGAACTTTTAGGATCAAAATTGTCTCCAGGTCCATACATATTCACGGGAAGAAGGAATATGGAATTAAATCCATATTGCTGTCTATATGCCTGACTCTGAACAAGAAGCATTTTTTTGGCAAGTCCATAAGGAGCATTGGTCTCCTCAGGATACCCCTCCCATAAATTTTTTTCTTTGAATGGAATTGGGGTCATTTTAGGATATGCACATATAGTCCCAATTGCCACAAATTTCTTAACTTTGGCCTGTCGAGCAGCTTCCATCAAGTGTGCTCCCATAATTAGATTTTCATAAAAAAGCTCTCCAGGCTTCTCTTTATTAAGGCCTATTCCCCCAACTTTCGCAGCAAGATGTATCACCACATCGATTTTTTTGACAGCTCTGACACAGTTCTTCCAATCGATTAAATTTAGTTGCTTCGATGTGGGAGCATAGATATTTTTTTTTGGTACATATCTTATCTGTGTAAGATTGTTGATTAGGTGATTGCCAACAAACCCGTTGCCACCAGTTACCAGAATCTTTGCTTTCTGTAGATTTATCATTTCTTATAAGTGGAGTAATCCATAGCTAAATTATTATATAATCATGCTTGATACTATACTGAAATTTTTTGAAATTGTACAAAGAAATGTTTGCTGAAATTAGAAATTTGATAATAAAGTGGCTGCTTATTCCCTCTTTTTTTCTTTTTTTTGCTTTTGCACTCTCAATACTATACTACATAAACTCCGACACTAAACTAAACATACTCTCACAAAACCAAGTCCCGATTAATCTACAGCAGAGCAAATACTCAATCCGAGGAGAATTTACATCAACTGAAAATTACTTGGGAATACTTGTGGCTCATCTGAAAGTAAATGAAAATACAAAAGCAAAGTCAATCTTTAGAATTAAAGACAAATCAGACAATACCTGGTATCACACTTCGACAATAGATGCTATAAATTATCGCTACACTCCGACATATCGTTTTGGATTTCCCACAATTCCAAAATCAAAAAATAAAACATATTTATTTGAAATCACCCTCTTACATAAGAAAGGAGGGGAGTACTCCTCGATTTCACTCGATAAAGATTATCCATATATCACTTTGCAATCTGAGTATAAAAAGACACTACTTTTAAGCAATAAGGCAATTTTAGCAGAATTGATCAGGGAAAAAATCTTTTACTATACCTCCAGTGACGGATTCTGGAAAGTCTTTGCGATATACTCAATCCCTCTACTTTTATACTTGCTCTACATCACTTCCTTGTCTGCAATAATACCTCTAAGCATAAGAAGCAAAGTGGTCGATTATAGAGCTTTCCTGTCAAAGCCATACTTTATGGTATTAGTAAGCGCAGTCATATTTGATATATTTGTAATTCGGCAATATTCAGATTTTACGACTATTCTGTTTATACTACTATGGATTCTTGGCATAATAACCTACAAATTAAGATCTGATACTTCTTTTTATAGCACTCTACTTCTTTTAACACTATGCCCTCTCTTAATATTTGCAACTGTAGAGCCTATAGCAGAAAAAACTGCAATCTGGGCCTATTTGCTACTCATTATCGGATTTTTTCAAGCAGCTTATGAGGCTAATGCTCAACCAGATAGAGAACCACGGCCCAGATTCCTGAAATCTATTGTTGGATCTATGACTCATCTTCCTATTTATTTTGATAAGTATTCGGAAATTTTAATAAAAGCTTTTCTTAAACTTATCCGCTTAAGAGCTGAGGCAATTATCAAATTCATATACAGAAAATCTCCATCCAGTCTATCCGACTGGGTTTTTTTAGTAGCAAAAACAGCTATGCTCATCATAGTCCTTCTCACACTTCTTATTATTTTTATTATGGCCTTTTTTCTTATAAACAACCACATACAAGCCGTGAATCACAAAAAAGATAGAATCGCAAAGAACCCAGTTATTGAAACCATTGAGCCCGAATTAGTATATAAGGCAACAAAAGTGGTGATTTATGGAAAAAACTTTGATTGGGATGTGGGAAAAGCGGAAGCTTTTATGGATGGAGAGAAAATAGATATTCTACTTTGGACTGATACAAAGATTGTTTTTCTTGTTCCTCTGCACTGGAAAAATGGCACTCACAGAATTTGGATAGAAAAACAAATAGATTGGGATGGAAAGATCACAAGTGCTAAAAGCAAAACGCTTAATATAAAAATTTTGCCAATAAGCGAAAAATTCACAGAAAGTGACCGTCTATACTTTGAACAACTAAAAAATCTAAAGAGGGAAACATTGAAGTTGAATGGATATAATTAACGTATGTTTAATTATTCCTTTTGGGCCGATGAAGCATTCATTTCATCAGCAGCGCAACAACTCGTCAAAGGTCAGATTTCTTTTTTTGAGGCAATTCAGCTTACTGGAATCACATATCAAAAGCTTGGCATGCTTACGACTGCCGCATCTTTTAAACTTTTTGGCATTAGTGAACTTACCGCACGTATTCCTTCAATGTTCATGTTTGCCATTGGTATTGTGATAATATTCTTTCTTGCCAAAAAAATAAGCAATATTTACGGCTCAGTAATAGCTTCATTTATTTACGGACTTTCTCAACTTAATTTAGCCTATGCAACTCAAGCCAAACCATATGCCGCAATTGAGACAATAACCCTCTCAATCATTCTATTATTTCTAGCCCTAAACAAAGAAAAAAAGAAAAAAAGGGTAATTCTCTATAACGTTTTGATAATCATGCTTTCCGCAATCGCCACATTTCTTCATATCATTGCCTTATTGCTTTGGATTTTTTACTTTCTCTATGTTTTGACACGTATTTCAAAGATGCATTTTAGCCAAAAAAAAATTCTACTATCCATCATTCCAACGATCTTACTCATTTTTCTCACATCTCAGCTTGTGCTGCCAGAAATAATTAAACTCGTCACAAAAAAAAGCGCCATATCACACAACCATCTTTATCAAGTACTTCGGCTTTTTGGATATCGATATTTTTTAATTTCACTTTTTGCTTTTGCGGGTTTTGTCTGGACGTTTTCGAAAAACAAATTTTTAAATATTAGCATAATGCTCTATATGGGGACACTTTTTGTCCTTGTTATTTTTGTTCAGTATATCTTTAATATAAGATACGTTCTTTCAATTTTTGGAATTCTTTTTCTTTATTTCGGAGTTTTTTGGGGGGAAGTCGCGGCAAAATACTTACCCAAAAAAAAATGGCTTATTCCACTTACCATAATAGTTATATTTTTGATATCCGGCTACAGAATAACGCGTACTCCACAACCTTATTACAATCCAAATATTGACAAATATGGAGACGTGCAAATTGCCAACTACAAAGATTTTTATACACAACTAAAATCTCGGCATCCTGACTATAGATCAATACCTATCTTTAATGACACTTGTGACACAGAAGAGTGGTATCTTGACAGATACGCCAATGTCCATTTTCAAAAATCTGTCAATAAGCCTTACCGTCATCCTGTGTCAAATACCATGGTTTATGGATCTCTTGCTGACTTTAGGAAAGAGATGAAAAAATATCCGAGAGGACTTGTCATTGTCGAGGACTGGCAAAGCTTCTTTCCTGAAGATATCAAGCAATATATAAAACAAAACCTTAAGCTTGAGTATAGAATTGAGAGTCTAAAGGAGGCTAAAGATGATCCTTGGCCACTTGCACTCTACACTTGGGGAATGTAAAACAAGATATAATTAAGACTTCTATGAAAAAAAGCGCTTTATTTATCAGTATGATCGTTGGAGTATCAACTCTCATCCAAATACTGACTCAGATCATCGTAACTCGTATTTTTGGGGCAAAGGTAGAGCTTGACACCTTTCTTGCTGCAGTTGCGCTCCCAACCATTATAGTTTCCGCAATCTATGGCACTTTATCAGATACCATAATTCCGCTAATCAAAAAAGAAAAGGATGAAGACATACCATCATATATTTTCTGCACGGCAATCTATCTTGGACTTATTGGGCTTGTCGTATCTATAATACTAAGCCACTTTTCAAGAGAAATAACAGTATTGCTTTACGGAACTGAAAAAACAAGCTTTATCAACCAAACTGCTTTCTATACATTTTATCTTATCTATTCCATTCCCTTTGCTTTAGTAAATACAGTCTTTGGGGCCTACTTATATAGTAGGAAAAAGTTCTTGCTCTTTCCATCTGTGCAACTTGTGGGAACAATTCTGGGACTTTGTCTAACTATCTGGCTCGCGCCAACTTTGGGAATCGTAAGCTTAGTCATTGCTTTTTTTCTTTCACTTCTCATACAACTTCCGTTCATCTTTCCAAAAGTACCTCGAATATCACTTTCCTTTAAAAAAGCTCAAATTGGTATTCTAATACTATCATGGGTTCCTCTTATAATTAGTAATTTTGCAGTAAGTAACAGCACACTAATTATGCGCTCATTTTCATCTCATCTCCCAGTAGGATATATTGTCTATGTCAATCTTGCATCAAAATTATTTGCGGCTGCTGTCGGAATCATGACCATCGGTATTCAGACGATTTTTCTACCACACTTAGTCGATCTAATTCACTCTCATGAAGTAAAAAAAATAGAGACACAGGTCGTAAAGGCTAAGTTTGCCGCTTGGGTTGTAAGCCTTGGAGTAATTATATTTATAATACTTGTCGCACCATTTTTTATGCGACTGATATTGGTGGGCGGGAAATTCACCGCACCGGACGTAGAAAAACTTATTGCGATCTTCCCATATTTCATTGCACCGGCCATGGGGTGGGGAATTAGTCAGGTCTATTTTCAACCCCTTATTGCGCTTCGCAAACAGTATAAACTCGCAATTCTCAATGTGGGGGCGGCTGCTCTTGGCTGGTTTGTGGCATTCTACGTACAGTCTTTATGGGGAGATTTATATGCAATCATGGCTGGATTGACAGTACTTCTGTTTACTGGCATAATTGGAGCTGAAATCTTATGGATCAAAGAAAAAAGACTACTCCTGTCAAAATAGCAAAAAATCACCGACTTACGGCAAGTATAGTCATCCCTACCTACAATAGACCAAATTTAGCATTGAAGGCGGCTTACATTATTCGAAAATTTCACCCTGATATTCAGATCACAATAGTCGATCAGCAAAACTCATCTAAATTAGATCCAAAAAAAGTGAAGAAGCTCAATATACAGTATTTTAATTTGCCGGAAATAAACACCTCAGCATCGAAAAATAAGGGCATTATGGAGTCGAAGGGGGACATTATTTTCTTTTTTGATGATGATGTTGAGATCACAAAAAACACAATCCCCAGTCAGTTAAGTCAATACGATAACGGTGAAGTCGTTGCCACCTCAGGGCGAGTAATTAATGATAACGAAAAAGTCCCCAAAAATACAAACGTTGAAACAGGAAAAACCAATTCGATGGGAACTAAATTTCTTCAGCAATTCTGGAGCACCAAGGAGCAAGCAATTGATTTTCCTTATGGATGCAATATGTCTTTTAAAAAAAGTGTATTGACTAAAATAAATAGCTTTGACACAAGATTTCCAAAAATTTTCGAAGAAATTGATCTGGGAAAAAGAGCAAAAAAATATGGAAAGCTTATCTTTGTGCCTCAAGCACTTGTCTATCATCATAAAGCACCAAGTGGAGGAACGCGAACATCAGCTGTGGGAAAGATGAAAATGATTTATGTAAGCTATGGTTGCTACTTAGCAAAGCATGTTCTATTTCCACTCTCATTAATATCACTTGTCATGAGAACAAGAACGGCATTAAAAGAAGCTCCTTACGCAATACTTGATTTATATAAAGGATATTTTAATTATTTCATTAGCAAAACTTATGATTAGAAAATATTTAAACAAAAAAATCATAAAAAAATACGCTACTCCTTTTAACCTGTTATTGATCGTTATTTTTTTGGTTTTTTTATTCCTGCGTTTTTGGAGAGCAGCTGATTTTTTTAGCTTTAACTTTGATGAGGAGTATCAAGCCCACCTTGCATATGAACAGGTCAAGAATTTTCATCTTATCTGGATTGGAGTTTCTGCCTCAAATATTGGCTTCTATCTGGGACCAGGCTTTACCTATCTCAATGCGCTTCTTTTCAAACTTACCAATGGAGACCCAATCTCACTTGCTTACTTTGCCCCTTCAATGGGAGTACTTACGGGATTAAGTATTTACTTTGTAACAAACGAAATATTTAATAAAAAGGTTGGCGTCATAGCAATGATTTTTTATTTGGGATCAACGCTTATGAACTTTTTTGATAGGCGCTTTTGGAATCCTTTGCCTATACCATTTATCACCATCTGGCTTTTCTATTTTTTACATAAAGCCAAAAAAGATACCAGATATTTTATTGCAGTGTCATTTTTAATGGCATGCAGTCTTCACGTACACTTATCACTTCTTGTTTTCTGGCCAGTAGCACTATTTTATGTAATAAAAAATATCAAATTGATCTCTCTTAAAACATGGATCATATCAATTGGAGTGTACTTAATAGTTGTCTCTCCCCTTATTGTATTTGATATAGTACATAACTTTGACAATATCCTTACACCAATAAGATATATTCAGAACAAAAATATTGAGCATCAGAAAATTAACTCAACGACTATTAATAGTCACTGGAGTGTGTGGCTTGGAAGCCTCTCTCGATATCTATACATAGCACCAGTCACAGACCTTCAGAATGAACAGTGTCTCGGCCAACACTGCAATATTACTCCGGGTCATGGATTGATTACTTTCGCATCTATGATTGCTCTTGGGTATTTGGTATATGGAGCCATAAAAGAACGCAAAAGGCGATATCTCTTAATGATGATATTATTCAGCATGATATTTTTTGTTTTGTATCCTGGATACTCCGCAGAGTATTATCTTTTACCATTCTTTGTTTTGTTTCCTATTGCATTGGCGATATTTTTAGACGCACTGCCAATCGTACTTACTATACTCGCTATAGTCATATTTGTAATCTTCAATTCACTAACCATCCTAAATAGCACTCAAGCGCAATATGGACTTACAGTAAAAAAAGCTGCGGTTGAAAAGGTGATGGCAGTTGTGGGAAATAAACCGTATACGCTTGAAAATTATGGCAAAGATCCTCGTCGCTATCACGCCTATGGAGGATGGAGGTATCTTTTTAGAGTGTATGGTCGAAAACCGACAAATAGCTTCGCAGATGAATTTTTTGGATGGATTTATCAAAATGAAATTACAAACGAAAAACCAATATACCGCGTGGTTGTCTCTGACGATATAAGACATAAATCCTCACAAAAACCTATTTCATCCTTTAAAAAAGGTGCTTATCATATCTATGTTTTCAAATAATCATGCAAACAATCACGGCAATCATTCCGGCCAAAAATGAAGAAAAAAATATCGAGCGATGTATTAATAGCGTCCTTTGGTGTGACAAAGTCGTGGTCATCTCAACAGGCACAGATAATACAGCTAATATGGCACGAAACTTGGGAGCTGTGGTGGTACAAAAAAATAAATCTAATATAGACGATTTTGCTGAACTACAGCTCAACCTTAATGATGCGATTGATGCGTGCACGACAGACTGGGTCTTGAGATTAGACGCAGATGAAGTCGTAACCCCAGAACTTAAACAGGAAATACAAGAGATTCTAAAGACACACACTGAGTCAGTTGTGGCATACGGAATACCTCGCAAACAATATTTTTTGAGAAAATTTCTTAAAGGCGGGGACTGGGCCTACGATAGATTAACTCGCTTATTCAGACCTCAATTCTGCCGATTTGATCCAATTGTAAAGGTTCATGAGCAATTCAAGGTCAATGGGGAAATCGGATTTCTCACAGAGCCACTACTTCACTACTCGCATCCTGATATGAAAACACTTATGAGGAAATTTGAGTCATATACCACAATTGAAGCACAAGGTCTTAAGGAGAGTAAGCTCACAGCGGCTCTAAAACTTGTATTTTTACCCCCATATATTTTCTTACGGTGGATGATATATCATAAAGGATACATAGATGGATGGACAGGTGTGCAAGCTGGAGCACTACGTGCATATTACGACCTATTACTTTATAGTAAATTTTTGGCAAAGGAGTAGACGGCTTTTTTTAACATCGTATAAAATTAATATAATATGACAATTGGCATTGATGTCACGACACTTGTATACCAGGGAAGTGGTGTAGCAAACTACACATACAATCTCGTATACAACCTTCTCATTCAAGATAAAAAAAACGAATATAGACTTTTCTATTCATCCCTCAGACGACCAAAGAAATTCAACCAACTTGACGAATTTAAAGATCTCGGAGCAAAAATATATGAGTATCGCTTGCCACCAAAAATATTCAATTACTTGTGGGGCAAATATCACCTCGTACCCGTAGAATGGCTTATCGGAAAGACTGACATATTCTTTTCTTCTGACGTTCTGCGCCCACCACTCATGCCAGGCACTCGAGGAATCACGACTTTACATGATCTTACCTGGAAGCTATATCCACAGTATCATATGAACTCGGTTATAGCAGCTCACGAAAACAAACTCGCAAAAACATTAGAATACAAAGATACAATCATTGTCGACTCTGAAAACACAAAACGCGATCTCTTGCGACTATACCCTCAAGCATCAGAAAATAGAATACAAGCAATCTATCCAGGGGTTGATAAAAAGCAGTTCAGACCTATTAAGGATCAGGATAAAATAAAGGCAGTATTAAAAAAATATAATCTTGCAAGTAGTGGAGAATTTATCTTATACGTGGGAGCAATCGAACCACGCAAACACGTTGATCGAGCCATCCGTATATTTAGTCAGTTGATTGAAGATCCCAAATATGCTCATTTTAAATTTGTCCTAACAGGACAGGCTGGATGGAATAATGAAAAAGAATACGAACTTATAAAACAGCTTGGACTTGAGGAAAGAGTGATATTCACAGGATACGTCGATGCCGTAGACTTGCCATACTTATACAGTGCCGCTGCAACCACTGTGTATTTATCAGAATACGAGGGCTTTGGTCTGCCACCTGTAGAAAGCGCTCTGTGCAATACACCTGTGCTTTTGTATAAAAATTCATCGCTTGTTGAACTTTTTAAGTCAAACTATCTCTTCGCAAAAGAAGGGGATGAATTGAGTATATTAAAGCAACTTGTGTCAGAAAGAGGGGAAAGGGAGTTTACTCTATACCTTGCTGCCGACTTCTCGTGGAGCTCTTATGTGGACAAATTTCTTGCACTTTGTAGATAGATTGAGGATCTATACCTGCGTTTTTGCCTTATTCTGGTACCTTTTAATATCGGCATTAACCATATCCTTAACCAAATCCTCAAATGATGTCTTAGGAGTCCACCCAAGTGCACTCTTTGCCTTATCTGCACGGCCTTGAAGGTGGGGCACCTCAGCTGGTCTCTTGAAGCGGGGATCCATCTTGACATACTGTTGCCAATTATCAATATTGGCTGCTGCAAATGCACGCTCAACAAACTCCTGCACACTGTGTGTGTCACCGGTTGCTACTACATAGTCGTCAGGCGTATCGTGTTGAAGCATAAGATACATCGCCTCAACATAGTCCCCAGCAAATCCCCAGTCACGCTTTGGATCAAGTGAGCCAAGTCGAAGCTCATCAGATAAACCGAGCTTGATCTTCGCCACACCATCTGTAATCTTGCGCGTCACAAACTGAATCCCACGAATTGGTGACTCGTGATTAAAAAGTACGCCATTGCAGGTAAAAAGCTTAAAAGACTCTCGATAATTAATCGTCATCCAATAGGCATAGACTTTGGATATTCCATATGGTGAACGAGGATGAAATGGTGTATTCTCATCCTGATATCCACCCGATATGCCCAGTCCATACATCTCGCTTGTTGATGCCTGATAGAACTTTGTGGTTGGAGAGACAAATTTAATAGCATTCAAAAGATAGAGCACACCCATTGCGTTGATCTCGGTTGTAAGCTTAGCCTGCTCCCATGAGGAGCCTACAAAAGACTGAGCTGCCAGGTTATACACCTCGTCGGGTCTGACTCTTTTAATAATATTAAGAAGCGATGCCTCATCTGTAAGATCTCCTTCAACATATTCAATGTCGGCTGTAATTCCCAAAAAATCTAGATTGTCAAATGAAGGATTGGAATAACGGCGAAGCATGCCATAGACCTTGTAGCCCTTCTCAACGAGCAACTTGGCCAAATACGGGCCATCCTGACCTAAGATTCCAGTAATAAGCGCGACTTTACTCATATTAGATAATAATGGACTATATTGTAGCTAAATGCAACTATATCTGCAATCTGTAAGAAGTAGCTTAACAGTTTACTTTGGTTGTCCTAAAAATACAGACCTTGTCAAACCGTCGAAAGTCGGAATTGTACGAGACTTGAACAACCCTGGATCTTTTCCATGCAATCCAACATATTCTAAATAGTCGGATATTCCTGCATGATGAGTCGCGTCACCCTCACGAGTAAGATGAGATAGGGTATTGTCGGCCAATACTACAGCGTCGCGAGCCAAAAATCCACGATTAACTATTGAGGATAGATCTGCTTTATACATCTGCTTAGGATGATCAACATATACTAGATCAACTAAACCCTCATATCTACTAGGAATTGTCGGAATAGCATCCTCAGCTGAACCATGGATGATCGTCACAGAACCTGCTCCCAAGCTTTCAAAATCTCTTCCTGCTTCAACTATTTGTGCATTTACACCAGCACTTGTAAAGTTCTCCAGTGCAGCTTGTGCTTCAGTGTCACCATATTCAAAAGTAAGCACCTCGGCATCTTCATGTCCAAGCAATATAGAAAGACTACCGAGACCATGAGCTGTACCAAGCTCAAATACTACCCTAGGTTGTTGGCGAGAAGCTTCTTCAGTAAGTACAGGCACTACATCTGGATTAGAAAAATTTACGTGTCCTGTATTACCATGACTATCTGTATATATAGCTCCATCTGCGTGAGCTGTCTGCATAGCAATAAGTCTATCCATCACACCAAGTTTTGCCACTTGACTGTCTGTTAGTCCATGTAAGTGAAGTGCGTCAATTTTTCTGTGAAGCTCTTCTTGTGTCTCGCCAGTCCTTCGCATGCGCTGGTCAAGACTCTCTTTGTTTGACATATCAACCATAGGTAAAAATTATAAACAATCTTGTATGATTTGTAAACTATATCACTTTGTGCATCAAAGTCAAGTATGACTTTGTCTATCAGAACGGCTAAAACTCAAACATATTTTCAAATCTTGAGCGACGATTTGATACAATAAACAGTAATATGTATAAAAAACTTCTCTCATTTGCCAAAAAACAAACAAGTCTCAATATAGCCATCAACACTTTCGGCAACTATCTCAACGTCGCCTTCACCGCAGTGTCAGCGCTCATTCTTGTGCGGGTTATGGGGCCTGTCGACTATGGAATACTGAGTGTACTTCTGGGCATTGTATACGTATTGGCCAATGTACTGGACTTTGGAGCCACTGCCACAATCTACTCGTATCTACCACCACTTCTCGTCAAAAGTCGGGAAGATGTATACCGATTTGTGAAGACTGTCTTTTTTTATCAATCGACACTCTCTTGTGCCTCTCTTATTATTCTTATCATTGCTTTTCCATATCTCGACCGGATATTTTTCAAGACTGGAGCAGGACCTGTAGAATTTTACTTAACAAGTATATCAACTCTTCTTCTTCTCTGGCAGAATTTTAATCTCAATATTCATTTTGCAGCACGCAAATTCGTAATTGCCAATATCTATCTCAATATCGCAAATGTTGTCAAGATGATTGCACTTGTTGTGCTTATCTGGACGAATCTCGTCACTGTTGGATCAATTATTGCTGTATTTGGAATTGTCGGGCCACTTGCCCTCTTTACGTGCGTGATGTGGGAGAAGAGAAGAGTCGTGACATCTGTACTTACGGCACGCGTTCGTCGATCTGATTTTCGTCCTCGCTATACTATCACTTACTTCATAGCTACGCAATTTTATAATATGGCTCTTCGAATGGATCTATTTCTTTTGTCCTTCTTTGGCCTTCGCGCCGAAGTTGGGTATTATGCGCTTGCTCAAAAAATAATACTTACGATCGTCTCAACCATAATAAGTATTACACAAGTCCTTTCTCCACACTTTGCGAATGTGAGAAATAAAAAACAAACACTCCATGAATTTAAAAATGGACTTTTATATTTCTTGATTCCAACAGCACTATTTGTAGTTTTGTTTTTTATACCAGATGGACTTTTTTTCCTCTTCTTCACCCATAAATTTGCACCTGCTGCGACTATCACACACGTACTTGCGCTTCCCTTTATACTCTTTACACTTGCTCATTTGCCTATGCTTTTTCTACTTTATACCGTGCGAAAGCCTATTTATATTCTGGCCGGAAACATCGTGTACTTTGTTGGAGTCACGGTTGGATCATATTTACTGATACCACATTTTGGAGTGTATGGACCACCTTATGCAATAGTCGCATCTTTACTTGCGACAATCGCTATCTTTGGGATAGGATCTCGGGTGGAGTACAAAAAACTACCTAAGTAACGCTATTTTTGACGGGCCATAGGCTTAGATTTTGACCATACTTCAACACTAAGTCCTCGATATGATGTGACTTTTACTCTTTTATATGATACGGCCTGCAGAGCATGTACAAAGTCATATCCATATATGTCTGCCGTATAGGGAATAATGTATATTTCGGAAGCTGTGGGCTTAATTTGATCAATTGACCGAAGATCTATTGTCACGATATCCGGCCGGTAATATCCAATAGGGTCTGAAGAAGTTGAGATCATATATATTGGACGACTGGCCGGAAGTTGGGTAGAAAGGCTCTTCCAGTCTTCTCTGTGATAAACAGTACCCAAAAGATATATAAGAGAAAAAGTCACAAATCCACCTATCAAAATCTGCCTAAAGAAACGAACTTGAACACCCAGAGCCAAAAGGCATGACATTGAAAGTATGAGATAGAGAAATCTGAAATAAGACAGAAGGGGAGTAAATAGTGAAAAAATAAATCCCAGTGCAAGTGGGACGCTAAGCAGCGTAAAAAATAATCTACTCTTAAGTGATCCAACGGCTACACCCACAGCAACATACAACGTCCACAGACCAGCTACGGCAAAAAATACTTTCTTAGGCTCCATACTGATTCGCCCTGTAGCAAACTTGAGTGGGATCAGCATCAGATTCTTTGCGTTTGCCACCCCAAGTAAGCTTCGCCAGTTCGGGGCAATTGAAAGAAGTGTCTGTGAGTTTTGATACTGCATAAAAAGCAGTGGAGAGAGAATTAAAAGAGCTGCGACTACCCCTATAAAAGATATGGGAATTATTGAGATTCTTTTTTTTAGTATCAATGCAAGGCCAAACGCAGCGATCATAAACACTGAACCATAGAATGTAAAGATAGATAGAGCAGTTGCGATATTGAAAAATAAAATATCTGCAGACTTTTGCTTCTTGCTTTTCAGAAGTTTGAGTAAATAATAAGTGGCAACGCTCAGAAAAAAAGTCGCCATCATATACATCCGTGCCTCCTGAGAATAATAAATGATGAGCGGATTAAAAAGAAAAAAAAGAGCAGCCCACAGAGCATTTCTTTTGCCTGAAATACTAATCACTATCTTATACACCACATATCCTGTCAGGAGAGAAATGATCACAGAAGGCATTCGAAGAGATATCTCAGAGATTCCAAATATAAGACTCCATATTCTTAGGAAGAAATAGTAAAGTGGTGGATGAAAGTCATGGATTGAAAATCGAGATATGATCGCCGCCAACGGTACTTTACTGGCGACCTTGGCCGAAATTGCCTCATCCAACCACAGGGACTGATTAAGTGCAATAAGGCGAAATAAAAATGCCAGCAAAATTATGAAAAAAAGTTTGGTATTTTTCATTACGGATTTGTGATTCCTTGGGGAATAGGGGTTGGACTCGGTGATGGATTAATTCCCGCGATTACATCGGATATTGCACTGTGCACCAAGCCCCATCTGTCTCTACCCTCATCAGGTATCAAAATATAGCCGCTTGCTGGAGAATAATTATTTTTAAGCACATTCTCGTCAGACAAAACATAATTCTTTATTTTGTATTTTGATGAGCTTTCTTTAAACATTTTTTGCATAAATGAAAGACCCATATCAGTTCGTACATGATTTTTGAGATCATCCATTAGTGGAATTATTTTTGGAATAAATCCGATTGAGATTACTTTGTCGCGTGCTGCTTCCAAAAAAAGCTGCTGACGACGTGCCCGTCCAAAATCCCCACCATCGGGAACTCCATGACGGGAGCGCACATATTTAAGCGCTTCTTGTCCATTCATTGTGTTTACTCCAGCTGCGAAGTGAACAGGTTGGTACCGGCATGGAAATGCCACTTCGGGAGACTCTGTTGCTATCTTCTCAAGCTCTTCAAGCTCATCCTTTTTATGATTACACAGATCATCTTCACGCCCATCTATCGGATACTGCTTATCATCAAATCCTCGTTCGACATTGATGGTCACGCCGCCTATCGTATCGACTGCCGTCTGAAAACCAGAAAAATCAAGAGCCACATAATAATCAATATCCAGTCCTGTCACCTCATGCACAATAGCCTTTACAAGATCAGCAGCTCCTTGACTTTCTTTATATTTACTACTGAGATCTGGATAATTATCGGGAAATAGACCCATCTGATAGACTGCATTGATCTTTGAATGAAAATCAAAATTTGAATTTGTCGGTACTTTAACCCAAAGATCGCGAGGAATAGATATGAGTTGCACTTTTTTATTCTTAATATCAACATGCGCGATCATAACTGTATCGGTAAGATATGACCCTTCATGCCCAGCACCCCCATATCCAAGAAGTAGAATATTGAAAATGTCTTTCTCTTTCTTTGCAAGGGGTGAAGTATTTGCACTCGAGGAGCTCGTATGAACGATAGAGTAGAAGTGTGCAAACTTGAATAAAAAAATAATGAAGATTGCTGCCGCAATAGCTCCAAGGATAATAAACGCCTTCTTCATTAAATTATATTTTTAATATGTAAACTACAGAATAATTGGAGCGGGATACGGGAGTCGAACCCGTTTCTTCACCTTGGAAGGGTGACGTTAAACCGTTTAACTAATCCCGCATGTACCACCTTACAACTTAAACCGCTCGCCAAATTTGAGGTAAATTATAGCTGATAATTTTAGCAGTATAGCAGTAAAAAAATCATCAACTCGCATCTTATCTCTCCCAACCATTGGGATGGGTCTTATACCATGTAATCAGAGATTCCACGCTCTGCTCAAGCGTACGCTCAGGCTTCCAACCGAGCACTGATCCTGCTTTCTCGATTGAAGCAATCATCATAGCATACTCACCGGCACGCGGTTGACCTTTTGTGAGATCAAAAGTAGCGCCTGTTTTTTGCTTTACCATATCTACAATCTCAAGAACCGAATTACCGTGCCCAGTACCAAGATTTATAATCTCACTACTTCCACCAGAGGAAAGATACTCAAGTGCTTTTATATGTGCGGTATTAAGATCAACAACATTGATATAGTCGCGAATCGGTGTCTTGTCAGGGGTATCTACCTCAGGACAAGTAAGGGCAAAAGGCTCAATCCCCAAAGCACCTCGCACTGCATTCTGCATAAGAAGCGTTGATGGCTTTTTGGAATCGCCTATTAGTCCATCATCAGAGGCCCCGCACACATTAAAATAGCGCAGTATCACATACTGCAGGCCCTTGAGTCGGCCCATCCACTGGATTATCGACTCAGCGATTCGCTTTGACTCACCATATGGATTACTGGGAACTATTGGATGCTTCTCGTCAACCGGAACATATTGAGCTTCTCCATACACAGCGCATGTTGATGAAAAGATTATCCGTGGAATATTGTATTTGACTAAATTCTCAACAAGATTAAGCGTACTTCCTATATTGTTTTTAAAATATTTCTCAGGAGTGCTCATCGACTCGTCGACAAGACACGAAGCGGCATAGTGCAACACAGCCTCTATGTCAGGATGATTCTCAAACAAGGGAGATAGATCTTTCTGAAGATCCAGCTCGACCGTAGTTAGCCGATCTGGACCGAACTTATCACTAAGGCTGACCAGCGGCTCATGGTATCCTGTGACAAAATTGTCAACTGCGACCACATTGTAATCTGCCTTGAGAAGCAGATAAGTCGCAACAGATCCGATGAATCCACCAGCTCCAGTCACCAGTATTTTTCCCTTCATAATTCTTATGTTATATGATTAATCTTTTGAAATACAGCAGATATTTGTCGCACGAATTTTGGCTCATCAACAATGAGAAGATGGAGAGGATGCCAGTGAATTCGTCGTTCGGCAATATATATGCCTGCAAAAATCAGAAAGCTTCCCACAATAAATGGAAGAGTTGGTCGCTCTCCCAATAGAATAAACGCGACTATGGCCGTCGCCACTGGGTCAATATAAATAAACAAAGTCGCCTCAGTTCCTCGCAATCTACTCACTCCATAAAAACATAACAAGTATCCACCAACAAGCGACACCAAACCTCCCCACAATATGCCTATTATGACTGTTGCATTGAGTATTGCTGTGCGCCCCGTATGAAGTTCATTTACTGAAAATGGAAAGTAAAAAATGGTTGCAATAATCAGTCCAATAAATGTCATAGCGACAACATCTGTTTTTTTTACCACATCAGTCTGCATGATGATTCCAATAACAAGGGCCACAGTCCCTAAAATAAAAAGGAGATTTCCGTGCATCTGCCCGGTCGCCATCCGGCCACCGGATAAAATAAATGGAGCTGCGATCACAATCAGTACTCCAAAAAAAGAAACTAAGCTACCCATAAGTACTTTTGGCTTCAACTTTGTGTGTAAGAATTTCACTGCCAAAAAAGAGGTGATTATAGGAGCAGATGCCGCAATAATACTCAGATTGATACTCGGCGCACGAGTCAACCCCATGTCAAACATAGCGTTTACTAAAAAAATTCCAAAAAAAGAAGAGAAGATGATTTCTGGATAGAAAAGATTGCGAATACGGTGCACCCGCGGTATCGCAAAAGGAGCGAGTATGATTGAAGCCACTGCAAAGCGCAGAAACATAAAAGTAAAGGGGGGGATCGATTGTAAGATCAATTTATAAAAAGGAGCAGTAGCACCCCAGATCACATGAGCTGTAACAAGTGCCAGTATTGGATAATTTACTCTGTGAAAAAGTCGAAATGTAGTCATATTAGTTGCGTGGATTCTTTTTTTTGTGAATGTATACAATCAGCTCACCCAAAATTCCGGTCATCAGAATCTGAATTCCAACCAAAATCATAAGAATGGCAAATTGTAGCATCGGGCGTCTATAAAGAAGAATCTGAAAAAACACACGCTCGACCGTCAGATACAAGGCGATTAGGAATCCAACTGCAAAAAATAAAAGTCCAGCAATACCAAAAAAGTGAAGTGGTCGCTCAGCAAATTTATACAAAAAATACGCAGTAAAAGTGTCAAAAAATCCGACAAATATCTTTCCTATCCCAAACTTTGATTTACCATAAGTACGCTCTCTATTGTGAACGGCTATCTCAGAGACAGCGAACCCACTAATATGAGCCGCCACAGGTAGAAAACGAAAATTGTTGCCATACAGCACAACCTCATCAAGCACCACACGTCGAAGAGCCTTGAATCCACAGTTTATGTCGGTAAATGGTGAGTGGACAAAAGCCCTCAAAAACCAGTTTGCCAAGCGCGAATAAGTGCGTATTATCAAATTATCTTTCCTTGTAACACGCACACCATTGACCAGATCAAATCCCGCATCCAATTTTTTAAGAAATTGCGCAATGTCCTGCGGATCATCCTGAAGATCCGCGTCCATAAATATAAGCGTCTGTCCACGAGAGGCCGCTATACCACGAGTCAATGCATTGCCCTTACCCAGGCGCGACCTATTCCGAACAAGCTCAACATGCGAATCTTTTTTGGCGATTGAATTGACGACATCGAAGCTACCATCTGACGAGCCATCATCAACAAACACAATCTCATATTCCCCGGACTTCTTAAGCTCAGCAGTCAACTCAATATAGAGCTGTGGCAAGCTCTCATTTTCATTGTAGAATGGAATAATAATACTAAGCATAGGTTTTATGTCAATTCTTTCTTTTATATACTACGATATCGGCTGTATTGTAAATCCTCTCAAATCTTTTATTTTGAATTAAGTGTTTCATATAATCAGCAGCATGTGGCCGGGCGGGCAGTACCTCAGACTGCGCAACCACTACATATTGGGCCGCTTCATATTTATCTATTCCTTTTAGTATATCACCGTCAGTCAAACCCATCTCGGAAAAATAAGAATCAAATAAAAAATTATATTAAATACGTCTATTGGTAAAAAAGGGGGCGAGCTGAGGAGTAGTCGAGACCACAATCGAATCATCAGCCAGTTGACGCTGCCACTTTCGCACTGATGATAGCTTATCATTTTCGACATCTGCCAATATGTACTTAGATTTATCACCAAGATATGGAAAAGGGGAGTAAAGACGAATACTTCGGGCAAAGCAAAAAAAAGTAATTACTATAAATCCCGCAACAATCAGCCAATTTCGATCAAACTTTCCTCGAATATATGAAAACCCGTATATTGCAGCAATCACAATGAAGGGTATGGTGAGTGCATTGTAGTGGAAATTAACTGACCGCAGATTAGGATTTGCACTGAGAAGATTGATCAGTATTTCAGGTGAGGAAATCGCCACAATATGTGGGGCAAAAAGCACAAAAGGAAAGTAGGGGATAATAAGCTGAAAAAGATATTCAATGCGCGTGGGATCAAATATATGGGACAGGACACTCAAAGGATTTCGAATAAGGCCAGACAAGACTCCACCTGATGAATCGCCATACTGCCGAAAGTACCGAAGGTAAAAAGAGTCTGCAGCGCGGCTACCTGGAATAATTACAAACACCGTCACCATAAAAAACACTATCCCAGTGACAGATGTGATAATGCCGAATTTTTTCTCTTTTTTAAAAAGATACATGTACAGACCAAAAAAGCTTATGACAAGTCCAACGTGCTCTTTTGTCATAAGGCTCAATATCATAAAAAAATAACTCCATCCAAAGCGCCGTACACTGGCAAAATAATACATATAAAGCAGGAATGTGGTCGCAAATGCGACTCCGTGCACATCAAACATATTCTGACGACTAACCGGAAAATAAAGAAGATACGACGCGGCAAACACAAGACCCCACGTACTCGACTTCAACACACGCGCAGCAATGAGAAATACAGCCACCGCGCCAAGTGCGAGTACTACAGTCTGAAAAATAAGCAATGTCTGGGGCCCGCTATAGATCCAATAAAAAGGAGCGGCAAGCACCAGAATTGGATCAAAATGTATAGCAAATCGCGATATATTCGCACGAAAGCCTTGGTTGGTCATCTCAAGTATGCGCCCATGCGCGGTATTGTGCACCACCTGATTCATAATACCAAGGTCATAATAATACGAGCCAAAAGAATCCATGCGATTAATCGCCATAATAGAGATCAAAACGCAGTATAGGGCTATAAAGCAGGATAAAGCGATTAAATGCCAGTGAGCTTTTAGTGACTTAATCATAATCTACTTGTTGCCTGAGTGGAACTTTGCATGTATCTGTTTGAGTTGCGGATTGGTAACGTGAGTGTATATCTGAGTTGTGGAGATATTTTTATGTCCAAGCATCTCCTGTACGGATCTAAGGTCTGCCCCATGCATAAGTAAGTCTGTCGCAAAGCTATGTCGAAGCACATGCGGACCTATTCGAAAAAGAATTCCTGCCTTTTTGCGATATTTGTCAATCATTCGTTCGACTGAGCGGGCTGAAAGTCTGAGCTTCTCAACTGTAAGCTCTTCTTTGGCTTTAGGACCACTATAACGAATAAAAAGGGGAGAGTAGGCATCAGAGCGAACTTCAAAATATCGTCTTATCCAGTCTGTAGCTATACGGGACAAAAATACAACCCTTGCCTTTCCTCCTTTTCCGACAACTCCGAACTCCGATGTCTCAAGATTGACCTGATCTCGATTGAGCCCCACAAGCTCGCTGACCCGAAGCCCTGTTGAAAAAAGCACCTCAAGGATCGTGCGATCCCGAAGCCCTCTTTCGCTTTTTGTATCAATGATCTTAAAAAGACGCGCAAGTTCATCCTCTGATAAGAATTTGATTGTCCGATCTCTTTGCTTACCAAGCTCAACTACCTCGGGAGGCACTACAGCAACCTTTTGCTTAATCAAGTAGCGAAGAAACGATCTCAGTGCTACCAGGAAGTAGTTTTGGGTTTGTCTCTTTAGCGCGCCTTTAACTGGATTTTTATAAGTATGTGAGAGATAGAGGCGGAAAGATCGAATGATCTCATCATCTATCTTTTCAACCTCAAAATCCTCGGCGTTTCGGCTTTTCAAAAGCCAGTTCTGGAAAAACAAAAGATAGTATCCATACATCTTTACTGTTTTCTCAGATAGATTGCGATCAAGCTCACAATACTCAAGAAATCGAAGCACAGCCTCTTTTAGCCCCATACAATTCATATTAAACGACATCTGATGCAAAATCAACATCCATCATCTTATATTTAGACCTATATTTTTATAAATATGCTACACTATCCACGATAAATAGATTGTTATAAAGCCATTCATTGATTTATGGTTCTCGAAATAACACCAAAATACAGGTACAACTATGAGAAACTCCGAGATCTTGGCCTGCCAACTATATTTGATCAACCCACTCCATCTCACCCTTTTAGAAATAAGGCAAAAAAAATTTATAGTTACGCCTGGCGAGGCGCAGCTGTTGCATTAACGACAATCTTGAGCATAAACGCATTTGCCCATACTACTTTTGAATCTGGAGCAACCGAATATGAATCGAGCGCAAGGATAGCTTCTCCTTTTGATATTGATTTTGATCATGGCATATTACCTCGCGTAAGTATAAATCGTAATGATCTGGCAGGATACAGTCAGATAGATCTTGGTCCTGCTGGCAACATTAATTTTGACACTTTTGATGCGCCAGCAGTTGTCACAATCAATCCCGTTATTCAAAGACCAAGTAGTGATGAATTATCATCGTTTGCTCAAAATCCACAAGGAGAAATACATAGGATTTACGCACCTTCAGCGCACGATCTTGAGCAAAATGCAAATGACCTCAAAGATACTATAGAATATTCTGGACTTGCTGGAGCCACATTTGGCATAATTTCGCTCTTGGCAATTGACGCACTTCGTAAAAAATCAGTTCGCGAACAGCTTACTAAGAATTTTCTAACTCCTATGTTTGTCGTTGGCCTCCTTGGTATCACAATGGTTCACCAGGTAGAAAGCACATTGGACTCAGGACTCCAAAACCCTCAGTTTGAAGGACTTGTGAGTCTATACCCAAATATTCAAGAAAGAGTCAATGATACTATTTCAAATCTTGACGATGTCAGTGCGCAAGCTGCTGGATCAATGACCGCGGTGCTAAAACTACTTGAGTCGCTTGAAGGAATTGATTATTTAGGCGGAGAAACTACAACCAATGTCTTATATTTCGCCAATTCTGAATGCCTACCTGGTGTATTCAGCACACTGCAGGACATTATCGCTCAGGGAGTACATGCTGACGGGATAATCATTGGAGGAAATACGTCTGTTGCAGGCAGAGACAACCCTGCCGAACGCTTTTGTGTAAACGATATAGAGGGATTTAATCAGGAGGTATTATACACATTAGGATCAGCTGATGGCCCTGCAACAAGAAGTCTTATTCGTGAGATGAACAATACACACCCACTTGATGGACAGGTTCAGCGGATAGGGGATTTGCGCGGAATTGGTAGCGATTTCCCACAAGTACCTAGAAGCACGAGTCGTGAAGATAGACTTGCTCAAGACGCAGACGAGTTACTTACAGAGCTCGTGTATGCCAATGGCGGGCATCCTTTTGACATTGTTGTTGTAGACGATATAGCCAGTGCAGAAAAAATAATCGGCAAAGTTAGTCTTATACTTGTAGCCTCAGGAGAAGCTAGATTTGAGACTAGAGACGGCACACTTATAGTCTCATCAGGTGATGGAGGAGGTGGGGGTCTTGAGGCCTTTCTTAATGGTGGTACATCAGCTCAATTTGCTCATGTCCTTCACTTTGATAAAAATACTCAACGATTAATAGCTATTACCACAATTGAGTTTCAAGTGCTTGAAGGTGAATTGCGCCTTACTGTGAAAAGTTGTGCTATATCGGAGGATAATGAAGCTCTCTGTCCTGCTGCATAAAATGTGCCGGGGAGAGGAGTTGAACCTCCACGCCCTTGCGGGCACAGGATCCTAAATCCTGCGCGTCTGCCATTCCGCCACCCCGGCTTTTAAAGATAGTCAATATTATAGCAACTCCGAATGAGTTAGAAGCTTGATAAAGAAAAACAGAGTATAAGAAGTCCGCCCTAATTGTGGCCCAAGGTAAAGCTTACAATATCTGATGGATCACTAACCTGTCCATTATTCCCCACAGCTCGAATGCGGGCTTCAAGATGAAGTGGTGGCGAAGCGCTGGTCGGGGCAGTGGCGGTAATAGTCGTTGCAGGAGATACGCCATCGACAAATACAGTCCAATTCGCTGATCCTTCCACTTTATATTCTAATTTATAGTCAACAATTGGCAACCTCTCTGCATTGTCCGGCCTACTCCAGCTGGCAGTTATTTGACCTGTACCGACTGTCACCTGAAGATTTTGAGGAGAGGATGGCTTGTATGCTGGCACTTGTGGAATTGTATATTGCACGATATTTGAAGGATTACTCAGGACATCGACATCTTTGAACTTTGCCCGAACACGTGCTTCCATGTCCATAGCTGTAACCACCTCATCATTTAAATATAAATCAATTGATGTCGTTGTCTGAACCCCATCTTCATATACATGCCAACTATTATCATTCGGTAGTCGATACTCAATAATATAATCCTCAACTACTCCACCTGTCGTCGGGGCGCTCCACGTAGCATTGACACGATCACCGCTGACATTAACCTGAAAATCAGAGGGTGTTGAGCTGGGATTCGGAGTAGGGGAAGGATTCGGATTCGAAATTGGATATCGCTCACTCGCACGACCATATAGATTAATTCCAGATTGTGACAATAAGTAAGCTGAAGGAAATACCAATAATGCAAGCACCATAAGGGAGAGCGTGGCTTTTTTACTTACCGATAGTTGGCCCCAGCTTGCGCGAATCTTAAGTAATCTTAATTTAAGGCCTGAGTGGATATCCATAATGTATGATATAGATATCAATATAGATATACTTATATATGTCTGTCAAGCGGATTTCACCACTTCTAATTGTATTCATTGCTGGCCTTCTGCTATCTCAATTTATCATCTGGCCTTGGTATATATATCCATTTGAGTTGCCACGAGTGTGGTTTGTACACCGATGGATTGAGATCCTGCTTCTTACAGGAGTCGTCTTTGGTATTCCACACCTAAACCCACACAAGGAAGACTCACCACTTATTATGAGTGTGTTGATATTTTTTCTCATTGCTACATTCACAGCGCTTATTGGAATTGACCCCATTAAAAGTTTCTGGGGCAATTACTATCGCAATGATGGCCTCTTTAATCTGCTGCATCTTGTGGGACTATTTTTCTTTCTCAGTCTATTTTGGCGGGTGTCGTGGCAAAAACCGATAGTCACAGTATTTGCCATAGGGTGTATTGGCAATGCGGTCTTTGCACTAATTGTAGGTGTGGTAAATAATCATCTTCCACTTATTGGTTCATTTGGACATGCTAATTTCCTGGCAGGCTATCTGGCCGTGACAGCTCCTTTTGTGCTCTGGCGTATTCGAATATCAGCCGCCACGTGGAAAAAAGCCCTGTGGACGGCTGGCTTTTGCTTGGTGAGCATTGCGCTTGGACTTACATTTTCAGTAGGCGGTCTTGTAGGTCTTAGTGTTGTTGGACTTACAATCATCCTGGGACACCGAGGCATATCACACAAAAAAATATTTTTTGTACTCATTGTACTCGCCGTACTTGCAGCTTGCGGATTTTTTATTAAAGAATCAACGAGGTCATCTTTCAACCCTGAGTCCAGAAATCGTATCGTAGCCAGAGCCCTAATTGCCTCAACGGCTCGACCACTCACTGGTTGGGGATGGTCTAATTTCGATTACGCATTTGACCAGACTCCTTGGCCGATCAAACTTCAGCATGATCGTTATATCGACAAGGCACATTCCCAACTTCTTGAGATACTCGTGACCACTGGAATCATCGGTCTACTCGTATATCTTGGCATCATAGGGCGAGTTGTGTGGCGATTTGCACGCGAGCGAGAAATAAGCATTTTCCTTTTTGCTGCTTTTGCAGCATACATCATCCATGCTCAGACCAATGTCTTTTCAATCTCTGAGGAGCTCATATTCTGGATTATTGCTGGGCAGATAGCGAGTCATATCACGACACATAAAGTTGAAGATCAAAAGAAATAAGGAGCAGAGTAGATCTAAGATCTTAGATCTACTAATTCAAAGTAAATGTTAGTCTCCCAACTACATTATTTATTTTTCTTATCTACCTGATCAAGCTTAAGGAGCTTGACTCCAAAATAGACAACAAATGCAATCACGAGAAAGTCGATTGTTGTCGAGAGAAAACTACCCCACATCAGCCGCACCGGCCCAACCTGAAGATATGCAGCACGTAGTCCTCCAGCTTTGCCAAGGGCAATGCCGATTATTGGATTAATAATATCAGTGACCAAAGCGGTCACGACCTTTGATATTGAGCCACCCAGTATGAATCCCACAGCCAGCCCGATCACTCCTTGCCCACGGATAAATTCAATAAATCCTTTCATATGTTTTATTTCTTAAACTGATAAATTGACCACGATTATAACAACTAATATATACTATATATTATCAACTGAGAGGAGGTGAATCAAAATATGCTTATGTTACTTGGTGGAATGATGAAGGCTGGTCGCGGTATCGGCCGAGGATATGGCGAGGGATCTATGATAGGCGCAGTCGGCGGAGCTGTTCCAATCATTCATTTAGTCCTTTCTCTTATCACGTGGGCTGCAGTTGTCGCAGTTCTTATCGCGCTCGCACGGCTCTTGTGGAAAAAAGGGAATAAGGTGAAGTAAAAGATTTATTTTATTTGCCTTTCAAAGTAAGCCTTTATAAAAGGCTCTGTTTTTAGTCGTAGAATTTCGTCGCGTGTGGCCCATTTATATGCTGAGTGTTCGTGGCTTATCAGTATCTTGTCACTCGCTATTTCTGCCTCATATATCGTGAACCTGTGGGTAGATCTTCCTTTTTGCTCAATATCAATTTCCACAATATCCACAACACGGGTTACATGTACCTGAAAACCTGTCTCTTCCAATATCTCTCGTTGAATCCCTTTAATCGGGTCCTCATTTTTCTCCAATTTGCCGCCTGGAAAATCCCAATGATCTGGATAGTGATGTGAGTCTGAACTTCGAAGAAGAATAAGGTGTTTATCGTCTCGTGTCAAAAGCGCTTTCTGAATTAACTTTAAATTCTTCTTCTTTGGGCTCTTTTTCCAATTAACCCAAATACTAGCACCTACTATCTGACCTATGAGAAATATACATACAAGCGCGAACGTAAAAAACTGATTGTGAAGAAAATCATTGGCTGCACGTCCAAAATAGTATGCAGGAAGACCATACGCAATAGTTATAAGAATAGCGCTCAACGTCGTAAAGACAAGAAATGTGCCCAACTTATATTTAATCGTCCCATAAATCAGAGCAACATATTTACCCACGACTGGAATAAATCTTCCCCAAATTAGAAACATCAGCCCATGTTTTTTAAGAAATCCCTCTCCGCGATCTATAGCTGAACCAATTTTTGCGCTATGGATATGAAACCACCGAACAGCTTTGTTTCCACCGAAAAATCCTATCACGTAGAGAATGATGTCGGATGTAATACCACCAGCTGTGGCAACAATTAGTGTGGGTAAAAGCTGCAATTGGCCTGTCGTGACAAGTCCTATACCAAGCAGAAGTCCAAAAGGAGACCCAGAATGGTCAATCACCGAAAAAATAAATACCCCCAAATATCCGTACTGGCTTACAAACTCATTCACATTGATAATTGTATCATCATCGGATCTGATAGGGGATAAGTTGAAAGATACGACCAATGACCGAAACAAAGCTCTCTCTTATTGAAAAAAAAGCCTCAATACGGTATACTTTGAGGCCTTATGAAGAAAAATATAGGACGTTTTCTAAAAAAACTTAAGGGTCGCGGACAAAAAACCAAGACATATTTGCTGACTCATCTTAATAAACGTCCATTTGAAAGCTTTTTTGTGATACTTGGACTTGTTGTCATTCTTATAGTACTAAGCAACATACTCAATTTTCTTCCTAAAAAAGAAGCAGCGCAACCAGCTACACCAGCCAAACACGTCAATATATACCAGATTGGGAGTGCACCACGCCTTTCTGTACAAGCTCAGATCGAAAAATCAGGTGTGATTCATATCACGGCACTTACAAGTGGTGTCGTACAAGCCATATATAAGCCCGTGGGAGAGAAGTTTACAAAAGGCGAAGTGCTTATTTCGCTCGCATCCAACTATCAAGGAGGAAGCGCACCGAGCCTTCAAAGGCAACTTGCCCAGACTCAATACAATAATGCCGTAGACACCTATCAGCTCCAAAAAGACATTATCCAAAAACAACGAGAGGCAGCTGACAAGACAGATGTAAATGCTGACGATCTTCGCTCAATCACCGACAAATCAATTGGGGAGACCAAAGACCTCATCGCGCTTAATGATGACATTATCAAAGCGCTCGATGAAGATATCGCCACAGCCATCGATGATGATGCTGCTCAAGCTGCAAAGCGCCAAAAACAACAATTTGTAGCTTCCAATAATGCCGCGCGGCAAGCTCTTCGCTCTGCTGAGTATCAGGCATCGGGCGACAAGGCTCCAGCCAATCTCTCAGATATTCAAAAAGACACAGTGCTCAAACAGCTTGATCTTCAGGAAAAAATGCTGAGTCTCAACCGTGAAGTAAGTCGAATTCAGGTGCAGATAGCGCAGGTAAATGAGGCGATGTTTCACCCAGCAGCACCATTTGCTGGAAGTGTGCAACGAGTTTTTGTCAAGGAAGGCACTGCTGTCTCGCCAGGTGACGAACTCATGATTCTCAGCCAGGAAGAAGAATCGGATCCAATCACGGCAGTCGCTTACGTATCGGCCGATGTAGCCCGAAAAGTCTCCAAACTTGAGCAAAGTACTATTCATATAGACGACAAAGTAAGCTTCACAAGCTATCCCGCATACGTTACACAAGATGCTGTACAAGGCACGCTATATGGCGTATATTTCAATATTCCTGATAATTACATCGCAGCTGTCACTGAAAAGGGATACATAAGGATTGATCTTCCGATAGGGTATGTGGATAGCGCTTCACTCACACCGTATGTACCGATAGATGCCATCTATCAGACCAAAAGTCAAAATTACATCTTTGTCGTCCAGGACAATAAAGCGTCCAGTCGCAAAGTAGAACTCGGACCAGTATATGGAAATTATGTCGAGGTAACGCGTGGGCTTAAAAATGAAGATATGGTCATTCTGAATCGTACCGTCATCGAAGGAGACGCGGTCATTGTCAATCGCTAAATAAAACTCTCATGAAAGACCCGAAATCCTCCTATTTAAGCACTATGAAGTTTGACCCCAAACTTCTTAAGTCTTGGCATGCCAAATATCTTCGCAATATAAGACTCCCAATTCTCCTGACGATCTCAATTATTATGGTGGGTATCTATGCACTTATCACAATACCGCGTAGGCTTAATCCTGAGATCAAGATCCCGATTGTGGTTGTCAACACTTCGCTTCCTGGAGCAAATCCCGAGGATGTAGAGTCGCTCCTCACTGATCCTCTTGAACGTGCTGTATCAAGCGTTGATGGAATTGACACCCTCGCCTCAACATCTCAAAATGGCAACTCGTCATTAAGTCTGCAGTTCCTCTCGACCGTAAATACTGATAAAGCCAGATCCGACGTGCAGGCAGCTGTAGATACCGTGTCAGATCTACCCGAAGATGCGACCACACCACGTGTTCGTAGTGTGGATTTTGAAGATCAACCCGTCTGGACATTTGCCGTCACAACACGTCGCGATATCGCTTCACTTATGCGATTTTCAGACATCTTAAAAGACGCGCTTGAGGATACCTCTAAGGTCGATCGAGTTGTGACATCGGGACTAGACGCCCAAGACATTGAGGTCATTATAGATACTGAGAAAATACACGAGCTAAATATCAATCCAACTACTGTGGCCCAATTAGTTCAAGGCGCAGTCAACTCATATCCAGCTGGCAACATATCCTCAAGCGATTCTTCATTTGCACTCACTATAAATCGAGATATCAACTCTGTCGAAGATATCAGAAATCTCAATATTCAAGTCAAAGACACCACAGTCCGGCTTGGAGATA
>CAZGZD010000002.1:52966-69281 GCA_964530005.1 uncultured Gammaproteobacteria bacterium
GATATCAGAAATCTCAATATTCAAGTCAAAGACACCACAGTCCGGCTTGGAGATATTGCCCAAATAGTCGAGAGAAATAAAAGTGGCCAACAAGACACCTATATCGCGCGCTCAGGCCACAATCCCGCTCGCACAGTACAATTTTTTGTCTATAAGAAGAAAGGGTCCAATATCGACGCTTCATATAAAGATGCCAGGAGCACAGTCGACAAAATATTAAATCAATACCACGGGCAGTTTGAGGTGACCACAGTCCTCAATACGGCGGATGAAATCACGACTCAGTTCACTGAGCTTTTTGGAGATTTTCAAACCACAGTCATTCTTGTATTTATTCTTTTATTTGTTTTCTTGGGTCTCAGGCAAGCAATCATAGCATCAATCACTGTGCCCCTTACTTTTCTCGCTTCTTTTGCAATCATCAACGCACTTGGCCTGACGCTTAATTTTCTGACAACATTCTCATTCTTACTATCTTTAGGACTTTTGATTGACGATACAATCGTCACCGTTGCCGCCATGACGAGGTACCATCGAACAGGCAATTTCACTCCATATGAGACGGGCGTCGTCGTCTGGCGCGACTTCATAGTCCCTCTGTGGTCAACAACAATCACGACAATCTGGGCCTTCGTACCGCTACTCTTATCAACCGGCATCATCGGTGAATTTATCAAGTCAATCCCCATCGTCGTCACAACGACGATGCTTTCGTCAACGACTATTGCCGTCTTTATCACCATGCCTCTTATGATTATATTTTTGAAACCTCAGTTTCCACGACGAGTAAAAATATTGTTGGGCGTACTTGCCATACTTGCCTATATATCATGCCTCGTCCTCTTCCTTCCCAAGAATATTGTTCTTCCTTTTGCCGTCATCGCCTCGTGTCTTTTACTTTTTATCACCTACCACATACGCCGCGAGATTGCCCAAAAATACAAGCAGACTATAGACTCCAACAAAAAGTTTGAAAAGTTCATGGGGCGCGCACGCTCGTATGTAGATCACGGGGTCATCAATATCGAAGTTGTGAGTCGCCGATATCGCCTGGTGATAGATCGAATTTTGAGGTCATCTAAGGCGCGTACTCGTGTGATTGTCGCAATTGCAATCTTTACGGTAGTTGCATACCTTCTTGTGCCACTTGGACTTGTCAAAAATGAATTCTTCCCCAAGCAAGAAGCAGATCTTATGTATGTTGGTATAGATATGCCAGCCGGAACACGAGCCCAAGTAGTTGAAGATGAGATGTTGCGATTTCTCAGCGAGCTTCGTCGTGACAAAAAGATCGAATACATAGTTGGGGAGATTGGACAATCAATCGGTGGAGATGGCGATCGAGCTCCAGATCCAGACGCAATCCTCTATACAGTCCATCTTCCCAAAGAAGGCGTGCGAAAATTTAGCTCTCTTGATTTTGCTGAAGAACTTCGCACAAAATACAAAAATTACAGCCAGGGCGTCTTTTCCGTTGTTGAGCTCTCAGGTGGACCACCAGCAGGTAGCGATGTACAGATCAAGCTTATCGGCCGTGACCTTGGCGTACTTGACTCATATGCTAGTCAGGTGGTTGGCTACTTAAAAAAGCAAAAAGGCCTCACCAATGTTGATAAATCGCTCAAACAAGGTACAAGCAAGGTAGTATTTGAACCCGACAAGACAAAGCTCGCCTCAGAGGGAATTACTATAAATCAGATAGGGCTTTGGCTTCGAACATATGCTAGCGGATTTGTACTTGATACCGTACAGTTTGGCGATGTTGAGCGAGATATTGTGCTTCGTACCAATGCCTATGATGATCAATCTCTTGAGGCGCTCTCAAATATACAGATCCCAGCACAAAGCGGGGCAGTACCACTCCTATCGCTTGGTAAACTTCGAGTTGAGGCTAATCCAACAGCCATCACTCGAGAGGACCAAAAACGCACTATTTCAGTATCCGCAACAGCCGCCAAAGGCACATCAGCAGCAGATGCAAATGCTAATCTTATTAAATATGTAAAATCACTCAACCTACAGTCTGGCTACAGCTACGCTACTGGTGGCGCAAATGAGGAGAACCAAAAGTCTGTGCAGTCAATTCTTATGGCAATGGTACTATCATTTCTTCTTATTATGATCACCATGGTGCTTGAGTTTGGATCTTTTCGCCAGGCACTTATCTCTATGATGCTCATTCCCATATCAACAGCCAGTGTATTCTATATCTTCGCACTCACTCATACGCCGCTCTCATTTGCTGCGCTCATTGGTATTCTTGCACTTTTTGGAATAGTGGTCACGCATGCGATTGTTGTCATTGAAAAAATCAATGAGAATAGAGCTCATGGATTATCACTTCGCGATGCAATCACCGATGCTGCGGCAAATCGACTTGAGCCAGTACTTCTTACATCATTCGCCACAATCGTGGGGCTTCTACCTATTACCATTGCCGACCCATTCTGGCGGGGCTTGGGTGGAGCTATCATCGCCGGGCTTTTATTTTCAGGGCTTATCAAGCTTTTCTTTGTCCCAGTCCTGTACTACAATTTTTTCGTGGAGCAGGATAAAAAGAAAGTAAGACGCACGCTTTGATCCACATCTAATTGCTACACTATACACATATGATCTATGTAGCCCTACTTCGCGGAATTAATGTCGGGGGAAATCGGAAAGTTGAGATGGTTAGGTTAAAGACCACCTTCGAATCCCTTGGTTTCACAGATGTGAAAACCTATATCAACTCGGGCAATGTAATCTTTAAGACAAATAACGATTCAGTACCCGATATCGTTGACGAAGTAGAGGTGGGGATAGAGCGGGATTTTGGCTTCAGAGTGCATGTTGTGGTGCGCGACTTACCAAGTATTCAGGAGATCGACAAAATTGTCCCCAAGTCCTGGACCAATGATACAAATATGAAGACAGACGTAATGTTTTTATGGGAAGAAATTGATAACCCTGATATTGTGAAAAAGATTGTAATAAAGCCAGAAATCGAGTCGGTGCAGTATGTGAAGGGCACGCTACTTTGGAATTTAGATCGCAAGAATGTGACGAAAAGCGGAATGCTGAAAATCGTGGGGACAGATCTATACAAGAAAATGACAGTTCGAAATATCAATACACTGCGCCGCCTTAAAATACTTATGGAAGATCTCTAAATGCTTCTCTTCTCCTTTAACTTGAAAAGCCTGGTATTTTTAGTACTTGATTCGCAATTAGATTGAGTATAAATACGGCCGACAAAGTAAAAATAAGACCAATGATCGCAGATTGAAGTAGTCTTTTGCCGTAATCTACCCGCTCAGCTCTATCTTGAGACGTGATGAGTATAAAGGACGCATAGAAGATGTAAAATGTCGATATTATTCCAACAGTTCCAAATATCAAGTTTAATAAAGGCTGCACAAGACTCAAAGCAGCTCCACCTCCTGTAAATCCACCCACATCAGTCTTGATACACCCAATCATCGTAAAATAGCGGCCAGTACGAGGTGCAGGGGGGATTTTTGTTGTAGCATCTATCTCAATTGTCTTATTGCTTTCCGGACTTGATTCTCCAATTGAGGGATAAAGGCACTTTCTGCATTGCTCCCAATTTTGAGGAATTTGCAATTTTACACCCTTTGACTCTTTGCAATACCCACACGCATCACATGTCACCGTCTGCTGGGCAAAAGCGGGTGCAGTACGACCCGCGGACAAAAATAAAAAAAGACCAATAAGTACAAGAAAAAATGTTCGCACCTTTATTTTATTCATATATTTTTTATATTAATCGCCATAAATAATATGTGTAAATTTGCATATTCCAGCAAATTTACTGTATAAATACTATACTGTATTTTATATATAAATATACCATTTACTGACTCAAATGAAATCATTTCGACTGTTTTTGTATTTAGCCCTTCTACTTGCTGTCGGTGTTTTTTTCTTTAATCCTCAGAATATATTTGCTCAATCAGACACAAGTGGAGCCAGTTTTAGCGACACAAATAATGAGCCAGTTGAGCCACCGCCAATTCAACAACCATTCGTTGCTGCTCCTCAAAATTTTTTCCCCGCTCCAGTAACACCTTCTGCAGCCCCAACTTGTAAAGCAGATGGCCAGAATTGCGTCCAACCAGGTGGCAACTGTTGCTCAAAAGTATGCACGGCCGGCAAGTGCGGAGCACCGCAGGTGGCAGCGGCAACAGGAGTGACGACAAGTGCTCCAGTTTCGACAGCGGCACCAGTGGAGCAATATCAGCAATGTAGCAAAAATGCAGGCTGTCCAAAAAGTCTTGACGCTTTGTATAAATCAAGGGGAGAAAAATGCGCGTCCTCGCTTACTGAATTTCAAAGCGACCCAGTCAAATCACATTTTTGGATCGAGGACCCAGAAATCACAGCACTTGGTAAGTCCTCCGAACGTGGTCGACAATTTTTGAACTGGACACTGACAAGCAATGCCATAGACAACAGTATTCTACTTAAACAGATTTGGGCGAATATGCGCAATATCGCATTCATACTCATCATTCTTGTCGTGGCTCTTATGGGTATTGGGATTATAATCGGACAGCGAGCTAACTTTAATATTGGTGTGAACTTATGGTCAACTGGCCTAAGAATTGGCGGTGTGCTTTTGTATATCGTATTTTCGGCAACTATCGTCTTAATATTAATTCAGCTATCGGAGCTTCTTATGCGTCTTTTTGCCGATTCCTTAAGTGCAAAAAATCTACTTAATATATTTTTTGGAGGATCAGGTGGTGTCGATAATTACACTAAATTCCAGGGATGCCGGGATCTTAATATCCGAATGGTAGAGTCAATAAAGATGGAAACATTTTTAATCAAAGCTACAAACATATCCTATTACACATTAGCCTCTTTGCTTCTTGCACGAAAAATATTATTGTGGTTTCTGCTTTTTGTCTCACCATTTTTAGGCCTTTTGCTTCCATTTCGTATACTTCGCGGAATTGCTGTAATCTGGATTGAAGTATTTTTTCAATGGCTTTTTTATGGACCATTAGTCGCATTATTTTTGGCAGGGACAGCATTCCTTTGGAAATTCGGCATTCCCTTTATTTTTGACTTTTCGCAAACTGGCACGGTGAAGGGATACGTATTCCCCACAGCAATTAACATCATAATAGGTGGTCCAGGACAAGTATTGTCTGCCCTAAATAACGCAAATAATGTAGATACTTTTGTCGAATATGTGATTACCCTTATCATGCTTTGGGGGGTAATAATTTTTCCGTGGTGGCTACTTCGACGAATCAGAGATCATGGCAATGGAGTACTTGACGCAATCAAAAACATCCTACTTGCTATAAACGGCTCATTTCGATCGGACAAATCGCCCCAACAGCCACTCTCACCGAGTGCATTGACGTGGTCGGCGCCTACTGCCCGCACACTCTCAAAAGATAAGCAGACTACATCGACTGTGCGTTTTGAGAACATGGAAGACATTAAAAAAGCAACAACAAGTGATATCGCCTCTACCTTAAATTTCAGTGCACGATCAATACAAGATATTGCTCGAGTCGAGACAGACCAAAGCGCAAGTAATGCATATGCTGTCAACTTCCAAAACCTGAAAAATCCGATGAAAGCTGAGACGACGACAGAGCGCGTGAAGTATACAAGCATAAGATCAGAGCTCGAAGCTCGAGCGAATAAAAACGATATGGAGGCAAGCCATCTCTTGTCTGGCCTGTCTCCTGAGGTTCAAAGCCAAAAAATTCTATCAACCATTACATACAAAGCACCCGTTCAGATCTCATTATCCTCAGATCAGATAAATGCGATCGGTCGAAGTGTGGCCCAAAATTATGTGATTATCCAGTCACTTTTCCACAAGACCAACGTGTCTGAGGATAAGATCAAAAAACTTCTTGAAGTACTGAGTCAACACTCACAAGATCCAGATAAAGAAAAAGTAAAATCGACGGCTGAGCGAGAAGTGGGAGTAAGCCGAGCTGATATCGACAAAGTTTCAGGAGAGCTTAAGGAAATACTCGCAAAGCCCAGCGAAAACATTATGACTGCAATTGAACTGATTGGCCGAGAACACGGGCTCTCTCAATCCGATGTTCTTGCGGCGCTTAGAATGATCGTACCCGATACTCAAAGCGTAAGTGAAGAGGGGCCAGATAAGTTCATCGATATTTCAAAAGCCGTGGCAATTGAAGATTATGAAGCAGTGCGTGCTATGTGGGTCAACCACTACGAAAAAGGAGAGATCCCAACCACCCCAGATATACATAATCGAGCCGAATGGATAGAAAAAGACGTAGCATTCCTCACTAATACCCTCAACAAGCTTATGTCTGACAATCTCGCATATAAGACAGCAGGCCTTGCTGATGTGTCCCAAATTCTACCAATCTTTCTTATCAACAATTTCAAAGGAGATGAGCTATTGGCCTATCTGAAAGCCAAGCTTGAGGCAGCCCGCCAAGTAGGGCATCAGTTGACGACCGAGGAGAGTATCAAAAAACAGCTTGCGGCAGCAAGTGAGGAGTTTGTTGATGTAGCCACCCCTCACACGGACGAAAAAAAGAAAGAAATGACGACAGAAGAAGCAATTGATGAGAATGACACATCCAACTCGACTCATGACTCAGCACTTGATGCTATTGTCAAAAAACTCACAGAGGATAAAAAGTAATACCTGCAATCTTGACATCAACCAGCCATATTGTATATATTAATATACATGCTTAATATAACCGACACTCTAAAATTACGCATCGCTATAGCAGTCGGAGCCTTCCTACTTCTTATTCTCATCATACTGTCTGTCGTCTTTACACTGGGTAAAAAGTCATCAAATAAAACGCTGCCACAACCCAATCAAACTGAGCAAACAGAAGACAATGCATCAGTAGATGAAGCCGAATCAACGCCTACTAAACCAATTGCCCTGTATCCTGAAGTGTCTGTGGACACCTGGTCGACGCCAGCTTCGCTCACCAAGCAAACATCAAGTCGCATCTTCCGATACCCCCTGCAACAGAATTATGACAAGGCGCATTTCGTACAACTTGCAAATAGGATAGGTGGAATGCACAAGATTGTCGAAAAAGGCGATACATTTTTAGCGCAAGCCACGATTGCAGGAAAAGTACAATCCTCACTTCTTATTAATAAAAAAAACGGCTCATTTATGTATTACTCAGAAAAAGGAATAGCTCTTCCAAAAGCGCAAAGTACAAGTATTTTGCCCACAATTGAGCAAGTGGGTGCGCTGCTAACTCGGATTACCAATGACCCAACACTTTCCGTCACAGCAAAATATAAGAATAAGAAGACAGCTGGAATTACTTACTTTGAGGCACATCGTGATTGGGAAGAAGTAGGTGCTCCAATATTTAATATTCTTGGACTTCTGAATATCCCACAATCAGTCGCGCTTAATAACCTATCCTTCTCCTATGTGAATTCGACGTTTAATAAAAACCCCGACATCATAAATACCTCAGACAAGACTGACGGATATATCAGGCGCTCAGACTTTAATACGATGACACTGGGAGTTGACGACAAGACAGGCCAAGTCACGTCTATTGACTCCAATATCAGGCTCCTCAAAAACACCAACCCCAAAGCAGTAAAGCCAATATCCTATGCAGCAGCCGTAAAGCTTTTACGCGAGAATAAATATAAAGATCTCTATACGCTCCCGATTGGAGAAGGAGACATAAGTTTTGATAAAGTCTATCCAGACAATGCGGGTCATATCAAAAACGTCACAATCACCGAATCGACAATAGTCTATTTAGAAGAGCTTCCTGTTGCTGCTCAAGAAGAACTTGCCCCTTATTATTTATTCCGTGGCACTGGCCAGCTTGACTCAGGATATAAAGCTGCGATAGTGGCATCTGTGCCAGCATCATCTGACAGCCCACCACCCCATGCAAAGCGACAAGCAATTACCAATGTCTTAGGCGCAAAAGCATATCTCACACAGCAAACAGCAGATAGCGACAGCGATGAAACGTCTGGAGATGATTCTCAGCAAATTGGAAAAATAGGAATTGAACCACTCCCGACAGTTCCGCCTACTCCAGCTCCAAGCTCACCAATATATACACCACCATGTAGAGATGACACAGTGAATAATCAAAGGACTGTAAATGGTGCGATTGTGGGGACTTCGTCAAGTAATAAAATAGTGTTTCCGCCAGGACTTACTCAATTCGAACAAAATGTTCTGATTGAAATACAGAGGAGGAAAGATAATCCAGGGACTTGTCCACGTGATGTCAGTGGAATTTCACCAACACTTTTCCTCTACAATAAGAGTGCCATTTCGGCAACTGTATCACAAGGCAGGCAATTGACATATGCTGAACCCACGACTCAAAGTGTTGGTAGTTGGAATATCCTCGTCGATAAAAACAAACTCATTGTAGACGGCTCAAATTATCCATATCTTTATTACGAATATTTACCCAATACATATACAAAGCAGAAAGAGGGATGGATAGTCGATAAGTCAAATCTGGCTGCGTTTGTAGATTCCATCATAAGGCCACAGCTCAGACTGACACCTTTAGAGACAGATAGAGCGGTATTTGAGCTGAATCATGCAGCGCAATCCGTAAAGGGAAACACACTCTATATAGGCCTCATTCCACATCAGGAATTAAAAGATAAGTTGCCACTTATAATCACACCACGTCCTACCAATATATATCGCTACCACTTCCGTCTATCGACTCCAACTACCACTGATTATAGGGCTAAGCCACCACGTCTTACGCCCATTCAAAGAGACGGATTTACTGCTCTTGAAATTGGTGCGGCTCCTTCTAATTAAGTCGCGAGATTGAGTTGACTTCTGAGTCAAATAAACTAATAATGAGAGTATGGCCCTATTTGATTTTATAAAAAAAAGTAAGAGTAATGGAACGCAACCTGTACAGCAGATGAACGGCGTAATGCAATCAGCTATGCCCAATGGCACAAACGGGACAAATGGCACAGCAGTACCCATGCCGACCAATGGCTCAGTTCCACCAACCTCGCTCAATGGTACAAATGGGTCAAATGGAGCAGTAAATGTTCAGAATCCTATTCAAATTCAGCAAAATCCAAATCAACCAACACAATCTCAACAGCAAGGCATGTCTCAAACGGCTCAGCCACAGACTCCGACCAATTCAAATCAACCTCAAGTCGCAAGTATTAATAAAGCAGCTGAGCTTGACTTACTTACGCATTTTACCGAACGCTCAAACAGTGTATTTAAAGCAGCTCAACAAAAAGCTATTGAGTTGAAAAGCGATTTCATAGACAGTGAGCACTTATTGCATGGCCTTATTGCCGATAAGCAAATCTACCAGCTCTTTGTATCAGTCAACATTCAACCGCAAGCCATCGAAGATGAGCTTACAAAAATTTACAAAAAAGGCACCGGAGTCAATACTCCTTCAGCCACCCCTCGCATCAAGAGCATTCTTGATCATTCTCTTGTTGTGGCGCGCAAATTGGGATACGAATTTATCTCGCCGGAGCATATTCTGCTTTCCGCTTATAATGAAAAAGAGGGAGCCGCCGCCCAGATTCTCACTCGACTTGGACTTAAAGAAGCAGATCTGAATCAACAGATCACAGGCAAAAAGAAGGGAATTGATGAAGACGCGGAAGAGGCTCAAAACATACTTGAAAAATACACAATTGACCTGACTCAAAAGGCAAGAGAAGGCAAGCTCGATCCAGTTGTCGAGAGATCTGACGTCATTGAACGTACAATACATATCTTATCGCGCCGAACCAAGAATAATCCAGCCCTCATTGGAGAAGCTGGAGTCGGCAAGACTGCAATTGTCGAGGGCCTTGCACAAAAGATTGTTGCCAAACAAGTGCCCGAGACTTTCCTCAACAAAAGACTTCTTCAACTCGACCTTATGAGCCTCATAGCTGGAGCCTCGCACCGAGGCGATTTTGAAAATCGAATTAAGGGACTTATTGAGGAAATACAGAAGCAAGAAGGCAGTATTATTCTTTTTATTGATGAGCTACATAATATTGTCGGTGCTGGATCGTCCGGCGAAGGATCACTTGACGCCTCCAACTTTTTCAAGCCGGCACTTTCCCGAGGTCATTTGCAGATGATTGGCGCGACCACCCTCACCGAATATAGAAAATATATTGAAAAAGACCCTGCCCTTGAGAGGCGATTTCAACCGATTGTAGTACCTGAGCCAACTGAGGAACAAACAGTCAAGATGCTTATGGCAATAAAGGACAAATACGAAGCGTATCACAAGGTGAGTATTCCACAAAGTGCGATCGAGGCGGCTGTATCATTGTCCAAAAGATATGTGGGGGATAGATTCTTGCCAGACAAGGCTGTCGATCTACTGGACGAAGCAGCAGCGGCCGTACGACTGCCACTCATATCTTTGCCTGAGGTACTAAACTCCCTTGGAACACGACTTAGTCAGCTCAAACAAGAGCTGGATGAAGCCAAAAAACAAAAAGATGATGTAAAAGTCGAGATTTTACAACCAAAAATAGACGAGATACAAAAGCAGCTCGATGAAAAACAAAAAGAATACGAGATGAAAAAAGCTCAGACGACAGATGCCATAACCAGCGACATAATTCGCTCAGTTGTTGCCCGCTGGACAGGGATTCCAGTCGACAAGATCTCAGAGTCAGAGACTCACACGTTGTCCAATCTTGAGGACCTTATCCACGAGCGACTTATCAATCAGGAAGAAGCAGTGTCAGCAGTCGCGGCAGCTGTGCGCCGAAGTCGAGCTGGACTTAAGTCCAAAGGCAGGCCTATTGGTAGCTTTGTATTTCTTGGCCCCACAGGTGTCGGTAAGACCGAGCTTGCCAAAAGCTTAGCTGAGATACTGTTTGGACACGAAGACGCGATGATAAGACTCGATATGACAGAGTTTATGCAAAAGCACGAGGTAGCAAAGCTGCTTGGTGCACCACCTGGATACGTGGGATACGAAGAGGGAGGCAAGCTGACCGAAGCCGTACGACGCAAGCCATACAGCGTCGTCCTTTTTGATGAGATAGAAAAAGCGCACAAGGATATTTTTAATATACTACTTCAGGTCCTTGATGACGGCCGTCTGACTGACAATAAAGGCCATACCATATCTTTCAAAAACACAGTCATCATCTGCACATCAAATATTGCCACCGAGATAATTCAGAAAGAGCTTCTTCAAAAAAGCAAAGCTCCTAAAAAATCCAAAGAAGAAACAGAGCCAGAAAAAGAAGTAGACAAAAGTAAAATGCATGATGTGGTAATGAATGAGCTGAACAACTTTTTCAGGCCAGAGCTTGTCAATCGATTCGATGAAGTCATCATCTTTGAGCCACTTAAGCTCAAGCATATGACAAGTATAGTCCAGCTTCAACTTTTGGGGGTCAAGAAGCTACTTGAAGATCAACAACTTGGATTTTCTTGCAATACTGATGTCGTTGATGAGATTGTCCGCGCTGGATTTGACCCAGTGTTCGGAGCACGGCCTCTAAGGCGCACTATACAAAAGCTCATCGAAAATCCATTGTCACAACTTATCATCGATGGAGAAGCCAATGAGGGAGACCGCGTAGATATTGGATTTGTCGATAAAAAGTTCACATTTAAAGTCGTAAAATTCACACCACAGCCAAATAATTCAAATGTGCAAAATTTCACTCCACTCCCAGCATATCTATTGAATAAAGTAGAGTCTAAGGATCAAAAAAATAACAGGCCTATATAGTCCCGCTCTTACTGATAGCTTCTTTTTATTACTTACACCTTGTTCTCAATTTCAGACGAGATAAGCATTACCTCAACACATTCGTATTCAAGTAGTTCGTCTGCAGTCTGACTACTTACTTTATATGAAAAGCATCAGGCCTATTAGAAGTAATCCAGATATGCCCACAAACCATGCAGCAGCAGATGATCCAGCAGCCGGCACGGTTGGTGCGGCTGTTGTGGTCTGATTTGATGATGCTGACTGCTCTGCACTTGTTGCTCCATTTTCAGCCAATATGATCTCAGTTGGACTTGCACTAGGGACATCAGTGGGAGTATTTGTCGGTGTATTAGTTGCTGTTGGATCAACTGCTGGAGGAGTTCCTGTCGGAGTCGTGGTCGGTGTGCCTGTTGGTGTAGATGTAGGTGTAGACGTGGGGGTTGATGTAGGCGTAGAAGTCGGCGTACTCGTCGCTTGAGGAGGTATCGGTGTATTTGTTGCAATTATTACTGGAACAGTTGGACAAGGGGCAAACTCACAAGATGGGGGAACGCGGACAACTGTGCCACCACCTGGGCATACCTTTGCGTCTTCCTGACATCGGGTTACTGCTGGTCCACAGCGACCGTCGCTATTACACGATCCAGAACAACAGCCACCACCATTACCATTACATGCAGTCCCATTTGTCTTGCAGCAAATTCCATTGGTTCCACTACATGCGCCTGATGCACAACATACACCACTCGCATTGCCACCATTTCTACCACACGGTTCACCAATCGCTTTGAGTCCATTCGGGCAAGCATTCGGCGATGGAGATACAGATCCAGGACAGGCGGCAAACTCACAAGATGGGGGAACGCGGACAACTGTACCACCACCTGGGCAGATTTTGGCGTCTTCCTGACAACCCACGACCGGCGCACATACCGTTCCATTACAATACCCTGACGCACAACAGTGTCCATCACCACTGCAAGATTGACCGTTTGGTTTATTGCTCCCGCCTGTACAAGATGGAGCAGTTGCTCTTGGATTAAAAATTTGGGTAAATTGAGTGAGATACACCCCAATTATTGTGCCTAAGAGGATAATAATCAGAGACACCGTAATTAAGATTTTTTTCTTATCCTTATTTCCCTTTTTTGAACTACTGGTATTATCTGAGGCTTGAATATTACTCTGAAGTGAGGATGAATGCGTTGATGGAGTTTCACCAGATAAGGTACTCATACTTTAATGTCCATTTTAAAGGAATATTGAAGCGGATGTCAACTTAAAACGTGCTGATACTTAATAAGGAGAGGGTGTCTTCAGGTTTTTTTCTATTTCTTTTCTGTAGCGCTTACAAGTCCAGGCGATTTTTCAGCAAGTTTGATAACTTTTGCCAGCGCGTCGAAATTGAGGTCATCTATTGACTTGAAGCGAATACAGCTTTTACCCACGCTTACTTTTCCTAGTTTACTCTTATATTTCTCAGCAATATATTCACCGTTCTCAAGTGCACACACATACAGACTTATGTAATTTTTCTGGCTGGCAAGACCTACTGTGTGCCAGTCAAGCACTTCTTTCTTGTTATTTTTATACTTAAATGTCCCGTAGCCGAGCATGTTGTAGGAAAAGTGCGGCTTCAGACTTGGGGCGGTCTCTTGAATAAACACGTGTAGGCGCTTGATTATGACTTGTCTATCCGGCTCAAGCATATTGATATATTCTTCAACTGATTTGGCCGCGACTGGCTTAAACATGTTCATACTTTTGTCGATATACTTTTATTTCTTCGTCTTTTGCATACTCTCCTTCACTCGGAATAACACAATTTTTTCAATCAAATCATATGGAATCGGCTTATCGAGTGGGAACTTGAGATTGCCTTTCGGACCTTCATATTGAGACACTTCTTTTTTAAATACATGTGGTACAGGTGGATAAAGACCAATATGATTTTTGAATGCTGCAAAGTAGATAAGATACTTACCACCCAACTTATAGGCAGGTATCCGGTAGCTTATCATCTCCTGCACATCTGGCGCTACTTTTTGTATGGTCTGTCTTATCTTTTGAAGAATATCTTGAACATTATCTGGGAAGGTACTGATATATTCATCTATAGTTTTCATAGTTTATCTGACAAAAAACAACTAATCTACCAACCCCTCGATCGTGCCAATATACAATCCTTCTACCTTATCTCGTGCCCAAGAGGTCTTCCGGAGAAATGCAAGACTTGATCCGATGCTCGGATCTTTCAGGAAGCAATTGATCTTTATGCGCCGACCAAGCTCGGCCCAGCCGTAGTGGTCGACCAGATATTCCACTATCACCTTCAGAGTCTTGCCGTGCAACGGGTCCCGCGGGTTACTATCCATTGAGTTTATTTTATCACCTCAACCAACATTGAGTTCTCAGACAAATTTTAAAAATTAGCAAATAGCAGTATAATCCAAAGTCCGAGAAGCTCGCGATGCTCGACAAGTAAATATTTTCGGCACAAATTTTTGGATGTATATCCCATACACGCATAAGATTATTTCTTTGGAAGCATTGGAATAAAAATACTCACTCTACGCTTATACTCGGAAAATTCCTGGTTCTCGGCCATTTTCTTTTCCAACATCGGGATGCCGGAAACTTTCAAGATTAAAAAGGTAATGGTGATCGGTCCGACAATACCAAGCCAACCATTCGGGACAGAGAGGGCAATGAGCCACAAACCCCACCACTGGGTTACCTCGCCAAAATAATTTGGGTGGCGAGTGTATGACCAAAGTCCGCTTTGCATCAATTTTCCTTTGTTTGCCGAATTTGCAATAAACCGCGCAAGCTGCGCGTCACCCACGACTTCGAAATAAAATCCAAGAAGCCATACTGCTACGCCAAGAAAATCAAGCAGACTAAGTGATGTCCCTGAGCTCTTGTTGATAAGTAACACTGGTAGGGCTATGATGAACAATAGCATACCCTGCAAAAGATACACCTGCACATAGGAACGCGGGAAAAACCACTTACCCCACGCTTTACGCCACGCTAAGTATCGATAATCCTCCGCCTTACCCCTGTTACGGGTATAAATATGCCAAGCTAGGCGAAAACCCCAAATGGTCACTAAGAGGCCGACAAGCAATCCTCTAACACCAGAATCGCCCGAAAGGAAATACGATGACCATGTCATGAGCACAAACCCCAGCCCCCACGCCACATCAGCCACATCATTTCTCTTTTTAATCAAAGAAACCACGAACCATATGCTCATGTATACATACAATATAAGAGCGAGGGCGAGGTAATAATTCATAAACCAATTTTACTGGCGATGAAATAGGTGATGATTGATACCGAAGCAGCCAAGAATGCACCCCACGCCAAGTCCACTATAGTTACCAAAAGTGGCCAATCTTTAGCAACCGCCAAATTCGTCAGGTCATAAGTAGCGTAGCAAACCAAGCCGAATAAAGCGCCAAAAAGAAGAGCATGCGCCCACGACCTTTTTTCCATGGCTGGTGTGATAACAAATGCAATAAGACCTGCAATAAAAATGAGATAGAAGATGATCGCCGCGGTCCAATTTACGTCCGACTTCATAAGCGTACCGATTTGTGCTCGGTAAAAGTTTTTGGCCACCACACCGAGCCACACCATGTCGATAGTAAAAAAAACAGGGAGTGCGATTGCGTATAGTTTTATAAACATATTATCTATTCAAATAAGTTATGGTTAATTGTACACAAGTTGCAAATGCCCCCCAGAGCAAGTAGGGGATATTAGCGTAGACGACCCAGCGGAACTCGGGCACATTGGTCCAAACTGCGTAGAGCGCCCAGATAAGTGTGCCTAGGACTAGCAAGATGTCTATAGATGCGAGATAATTATTTACCAAACCGAATTGTATTGGTGTGAAAGCGAAGTTGAAAACAAGATTAAGCGCAAAAGGCAGAGCCACCATCCAAGGGATTTGCTTCGTAAAAGCTTTGTAAAACACTGTGCCGAAAGACACGGCAATAATCGCGTACAGCACTGTCCATACCGGCCCAAAAACCCAACTCGGCGGCGCCCATGAGGGCTTTATAAGTTGTGAGTACCAATTGTATGTGGACATGAAGTTATTTTAACATTTATACGATAAGAAATATTCTTAATAAAATCCAAAAATTCAAGCTACTAATGCTTGCGAGGATCCAATCAACTTCAATGAATGTAAAGCTTGGCGGAGAGGGCGGGATTCGAACCCGCGAAGGTTTCCCTTACACGCTTTCCAAGCGTGCGCACTAGGCCACTATGCGACCCCTCCTGTGGCTATATTATAACATCGGGTTTCTAACATCGGGAGGCCTATAATACCCGAAGGCCTGTGATACACCATACTAGAACTGAACTTATGAAACTCAATGCACATCTCGTCAAAGCATTCACTCGCAACAAAGATGAGGGAAACCCTGCAGGGGTCCTTCTGGATGCAGAAAACCTAAGCGACAACCATATGATTAGCATCGCTGCTGAGCTTGGCTTTTCTGAATCAGCATTTGTTCAAAAATCTACCGCAGCCGATTTCAAAGTCCGATTCTTTACGGCCAAAGAGGAAGTCTCTTTATGCGGTC
>CAZGZD010000003.1:0-67131 GCA_964530005.1 uncultured Gammaproteobacteria bacterium
CCCAACCAATAGTGCTTCCCATCCATGATTCTGGAACATTGATTGTGGCGCTGCGTGCTCCCGCAACATATCCGTACACCGGGAATCCGACGGCTACGCTATATCCGCCGTTTGCCCCCCATACGGCGCCCCAACTGAGCGTGACAGGACCAGGATGGACAATGCTACCATTGGGACTCAGATTATATGGTTCGCCGACTGTGACACATGGTTTGCAGGATCCATTGATTGCTACACTAAGTCCAGTGCAGCAACCTCCATATATTCCTTGATTGGGGAATTGGTCAGCTGGGGCACATGTTCGACAAGTTCCACCAAGGCAGAAATGCGCTCCACAACAGCCGCCACCACCAGATACATTTGGAGGCGGGCAAGCCACTCCGAGGCTGTTCGTACATGCTGCTGGAGGAGGTGGTACGTATACTGGAGGTGGAGGATTATTTCCTCCACCAGTATTTCCTCCACCAGTATTTCCACCGCTGCAACCATTGTGAATACATGGTCCCCCTACCCCTGCACCGCAATTAGCGTATCCACTACATGACCCAAGTAAATCTGGATATCCACACTCTATCTGGCAATTACAGGAAGATGGAGTGCAGCCCGATGGGCAATTATTTTGAGGAGTACTGCCACGAATTGTTCCATTGCATGATTGAGCGTGAACTTTAGCTGTGAAAAATAGCAATCCTACTATTAGAACTGCAACAATGTAGATTTTTTTCATCTTTTTATTATTTTAATATAGTTTTTTAAAGCAGAATTGGACTTGAATTCTTCTCCACCTTTTAAATACTCAAAATCCTTTTGGCCATTAATCCAAGGGTGGGTCAACCCCCATAGCAATTCAGATAAAATCCCATTATATTCTCGAGTTAACTCTTTATTATTCATCCCATCACGTAACTTTGGTGAAAGATATAAATTTAGAGATAGTTGTTTATTTGGGCTATTAAAGCTTATTCCAGATGCTGCTATTTGCTGTCCTGGACTTGTTTGCCCATATATATAATATGGGTTAAAATATTGCACAGAATTTGTGATAATTATCACAATTGAGTCTACAGAAATACTGCCATTCTGAATGGGTATAGGTAAAGATGTTGCAGATGATTGTCTCATAGTTAAGTTTGTTACTCCATTTTTTTTCCAGAAACCCAATTTTTCAAGATCTTCGATAAGCTGTCGCTTATTGTCAAATTGTAGAGACATATTTTCTATCTCGCTATTTAATGCTATCTTCTTTGAAGAAGTATACTTAGATGTTTTAGTTTGATTTAGCTCTGAAGTAGATGGGGCTTGTCCTTTATTTTGATAATTCGAGAAATTCTCTGGTATGAAATAATTTGAAGAGATATAAAGTGAATATAAGCCCATTGAAATTAAAGCAGATAGTAAAATAGCTATGATAAAGTAAAGAAAAGGTATTGTTTTCATGTCTTTCTTGCGAGTAAAGAGTAGCAAAAAAACAAAAAAAATACAAGGAAATGAAGATTTTTTGTCTAAGTTTTAGACAGCCCTGAATAAGCCTGTGCCCGCAATGCTAGTAAATTGGGTCATATCGACAACTAATTGAGAAAAGTCTCCCGATTGGAAGGCGGGAGTTTCTATTGCAACAATTTGAGATAATACAAAATCAGCTGATGACTGAGGATCATTTGGGTCTATTTCCCCCAATCTGGCAGTTGATTCTAGTACATCAGCATAAAAAATACCATCAGTTTCTGGCGAGGATGATAGCTCCTCAGATACAACAATAGTTAATTTGCCTTTGTCGTCAACAAATATACTTGCCCATTTATCTGGGCTAAAACCATATAAATTTAAAAAATCAACACCATCTCTAATTGGGACGAGACTTTCATCGCTACTTAATAGAATGCCCTGGTTTAAATCAACTTCAACGGGGCTCGACGCTTGAATAGCCGTTAGTGTATCCAATCTCTGAGAGTTTGGCGGCGCGGCGTTATTCGCCTCTGGTAATTGAATTGAAATTCGACCATTCGATCTATTTAGGCTTTGACGAAGCTCAGCTACAGAAATCCCTTTTTGAAAGGCTATTACTTCAAGAATTTGATTTTGTAAAAAAAACTCTTTTTCTGGGGTTGCAAGTGCGAAATCTTGTCCTTGGTAATTAATATCAACATCTATCGGACCAAAATGGAATTCCGAAGGAGCCTCTGTTGAGGGTGGTGATTCGGGGGTTGAATTACCTGTGCTATCAGGCGAGGTTGTTGGGATTGGGCTTTCACTTGTTGTGGGTGCGCCTGGACGATCTCCTGTTGTAGTTGAGTTTGGAATTGAAAGGCTTGAAGCAACTGACGTCCCAGTAACAGTCGATGAGCCCTCGGCAGTGGACGTAGGAGATCCAGCGCCACCGCAAGCTGCGAGCATAGAAGTTATTATCATTGGATATACAACTCGTTTGCTAATTGTAGAATGCCTAGCATAGTCGACCAGCCTTCTAAATGGCCCGACTCTTGCTAATTGATCAGCACCTGGCGCTAAGTTAGGGCGGGGTAATATCTCTAGCATAAATCTTATAGTAAACTTACTATTCTTTATTTATATACATATACATTTAGTTTGTCAAGTGTATTTGTGTGCTTTACCTTGATTATTTTTCATTCTTGCTTCGCTTTTTATATCCTTATAGTAGCGATTTCAATAAAAATAATGAAAAATAGGCAGATTCTTAGAGCTTCAACAGCTCTTTAAGAAGTGGTGTAGCATATTTGATTTTCTGTGGCTTAAGCGGGGCTCCCTCTATAATGGCATATCCGACATGGAGATTGGAGCTTTTGTCGACAGTGCTTGGAATGTATTCATCTGTGACATATCCCAAGATCTCTCCCTTTTTCACTGCGCTGCCTGCTTTGAGGATTTTTCCGCCTTTTGTAGCTTGCGCGTGGTAGAAGAAGAAGATCACTTCGTTGTTGTCTTTTTTTGCGGGTCTTGACTTTTTCAGACCAACTCCCTGAAGAGAAGTTTTCTTATCAACTATCAATATGCTATCTATTGTGCCGTCAAATGGAGCGAATATTGGCACTCCACGACCTATGTGATATGCAGCCATCTGACCCGTAAATCCATATTGAGTGGCCACGTATCTGCCCCTTTTACAGTTGCGAGGGGACAAGATAAGGCACTCGCCTGGCTTTTCAACAGATACTATCTCAACTGCCTTATTGATTTGGCTCACTGCATCATCTATATTTTTTTGAAAATAGGTATAAGCGGCGAGGATGCTCACAATAAGCAAAAGTAGTATAAGCAGAATAATTGGTAGAGGATTCTGTCTGCTGCGCGCCCAAAGTCTTGAGACTATTGACATATGTATATATTAGTGAGTATTTTGGGTAGTGTCAAACTACTTTTTAACTCCATAGAATTGGACGCGATCGCCACGGAACATAAGATCGATCTCCCCAGTTGGGCCATTGCGGTGCTTGGCGATTGAGAGCTTGATCAGGCGCTTGCTCTGGTCAAGTAGGTCTTCTTCATCGTCTTCTGAGTACAGAAACATCACCACATCGGCATCCTGCTCGATTGCACCTGATTCCCGAAGATCGGCGAGTTGGGGCTTGCGAGTACCTCGCTGTTCGACCGCGCGATTGAGCTGGGAGAGTGCAAGTACGGGGATATGGAGCTCACGGGCAAGATTCTTGAGATTTTGGGATACGAATGACACCTCATTGGTCCTCGAATCAAACTTGCGACCTGCCCAGGCAAGCTGCAGGTAATCGACGACCAATAGCTTTACATCATGCTCGACTTTGAGCTTGCGAGCTTTGGTGCGCATCTCAAGAATAGATAGTCCTGGAGTATCGTCAATGAATATTGGAACTTCGGACAAGACACCCATAGCAGACACAAGCCTCTTATGATCATCGTCTGAGAGCTTGCCTGTCTTGAGCCGCCAGGCATCGATGTCGGCAGCCGACACCAGCAGTCTGTCTACAAGCTCTTCCTTGCTCATCTCAAGTGAAAAGAATCCGACGGGTATCTTGTCCTTTGAAGCTGCATGGAGGGCAATATTGAGTGCAAATGTAGTCTTACCGATACCTGGGCGCGCGGCAAGGATGAGGAGATTGGAGTCCTGCATACCAGCAAGCTTGGTGTCAAGATCTGCAAATCCAGTAGATAAGCCTCGAAGTTCGCGTCCGTCTTTGGCAAATTCTTCAATGCGCTCGTAGCTTTCGGTGAGGATGTCTTTGAGCTCGATAAACTCAGCTCGCATGTGAGACTGAGAGAGGCCAAAGACCTCAGCCTCGATTGAGTCGAGTAACTTCTTTACATCTCCCTTTTCATCAAATGACTTTTCAACTCCTCGGGAGAAAAGATCTATGAGGCGACGCTTGGTATAATCGTCTTTTACAATCTGGCCGTAGTGCTGGATATATGCTGAGGTTGGTACAGTATTTATGAGATCAGACAGATAGGAGGCTCCACCGGCCTTTTGAAGTGTTCCTTCTTTTTTGAGTTGTGCTTGAAGAGTGACTACATCTATCGGTTCCTGTTTCTCAAAAAGTGCAAGAGCTGCTGAGAATATTACTTGATGTTCGGGCTGATAAAAATGATCAGATTTGAGGAATTCGCCGACCAGATGAAATGAGCCAGGATCAATAAGAAGAGCTCCAAGGACAGATTTCTCAGCCTGGACATCATGAGGCGGGACTTTTAGTGAACTAGTTTTACTCGCCATACTCGTAAAATTGGTTGAAACTGGTTAAAAATAGTTAATTTATTTTTTTTGAAAACGCACTGATTTGTTTTGCCAGATAATCATACTCTTCTTTTAAAGATTTTGTATCGGATTTATAAACAAGTTCGACTATCTCAAGTAAAGTGACAACTTCATTTGCTGACCCTGAAGCAATGCTTAGATAATTTTTGAATTGTTTCTTTGTTCGACAGTACCCCTCGGATATATTTGTAGCGACTGAAACAGAAGCTCTTTTTAATTGATCGCTTAAAGAAAAATCTCTGGCCAAATAATCATTTGTCTTTATTAGGTTGTATATATCAGTCACGAGCTTAAGTGCCTTTTGATAGATTATTAGATTTTTCACAGTGTGCCTTTCTACATGCAAGCTCTGCTATTGGCAGAGACCAGTTTTAACAAGTTGCAACTACTTGTTGGCAGGATTCATCACCACTACTCGAATTCCATCTTCAATATCTTCTTTTTTGATTGTAAGGTCGTCAACAGGCTCCACTCCATCGGCCCCCATCTTTTTCAGGAACTCATCAACCGTGGATAGCTTGCCAAAATGCTCTACGTTGTGCGCCTCAGTTCTGTAATGCATGGGAATTACGATTGAGGGCTCGACCTGCTTGACTACGCGAGCGGCTTGTTCAGGATCGATTGTGTAAAATCCACCTGTTGGCACAAGAAGAATGTCGACATTTCCGATCTTATCTAATGTCTCACTCTCAATCTCAGCGCCCAGATCGCCGAGGTGCAGAACAGCTATATCTTCTGCCTCGAATTTGTACACAGTATTTTCTCCTCGCTCGGCCCCTTGTTTGTCGTCGTGATAGGTCGTGAATCCGAATACTCGTACTCCCTGCTTCTCAAACTCTCCCGGCCAATTGATAAGAAGTGGGTCGCCTGTGACGGCTGAGGTGTCGTTGTGGTCTGAGTGGTCGTGGGATAGGGTGACTATATCTGCCTCAATCTTCGGAAATTTGAGCCCAATTGATGGACTGTACGGATCACATACAACACGTGCAGACTTTGTCTTGATGAGAAATGAAGCATGGCCAAGATATTTGATATTCATAGAGCGGAGTAAAGGGTACCAAATTTTGTGAATGTTTTCAATGAAAGAAACATGAGCCCGGGGTGGGAATCGAACCCACGACCTTCCCCTTACCAAGGGGATGTTCTACCACTGAACCACCCGGGCGAAAGGTGCTGGTTATTTGGTGCTTTTCTTTTCTTGTCGTTGAAAGATATCGGCAAGGTGATAGACAGGTTCAAGTACAAGGTTGGAGATTGAGCCAGGACGCTTGAAAAGATTAGCGCGCTGAACGGCAAGAATTGTCCAAAACTCAGCCAGCTCTTCGCTGCTTTCTACCTCAGATGAGGCAAGGCGGCTGAAGTAATCTTTTTGTTTGTTCTGATATCCGCCACCATTTACGTCAGACAAAGAGATGAGAGTCTGGATTGTGGTGTGAACCTCTTCTTGAATCTCGGCAACTGTGGACTCCTCAACAGTAAGCATAGCTGAGCCTTGACTTCGGCCAGATCTTGCGAAAATTTCGTAGTACAGAAGCAAAAAGTTGAGAGTAAGGTCTGAGTTTGAGGACATCATGGTCTGCTCGATAATGAAGCGATGAATTGATGGATTCTCGCGCTTTATGGTAGTAAGCGCAGCTTTTACAAATTCTTTACGATCAATAAGAAGCTCTTCAGAGAGAGCTTGTGTGATGCCGGTTGTCGGATTGGGGCGTTTGCTGCTTTTTGGGTCGCTCATAACGTGCATTATACACGAAAATAGCTCAACCCGCCGAGTTCCCACTTCGTGCCCGACAAAGTTAGACCCGTGTGTGGGTTCGGTAGTTCTGCAAAATCAGCCAAATTGGTTTGAAGTCAAATAGAATCAAAAGAAGGAGAACAACAAGCAGCGAGGTATCCGGAAGATGTGTTTCTATACGAGGCGAAAAGCACATATTACATCCAGAATTCCCCGCTAAAAACCAAATATATACTTTCCTAATATGTATGTCAAGTGTATATTTTTATACTATTCCAGAGCCTCAAATAATGTATTGGAAATCAACTTATTGGGCGCGATCATTTTGGTCGGAAAAGTAAGGTCGTGGAATAAGCCAGCACTCCTATATCGCTAATCCGTATGAGATTTGATGAACTTTGATAGAATAAAGACGTGTTATACATTGTCCAAAGAACATGCATATAGCTTTTCACCATTACCAAAAGAATAAAAAGAGCGCAGATACGCTGACTACGAGGCAAAAAAAGCTAAATCGCGTCATAGATGATCTTATCTATGGGATTGGCTCTTTTGGAGTGCTTATCTTTGTGCCTCAACTAATCAAGGTTTGGGGAGGAGGGGACATATCTGGCGTGTCGCCTCTAACTTGGGTGGGAATGTTGGCGTCAAGCATATTCTGGCTTACATATGGAATTATCCATAAAGCAAGGCCGATAATCTTCATCAATTCATTTGCTGCCATAGTCCAATTCCTTGTAGTCTTTGGACTACTCATTCACCGGTAAGCTTGTCTTAAAATCCGAGCTTTTCTTTGACCAGAATTATGCTCACTTTCCGACCCATCATCGGATTCTCCCGATTAAAAATCAGAATTTTTGATACAGAAGTGTTGACGCCATATAGCTCCTGCATATGTTTGTCCTCAAGCGGGACAATGTACTCATTGAGGCGATTTAAGGCGTCTGCAAGAGTCGGCACTATCTTCTGGGCACCAGCAACAAAAATCACATTGCTTGAATTGAAGACAATTCCTGGAAGTTGGCTTCCTGTGTTGGATGCAACTATAAACTCGCCAGTTGTGGCAAGTCCGTGAATACTACCTAAGTAGTAATCAGAGACTGTCGCTTCGCGTCGTAGCTGTGCTTGCTTGGCGGGATCTTTCTCGGCAAGAACTCTCTCGTGGAGATTGCTCCAAGGATGAGCGCCGGACTTGAGATAGTCAACGAAGCCAATCTGCTCAAGCGTTATTGATGCGCCATTCATAATAGAAGCACCGCTTGGAATTTGCTTCTTGATCGTCTCAAGAGCTTCTTCTTTATTCTCAACAACAATCGTGTCGACACCGCGTTCTTTAAGATTTTGTGCGGCCTTACTTATGACCTCATCTGTCGCAATAGTTTGATAATCCATAGTGTGAAAAAATTAAACTGTTAATAATTTTTGAATATCGATCCCTATTTTTCTTAAAAACTCATTATTCACCGAATAAAAATTGGCCGTTTTTTCCTTGCGTTGCAGAATAATATCCGCGTCTATAAGTTTTTTGAAATGGTGAGATAAGGTCGGCTGCGATAGGTCGAATTTCTTCTGCAGCTCCTGGCAAGACACCTCACTATCGCCAATCTGCTTCAACAAACCAATTCGAGTTGGATCGGCAAGTGCTTTGAATGCACGTGCTACTATATCAGTCGCCATATTATCCAAATATTGAAATATTTAAATATATCTATATAGTAAGACATATAAATATATTTGTCAACCTCGATTAATCAGGCAATCTTTGGGTAGATTTATTTTTCTATTTTGTCCGGTAGGGCTTGCATGCGCCTCGTGGCAAGTATAAATGGGAGCGCAAGGATCTGTACAGCCGCGGCTGCCATATATGTTGTCCCGTAGCTATATATATCGGCCATACGCCCAAGCGCTGGCTGTATGACGACCCCACCTGAGGAGCTCATGAGAGAGTCGAAAGAAAGTACTGTAGCACGCTGTTTTGAGGGTATGAGCGCATTGATATATGCTTGGCGAATAGGCATAGATGCCGCAAAGACAAGAGCCCAGACCACAAGCATGATTATCGCGATCCAAAAATTGGTCGTAAATCCAATAACAACAAGTGCGACTGAGCCAATGATTAGACCGGCTGCAAGTAGACTTGTTCGCAACTTAAATACTCGTCGCACGACTGGCGCTACCATACCCCCCACAATTTGGGCAGATGCAACAATTGCGGCCGCAAGCCCAGCTACTCCATAGGCATGCGGATTGCCATATAGCTTGAGAAGGTGGGGTTGCATAGCATAAAATACATAGATACTGACGCCACCCGTAAAGGGAGCCGCGAGCATGAGCCAACGCACAGGTTTATTTTTCAATCCATATAGATATGACTCATGCAGCGTCTTGCTGATTGCTCGACCAACAGATGCGCTTTTGACTGGTGTGAATCCCACGTCGCGCATAAATAGGAGGGCTACAATCAAAGCAACGCCAAGCATTGAGACGCGAGCTATATAGGGGACACCCAGATTAGTCGCTTGTGCTATATATCCGCCAGCTACAGATCCACTCAGCATAGCTATTCCGCCGATCACCTGACCCTTAGCAAAGACCGACTCCAGATTGCCCCTGTATCCTGTGGCGTGTAGTGCATCCACAAGCCACGCTTCTGTCGCGCCAGAAAAAAATGTAAAGCCAAGCCCAAGTAGTGTTGAGACCACTGCCCAGAGCCAGAATGCACCACGCACCTGCCACAGGTAGAGATACAGAAGTGTTGAGATCAAAAGAGTCAAAACGCCAAGCACATAGGAGGTGCGACGACCCCAAATATCTGCAACCACCCCAGTCGGCACCTCAAACAATACCTGTCCCACAGTAAAGAAAGCATTAGCGGCAAAAGCCTGAAGATTATTGAGCCCCGCATCAAGTAAAAATAGGGTGTTGACTCCCCATATAAAAGATGCGGCAAGAGTCGAGGTTAGAAGAAGCAGAAGATATGTGCGCTGAATACTAGCACTATGTGCATTCATCAAATAATTTTATTTTTTATGGCAACAGTATACAGGTATTTTTTGAGGAGCAAGATATTCAAAAAAATCCCACGATTGACTCAAGATATGGATGAACATATCTAATAAGAAGAATTGCAAATGTACCCCATGCGGCCCCGTGGAAAAGATCTGTAAATGTACCGATATGGAAGGCATTTTTCCGATAATTCCAGAGGCGTTTGTGGAACGTACGAAGTATGAGGTCTCCGGATGCATATTCAAAAGCAGCAAGCGCTAATACGTATATAAGCCACTGGCCAAAAATTGGAAAACTGTGCAGATATTGATTTGCTCCCAGGACGATCATAGCTCCGAATCCATAAATAGGACACAAGGGCAGATACGGGAAGAATCCACCATCTACAAACTTCCCACCCTTATATGATCTATAGCTTGTGTCGATAATCCAGCCTATGGCGCTATAGATGAGGAAGTAAAGGACAAAAGCGAGAGGAAGCATCTATAAAGTATAGCAAAGCGCGATTAAAGCATAGCTGGAGCAATGGTTCTTTCACGTCTATTCTTAAGTACTTGTTGAAATCGGCCATTGGCAAAAATTGGTGTCGAATGACGATTTGCAAAATCACGGGGTTGTGATATTTCAGGAAACCTAATTCCCCAGAAACCTCCTTCTGGTCTGTGTTCTGAGATTGAGACAAGTCCACGCGCTACAACAGCCAAGGCATTTCCGTCTGGTTCTGTATTAAGTAAGTCAACATCAATAGCGCCAGGACGATCAAAAACTTTTGCTGATAGGCCAACTCTCCATAGTCTGCCACTTGCTATAAGAGCAATTAAAGCATTCAAGCCACCCACAGTATTTGCTACAACAGCTACATTTATACCCACTTTATCAAAAATTCCACTATCCGAGAGTGCAACAACTTCATTCCAACTTCCTTCGTATCCAACACTTACATTAGGAGCATCCTGAATTTGAGCCTTGAATCCAGACCTGGTATGTTTGTCTCCAACAAGGAGTAATCGAGCTTCTGGCATAAGTTGATATTCTACAATGACGATAGTTAATTTTCAACTATAGGTTAGATTTGGCACAATCTCTTCGTGAGTCTATTTTATACGGATTCTTAGAAGAGTTTAAATTAAAAGAAGATGGGTCGTCTACCAGAGACAATCCGAACTTATTTTAGTACATTACCGCAGAAAGAGCTAGCTTTCTTCAAGCATTCATTTCTTCAGCTCGCTTAATTTTCCTTCATACAAGAGTGTGAAGAATATATTCTTAAGTAACTCTGCTGTTTCTATTTCCTTTTGAAGCACTTCATCAGAGACGTTTGAGCAATCATCCCCAAGTATTTTTTTCGCCTCATCTATGGTCATTCTTTTATTCTAACAATTGCGTGTAATGATTACACAGTTTTTCTTGACCAAGTTGGTATCTTTCCGTGAGTACCAGACTAAGGGGTGAGATGGAGAAAAAACTGCCTGGGAGTCCCGATGGCATCCAGCACAAGTTTAAAGGTGCAGTAGTATACCAATGTAAATACTATTTAATATCGAGTTTTCTTTTCTTTGTTAGTTGCACCTTTAAAGTAAGTAACTTTGAGTTTTGAGTCTATATGTATCACTGCTGTTGTATTTGAGAAACTACTTGGTTGAGAGCCATATCTTTCTTTATATCTTTGTAAATTGACAAGAATTAACAAGTCTTTTCCTTCCTTTACTAAAATGTCCTTTATAAAGGTTGCGGTACATATAAGCCTAGTTCCGCCATCCTCTCTATTTTTCACTGAGCTGATATTGTATTTCCATGCTTCAGCTTTAGCGATAATAACCTTGGAACGTGACCATTCTTTAGCAAAAGGAGTATCACTTGTTAATGAAAAGTCTGTTTGTATTTTATCTGAAAATCTTGGGCGAGTTATAGCTCTTATAGTTCCATAAGGGTCTTCCTTATCAAAACCCTCACTTGCATCGGGATGTGCTGTTAAGGGCAGGTAACCTTTTCTCTCTCTGTCGTACATATATTCATTGCCATTTTCTCCAATCCCATATACAGGGAGATAAGCCTTAAAGGGATCTCCTCTTAGCAACCTTTTCGCAAGTATTGGAGCTTGTGCGGGATCTACAAAAGCCGAGTCTATATTCACATCAATCCCATCAGGGGATTTCCAAAAACCATCAATAATCACTTCCTCAAACTTATTCTGTTCAGTAATTCTAAGTGTTTCTTTAATTTTATTTTCATCTCCAGTTATTCCATCTTCTTTTTTAGTCTTCTCAATAAGGGAAGTATTAACATCCAGTGGTGTATTGTCCGTACCATCGGAAAGCCACAGACCACTCTCAATAGTCAGGAAATAACGGTTGAGCCAATCTGACCAAGGTTCTTCATGATAATGATCCTCCATTACTGGGAGTTCTTCCAGAAGTTTCCCTGCAACTATTTGGAGACTATGCCAACCTAATTGTTCTCCATATGAGTGATATTCATCAACCATTCCGTAACCTTTGGAAGAAGACCTTTTATACCTTCCGTCTGCTTCATTCATGCTTTTAACTTTGGGATCAATGTTATGAGCAACTTCAGATAATCTATCTGTTACCTCCCAATTACTTAAGCCAAATGCATCAGCCAAGTTGGAAACTTCATATTTTTCAAAATCATAGTCTAAATGAAACTCATTTACTGGTTCTGGAGCGGCATCTGGTCGTCCTTCATAAAATCCCCGTCTAATTTTCTTTGTGGGCTTAGCTTTAGGGTATTTTGAAGTATTTGTGTGCTTAATCAGATTTTCAACAACTTGTGATACTGTCAATGCACCCTGTGATATGCATTCTGTTAATGCTTTTGCAGCGTAATGTCGCATTGTAGGATGGGGATACTTTTGCTCTCCTAAAATATCAATGAAGAGCTGGCTATAGTTAGCAGCTACGGTAGGTTCGTCTTTAGCAATACGTGCTAATGCGATAAGAAACCAAAGACGGGCGTGCAGGTAATAGAACTTAAGTTCAGGTGCTTGAAATGGAGCAGCATCCTTTGAATTAAACAATTGAACTAAATCATCTAAAATTTTTATTTTTCCTAATTTAACTAAATACCTTACTGTATGAGCAGCTTTCCATCTATCTTCAGCTTTCGGTGAACCTAATAACCTCCAAATAATACCTGCTATTATTTGGTCATGGGTTCCAGTTGGAAAAAGTGTGGATGTCCATTTACCATCCGTGACGTTCTCTGAAAGTTTAGTTGCACTGCTAGATAATAAGTGCTGAAGAGCAGACAAGGACTCTTCTTCAGATGCTAATTCAGTCAGACATGAACTCAAACCTAACCAGACACTAGCAGGTACTGCTGATTTATTGGATGTAAATGATCTGACTAACTCAAGCGCTAATCTCCCTGTGGAGATACCACATATATCAGAGATTTCTTTAAGTTTGTATGTTGAAAGCTGACCATAGCTTATAAACTCTTCCGTTTCTCTTAAACATATGGAGGTACCAGCGTCCCTTAATGCACTGACAACTGATGATGAAGAGCCACTCCATGTTTCTTTACACTTTTTGAGCTCATCCAGTTTGATATAGAGGTCTATTCCCTCATGAGAGGCAATAATGCGAATGTAATTTACTCTGTCTGCATACGGAATTTTAGCCCTCAAAAGTTCAAAAAACTTATCTTTTGCTTCACGAGGAATTTGGGAAGGTGGGAGTTTGTCTAATGCGGTTTGTATTGACGTTGGTGAGACAGGCAGGGCGCTGGATACAATTGAGTCAATATTGGGAATTTCAGCATTTTCTTTAGAATTTTGAAGATATTTAATCTCACTATTTCTTTCTTTGTGTAATTTTCCAATCACCGTATATCTATCGACTAATCGGATATACTCACTAGATTTTTCTCCAAAGATTTTTTTAACATGCTCTGCAATTTTTTTATATGCAACTTCATAGAAAAATCCAGAATGATTTCTTTCGTATTGGTCAATCAATTCAGATAGTAAGAGCTTTTGATTTGGATAATTATGTTCAACAAGTGCGTCTGAAAAGTGACTTGTGCCGCATTCCCATAATTCAACAGGTGAAGTGAGTTTATTTAAAATAAGTGCATCCTCAGGCAATATCTTGTCGTGCTTAATAAGAGCTCTTAGGTATGGTAAAAGGGTGTAATCTAAGGTGACTTTATCACGATCATCCCAGCGTACCAGCTTTGCTAGTCCCTTTATTCCAGCAACCCTAGACATTGCGGCGCCGTAATTACCCCATTGAAACTTCTCTTCGTCTTCAGGTAAATTTAGCTCGCAAATATTTTCTAAGATATGAGAATTTTCGTCTCTCAGCTCTTTCGTTCCCTTAATAGACGAAACGAATATTAAAAGTTCGTTGGTAAAATCATTGTCACCTGATCCTATCGCATCCATTTGCTCCAACCCTTTTTTGAAAAATGTTTTCGCTTCTTCAACACTGGCAGGTAGAATTGCACTTGCTAAGTCAGCATAGTAAGAACTTTTTGTGGCAACGTCAGTTTCTTCTTGAATTTGCTTTTCTACTTCAACTGCTTCTTTACCAGCTAATGATTGTAAGCTCTGTCGCTTCGCCAGCATTCCAATTATTTCAATGTTTTTACTGATAGTAACAATCGGCTGCTGATGTAATGTCTCTAAAAATTTCTCAACCGCCTGTGGTGTAGTATCTTGGTATATTGCAAGTGAGTAAATTGAAAGTTCTGCACCCAAAATTTGAAAAGTGCGGTTGAATTTTTTCTCATAATAAGGTTCAACAGTAACCCTTGCTTTTGACCAAGCCTCCAATAGTTTGAGAAATTGTTTATCATCATCTCCCAATGGCCTACTAAGTAATTCTTGAAAAGCACGACTAATATCCAATAGAGGTTCTAGGCTATAGTCGATAAACCTCTCAGCGTCTCTTTGGTCATCATAAGATAAAGAGTTCTTTTTCTTTTGCGGCTTTACAGAACCATCTTGCTTTGGAGAGATAATCTCTTTTAATTTCTTTTTAAATTCACTTGGTTCTGCTATCCCTTTGACCTTAGATGCGAAAGGCATTAGCTCTATTGGAAGGATATCTTCAAATCCAATTTTTCTTTTTTGACCGTTCGCTTTAATAATTATTGATAGAAGAAATGGTACTAATTCTTCTGGAGAATGATGCTCTTTAAATGAATATAGTTTGGGGCGATCGTGAGGAATAAGGTTTAGTAAGTTGCGGGCTGCTTGAGGTTTTCCTAAAGATATTGCTAGTGCGGAGCAGTAAGTCAGTCCACCTGTGATCTTATGCTTGTTGTTAAGATTATAATCAAAGTCCTTGGCAACTTTTTCCGCATCCTTACTAGCAATAGAGAGCTTTTTGATAAGTTTTTCTCTAATTTGTGTTTGAAGATCTAAAAATGTAAGTGCAGCGGCTATACATCCTAAATCCTTATCAGTATTGTTAAGCAGATCTAATATATTTTTTGAATATTTCTCAGACTTCATAATTTCAAAAACATCACCACAGACCTGGTAGCTATACCAATTTCGCCAATGTCGAATATTCTTCAGGGCTCTTTCAATTTCTCCTTGGGCGATAAGAGTAATTGGAATAGCAGCAATATCCCTAACTGCTGGGTGGGGCTTTTGGTTGTAATCATCTTGTTTCTGTGAGAAATGATGTTGTATCCATTCGTGTGCTTGTATAGCGTGTCTATTAGCGTTTTCATAGTCACCTGAGAGAGTATGTGCAATTGTTAGTCTTGAATGGCGTTTCCCAGGCCAACTCGTACGTGTCTCAAATAATCGCCTTGTAGCATCAATATCATTTGCAGCTATTACAAGATCTGGATTACTCAAAATATAATCTACACCTCTTTGATCAGTTGCTGAAATTCTTGCCAACTCAACTAGAAGGTGAATTAGTTTATCAGAGTCCTCTTTCATTGAAGCAAGATGAACTGCTGACTTAAGCCTTGAATAGCGGATGTGATTTTTCCCTACAGTACTCGTTATTGAAGCAGGGATCCTTTCATCAAAGGCAAGCTCAAATAGTTTTTCACTATCATCTAATCTCAACAATAAATCTGGTAATGCTTGAGCTGCATACACAGATTTATCTTGTAAGTCTGATAGGTTTGAAGCGATCTTTTTAATAACAGTTTCATCAGAACCATAGTGTTCAAGCATATATGTTTCAGTGGGTTCATCTCGAAACATAATTCCATATTTTGTATTTTCCAGTAATGGAGTTAAATCGGCTATGAAACTCTCAATCGCACCAAGGTTCAACCCTTGAGCATCTGCATAATCTTTCAGAGGTATTGGTGGAGGAAGTACTGCCAATCCTCCTAATATTGAGCTGACTTCTTTTTGAGCGTAACCTTGTTTTGACGACTCTATTAAGGCAGACTGAATTCTTTTTTCAATTAGATCATTCAACTCTATTTTTTTGTCAGTTTCTGATTTCTCTAATAATCCTTGATCACTGCTCAAAAGATATTCGAGTATACGTGCATTACCTTTCGATCGCGAATAAGCTACTTGAATTTCTGTTTCAGATAAATCAGGCTTTCTGTCTTTTAGATAAGTTCTTGTTTCAGATAGTGTAAATGGATTTAACTGAAAATCTTCGTATTGGATATCTGAAATGGGTATACGGTGACTTCGGCAAGAAACAATAACTCTAACTCCCTGAGGTATTCCATTAACTTGAAAACTTTTTAATAATTCAGTTGGAAAAGCCTCTTCTTGTCTACTTTTTGCCTGTAAAGCTGCATTATCTATTGCGTCTAAAAACAAGATCAAGTTCCTATCAGGATTTGCTTTAGTAATGGTCTTAACGCATTGCTCTAAGCGTTTTCTAAATGTGGAAAATAGTGTTTCTGGACTTGTACCATTAGGTAGTATGGGATCACATAGTCCCTGACACGCTAGCGTATTTATGATGTGAATTAACCCTCTTCGTGCTAAATGCCTTGGATCTTCGGCTGTTCTATAAGAGCCTCCTGCGAAGCAATCAAAAAAAACTACTACATTATCCCTTGAAAGGGCGTCAGCAAGATTTTTTAGGAAAACTGTTTTACCTACGCCTCCGTCAGCATGAACGAGCATTGGTTTTTCTATCTTGGGAATTTTTACTAAAACTTCTTGTAGTTGTTCTCTCTCCAAAATAATTCCTGGATCAGGCAAATTTTCTGGACAAGGAAGTAGCTCATCAATATCTCCAATCTCTAATGCGGCTAAAACATCAACTCTATAAATTGCATTATTTCCAACTCCGACTGAGCCAGCCTTATCTCGTACCATCTGTCGTAATGAACCGAGACGAGCTCTTGCAAGAGGATCTGACGTTGCTGACCAATCAACAAGCAACTTTGAGGTACCTAGTTTAATACCTCTCAGCGAGTCCGAAGCTCCCTCTAAGGAAAAAAGTTTAGCAAATTCGACAATCTGTTCCTTGTTTAATTTGGAGGCTTTACGAAATTGATCTGTCTGAGCTTTGACATCATTTGTAGATGGTTTCTGGTCAGCTATATTTTTAATTGCTTCCAAAAACGGAGGATATATTGGCCTATTAGTTAATATTTGAAAAGTTAGCTTCTTTTGAACCTCTTGCAAGCCATGAAGTTTGACACTTTCCAAGTATGATTTGGCGAATTTAGTTACAGTTTTTTTAGCGTCGCTACATCTGAAGTCTTTATCTGAATTAACAACAGAATATTTCAATTGTTTGATAGCAATTTTTTGTGATTGTTCAAATGTAGGTGCGCTACCGTGGTATATCGTTAAATCCGCAATCTCTGCGGTTTCTTTAGAAGATTTCTTCTGATCGGATGGGCTGAGTCCTTCCACAGCTATTCCAATAAAGTTATCTTGTGGCATTAGAAGCTGCATCGCAAGCCTGGCGACCCATGCTTCATGGAACTCATGACCGTCTCTGGAAGCTCTAACTTTATCTACTACTATTTTTTTCTTACTCATAATCAATAATTTCACTCTCAAACTTGAGAAAAATCAGCTTAATTTTATCATTTTATGGGCTAAACTGACTAGCTGTGTAATCATTACATTTACCCCTACTACACATCATAATTAAAGTATGGAAGCGAAAACTTTATCACTGAGAATGGGTCGGCCTACTAAGTACACCAATGAAACACCTAGACGTGTAATGCATTACATAAAGAAGTGCCAAGAAGTTGGTGATTTCCCCACAATAGAGCACTTAGCGTCTGAATTAGGGTTAGGAACACGGACATTATACGCATGGGAGAAGGAGTATTCTGCTTTTCAGCAGACGATGGATATGCTTAGAGACGCACAGAGGCACCTTCTCATCTCCGGCGGGCTAACCAATAAATACAACTCACGCTTTGCATCTTTCCTTTTAAAGGCAACTCATGGGATGCAGGACAGACAACCTTTAGTTCATGCCACACAGAATAATAACTTCGGTGTTTCTCCTGAGTTAATGGCTGATGCAATCAGATTGATAAGAGAGAAAGACCCAGCCTTTATGCAGGGTGAAGAAGTGGGAACGGTTAGTCAAACATGAAGAGCTCGTGGAGCTCTACACCTAATACCTTTGCTAGTTTGGCTAGTGTATCAACGCTTGGTTTTCTCTCACCACGTTCAATATACCCAACATAAGCTCTGTTGAGGTTTGCATCCAATGCCAACTTCTCCTGAGTTACGTTTTTCTTTTTTCGTAACTCCCTGATATTTTCAGCTATCTTTTTGTGTATGTTGCTTGTTTTTGCCACATACAAATTATCGAGTTTCCTCAACTGATGGTCGACTTACTGCTGGTATAGATTTATGTGTTAGGAAGTATTAAAATATATACTGACAGTCGCCAATAAAACTGTCTCCTCTATGAAATCATTGAAAATTATCAATATTGCTCATGTTTTTGGAATTGTGTGGTTGTTATCAATTTTGATATTTGTGGGAGCGATTGTCCTTGGAATAAAAGATGGAAAAGTTATTGCGGAACAATATAGCACAGCGCTAGTTTTTGCTGTTATAACGGGCTTAATTGCCTTTCTAGGTGCGTTCATACTTTACATGACGCACTTTCTCTTTTTGAGAAAGAAAACCCATTCTAAGGGATTTGGCAACGTTATACATGGTGTTAATCCAACCTTTCTAGTTCTTCTTTTACTCTTTCTTGGTTTTATTGGGATTATTGCTGTTAAGGGAGCTTATAATTTAGGACAAGCTGACAAGTTGCGGGAGACAGGGAAGTATACAGATACAAAAGCCCCTGTTGCTACTGAGACAGTGAGATACACCGACTCAGACCCTGTGATTACTTGCACATCTTCATATCCTCAATGTTCGGGACAAAGTATCAAAGTAAAACAAAGTGCCTGCTCTCAGATTTATTGTTGTGGAATAGGAGATAAATGGAGTGTGTATCCTTCTGAGAATGACTGCAAGGTCGCTCAGAACGCAGCAGCTCCTACACAGCAACAGAATAATCTAGTTTCCTGCTATGTCTACGGACAAACATTCAATCTTACCCCTGAAAAATGCAGCTACTATCAGAGTGAAGAGGCTGGAGCTAACAAAGCACTTAACTCAGACACTTACACTCCACCCACACAATACCAGAATACGCAGACGTCAACACCAATTCCTACGACTGCTCCAGAAAAATACCATTCAACTCAAGAGGCGTGCCGAAAAAATTGCTACGAAACCTATAAGAACTACCCCGATACAAGTTTGGCTAAGCAACAGTGTGTGAATAGCTGTAACTAGCTTCAAATTGTCCAATGATTACATAACTGGCTAAATGCCAGTTTTTTTGTGTCTACTCCCATCATTTCTGCGGTTCTTTGATGAATAGCACAATGCTCGTTTTTATTGATACTGCACCCCCACATTACAAAGTGCCATGTCAAGTCCACATAATTAAATCATAGGGAAATTACGCCGTATTTTCCTAAAAAGATAGACAGACAGGCCGTGTAAACATGGAAAACTCACAAAAAACTACTACTTTTGTCAAGGTTCGTAAAGTCAAACCGACACAGGTTGGACAGAAGTGCCCTGTGTGCTCTGGTTTTGGGACTCTTAAATACGGAGCAGTCAAATGTCACGGATGTGGCGGCAAAGGTTTTATTTTAGTTCCTGCCATTGAAATTGAGGAGGTACAACCATGAGTACCACTCAGCAAAAATACCACACACAAATGCCTAACGAGCTCATGGATATTCTTATGAGCAAAGCGGTTAACGCCTCAATGAAATCTGTGCTTACTTTAATAGCAAGAAAGACGTACGGATTTCATAAAGAAACAGACGAAATTAGCCTTACACAGTTCGAGAAAAATACTGGTTTAACAAGACCAACAATAGTTGGGACGCTATCGAAGCTACAGCGAGCTCAATTAGTTTTACTAATCAGTAAAGGAAGAAGCAAAATTTCTTCCAATAGATGGCAATTAGATTTATCAAACTGGGAAGAAAAACTAGTTAAATTACGTGAACTAGTAAAGAATGACACCTTTCAACTAGTTAAAAACCCTTTACACACAAAAGAAAAACAAAATAAATTTAATAATTATCTAGCGACAAGTTCTTCCTTTAAAGAAACGAACTTTGGTGGTGAACCCCAACCTCTACCTAAACCCCAACCTGAGGTGATCTTTCGTAGAAATCTTAAAAAGGTAAAAACATCTTTAGACTCATGGTTGGATAAGTACCCAGACTCGGAATTAGATGAGGGTGCTATTTCAAGAAATACTGAGGCTGCTGTTAAGGGTATTCTCTACTACATCCGTAAGTACAAGGTCTATTGTCATGTAGACCACCCGCTATACAAGCTTCCGCAGTTGCGGGACTGTTTAGAAGGTTTCTTAGATGGAATTTGGCAAGTTGAACGCTGTGGCATACCTCTCCCCTTAGATGAAATTATTACCAAGGTTGTTGACCGCTGGTTTGAGACCACCTCTACGAACTCTAACAAACTCCGACTCTCTGTTTTTGTAGGACAGGTTAGCGATGTGTTCCCTAGAGCTTTAGCGTCCGTTATGGCTGACTACGGATTGGAATGGAAGGAGGGTACAGATGTTGACTCCTGAACAAGTCAAACAAGCCGTGGAAGAGTTCAAAACCCTCTTTAAACGAGAATACGGGGTTGAACTTTCTGATGAAGAAGCTACTGAGTTATCTCAGGGTATTTTATCTATACTAACAGTCGCTTTTAGCCTTGAAAATTGATATAATTATGAAGCTAAAAAAACTTGAAACTATGCAGAATTTCCAGGATAAAAGCACTCCTAAAAAGGAGTATTACTTCATCTATGCCCGTAAAAGTCAGGAAGATGAAGAACGTCAGGTTGCTTCTATTCCAGACCAACTTGAAGAGCTTGATAAAGTAATCAAGATAAAAAGTCTTCCTATTAAAGACCAACCATTCACAGAGGCACGGTCAGCAAAAGAGCCAGGAAGACCAGAATTTAACAGGTTAATTCAAGAAATTGATAGCAATAAAGATATTAAGGGTATTGTTGTATGGAAACTTAATCGTTTGTTCAGAAACCCAGAAGATGAAGGAAAAATTCGCCAGAGACTCTCTGATGGGAGAATACAAGAGATTGTTACACCATCTAAAACCTATTTCGAAGCTGATAGTGATTTCATTATGGCTGTTGAAGGAGCCCAAGCACAAAGATTTATTCGTGACTTACGAGAAGATACAATTCGAGGTTTGAACTCAAAGCTCAAAAAAGGTATACCACCGTTTCTTGCATCTCCTGGATATAAAAATGACATGACCAAACGACAAGGAGAGCGGGACATTATTCCTGATGAAGTCCAGTTTCCACTCGTGAGAAAACTCTTTGAACTGTTTATGACCAAAAACTATAGTGTCCAACAGCTGTGGTATGAAGCAGAAAAGTTAGGAGTCAAAAATAGCAAAAATAAGATTGTTTCTAAAAGTCAGTTGTATGTGATGTTAAGAAATCCTTTTTATACAGGTACTCGTTTTATATACGCAGGGAGACTTTACACTAATGGCATACACAAGCGGATGTTAACTGATGCTGAATATGACCTCATTCAAGACATCATGGATGGTCGCTCACGTCCTCGACATGACCTGCATGCAAAAGACTTACTCACTGGAATAATGCGTTGCGGTGAGTGCGGAATGATGATGACCACAGAAGTTAAAACCAAACACTATAAGAACGGCAATTCTCAAGTTTTTACCTATTATCGCTGCACTAAGAAATGGAAAGGGAGAAAGTGCAGACAGCCATATATTCGTGCTGAGGTTCTTAAAAAACAAGTCCTAAATTATCTGGATACAATTACTCTTTCAACTCCTTTTGTTGAATGGGCTATCAAATGGTTGAAAGTCATGCACTCTAACCAAGAACAACTCAGAGAGGCTAAATATAAAGCGGTAGAACAGTCTTATGAAGCTATTGTAAAAAAGATTAAACGAAATATAGATATGATGTTGGATGAAGCAATTTCAATTGAAGTAGGGAAAGAAATTCAACAAGGTTTAGAGCAGGAAAAGCAAAGACTCACGGATGAATTAGCAAAGATGGACACTCACGTTACTGAGTGGAGCAACCTCGCTATTCAAACTTTTGACCTAGTTAAAAATATCAAAGAAAGATTTAGCAATGGAACAATAGAGCAACAAAAAACAATTCTTCGTGTCATTGGCTCGAACCTCGTAATCAAGGACAAAAAGATTGATATTATGGTCAGAACCCCGTTTGAGTATATTCAGGAGGTGGTTTCAGAAATAAATGATGATAATTGGCTCGAACCTAACGATTTGTCCGTATTATCAAGCCAAATTGCAGTTTTTCATGCTAAAAATTACAATTGGGGTGACTGACGGGACTCGAACCCGCGACAACCAGTTCCACAAACTGGGGCTCTACCAACTGAGCTACAGCCACCATAAAGATTAGCCTTATTATTTTATCACAAAAGCCCATCTGAGAAAGCTAAGTTAAGTTGAAGAATTTATTTGACTATCTATTTAAATTGACTTACCATAAGTTTATGGAAAGCTCATCTGGTAAGGACTTTAGAATGCTGGAGGGACTTTTGGCTAAAAAAGCCATGGTAAAAAGAGCAGCGGGTGAAACGGGTAAGCCATTAGGGGGGGCTGAGACAGAAGTAGACAGACAAATCTCTCAGGTTTCAAAAGGTCAGCCTGTCACAAAAAGTGGCCCCGAGGATTAAATTCTACTGAGCCCGCTCAAAGTATGCCTCAAGAATGCCTTTAGCGACAGGCGCAGCCACGTCCGATCCTTGCCCAGACTCTTCAATAAGTACCGTCACGACAATCTCCGGATTCTTAAGAGGGGCATAAGAGGTGAACCATGCATGTGGAGTAGAGCCTGTGCCGTGTGACTCTGACGTACCTGTTTTGCAGGCAACTTCTACTTTATGAGTACGAAGGCGAGCTGCGGCTGTAGCATCTTTTAAGGTCTCTTGAAGCTTGCGTGGATCTTTTGATAGCTTTAAGATAGCTTGTGGATCGGCTACTTTGAAATCAAAAAGGGGATATCCGGTACCACCGGGGGTGCATGCTTGGCGCATACCTTCGGCAACAAGCTTGAGGGTCTTTTGGGTAATACCCAGAGAGTGACACACTGGTTTCTCGTCTTTTCTGAGCTGTGGTTCGCAGAAGACTCCACCATTGGCAAGCGCTGCTGTACCTTGTGCAATCTGAAGAGGCGTGGCAAGGACATAGCCCTGTCCAATTGAGAGATTGTAGGTATCACCTAAGTACCAGTTTTCACCCAGAATCTCTTTTTTCCAATATGGAGTTGGAAGAGTACCCTCAGATGTTGGGAAGTCAAGTGTGGATTTGCGCCCCAAGCCGAATTTCTCTCCCCACGTCTTTATCTTCTCGGGACCCAAACGAGCACCTACATTGTAGAAAAATATATCATTGGAGCGTCGTATAGCTTTGATGATATCAACTTCTCCCTCAGTCTTACCATATTCTAAAAAGTACCAGTTCCCAAACTCAATCGGCCCTGCCTTGATCCGGCCTGTATCTTGGATCTTCGTATCCTCATCAATTTTGCCTTCCTCAAGCGCAGCGGTGGCCAAAAAGATCTTGAATGTTGAGCCTGGTGGATAAGTGCCTTCAGTAGCCCGATTGAAGATAGGACGCGATTTATCTTTAAAATAGCTTTGAATACGACTCCCTTTATCGTCCTCAAATTGTTGTGGATCAAAAGATGGGGAAGATGCAAGAGCGAGTACCTCGCCCGTTTGAGGCTTTAGGACGACAACTGCACCTCGCCTGTTGCCAAGAAGCTCTGCTGCCTTTTGTTGGAGTTCAAGGTCGAGCGCGAGCTGTATAGTCTGCCCATCAGTCGGCGGAATTACAGTGAGTGTACGCACATATTCTTCTTTTGCGCTGACCTCAACCAGCTTACGCCCGGGTGTGCCGCGAAGTGCGCAATCAAAAGCCAACTCTGCCCCTTTTTTGCCTACCTTGTCTCCCAATATGAGCTTGCGAATACAGGAATCGTGCTTAATATCTTCCAGATCTGCCTTTTGTCTGTAGCCTATGATGTGGCCGATGGCATCTGCTGAAGTATATTCTCGGGCTGAGGATATACGGCTTGTTAGCTTTTGCACGTCGGCATCGAGACTTATGGCAAGCGGTAGACCCTTACGATCTATGATACGACCACGCTTTGGCTCAACAAGAAGTTCACGAATGCGATTATTTTCAGATAGACGGTGGTAATAATTGCCCTTTACGACAGTGAGCTGAAAAAGGCGCCCGACAAGAACCAGAAAACATGCAACAATTCCAACTGCAAAGAAAAATAAATAGAGCGCAGAGTTGTCGCTTTTTGCTCGAAAACTCATCCCTCCTCTTTGTCCTTTAGTGAAAAATGGGAGCTTATTCATGACACATTTTAAATAATGTGACTATTATTGTACCCCATTTGAGACTTTGAGTTATAAACTGGCTATTGGAACTCTCTAATTTGGTACAATAGAAGTTGCACGGGGCGTAGTTCAGATGGCTAGAATGCACGGCTGGGGGTCGTGAGGTCGCCGGTTCGAGTCCGGCCGCCCCGACCATCTTATGCGAAAAGTTACGGATGGTAAGTGCAAAGACCAATCTCTTATGAAAAGCCAAAAAAGACCTTCTTGGGACGATTATTTTCTGGACCTTGCGGCAGTTGTAAAGACTCGATCCAACTGTCTTCGCATGGCAGTAGGCGTCGTAGTTGTACAAGGTACGCATATTATTGCGACTGGCTACAATGGTACTCCAGCTGGTACTAAAAACTGTATAGATGGTGGGTGTGTGCGATGTGCAAACCGCGAAAAGAACGTACTCGCTGAAAACGAGCGGAAGGATCTTTGTATCTGTCTACATGCTGAGCAGAATGCACTCCTCCAGTCGGCATATCATGGTGTCTCCTCGCGAGGAGCAACAATGTATTCGACTGTCGCGCCTTGTTTGCAGTGCGCTAAAGCAATCATCAATGCGGGGATTGCCGATGTCGTGTACAGCTCGGCACATCAGGACGACATGGGACTTGCACTTCTTAAATCTGCAAAAGTTGGTACTCGCCGACATTCGTAAAACATGATCAAGCGATTAGTACTTATTCTTATTCTTTCCCTGTTTATAGCCCAAAATGCTCACGGCTTTGACGCAGCCCGGCCCAATAATAAATTTGGTATCCATATAGCCCAGGTGGGAGATGAAGACGTGCAAGACTCAGAAAAGCTTGTAAATAGTGGCGGTGGCAAGTGGGGTTATATCACGGTTGTTTTGCAGGAGAACGATCGAAATATCACCAAATGGCAAGGTGTATTTGATAATTTTCGCACTCGTCATCTAATACCAATCGTGCGAATCGCGACACAACCCCAAGGTGCCGCGTGGCGTAAGCCGACACGCGAGGATATTGCTGGATGGGTAAGTTTCTTAAACTCACTAAATTGGGTTACTCGTGATAGATATGTCGCGCTTTTTAATGAGCCCAATCACGCAGGTGAGTGGGGTGGATCAGTGGATCCGGCAGGCTACGGGGAGATTGCAGATGACTTCGCGCGCGCGCTTAAGGCAAAAAATCCTGACTTTTTTGTGATGCTGGCCGGTCTTGACGCTGCCGCTCCCTCGGCGCCTCCTCAATATGAAGATGAGCGCGTATTCCTGGAAAAAATGAAGGAAAAAAGGCCTGATATATTCGATCATATCGATGGATGGTCGTCTCACTCATATCCGAACCCTGGATTTGTGGGAACCCCCTTTGATACAGGCCGAAACAGTATCCGAAATTATGAGTGGGAGCTTCAGACCTTAAAAAGTATTGGAGTCGATAAAAATCTCCCTGTATTTATCACAGAGACAGGATGGCCACATAGCGGGTCAGGTCGGCGGGAGTTTTTCACGCCCGATGAAGTCGCACAATTCATAAAAGGAACTTATGCGAATATTTGGCTCACAGACAGTCGTGTACGAGCTGTGACACCATTTATCCTTAACTATCAAGATGCTGTATTTGGGCATTTCTCGTGGCGCAAACTGGGAAGCCATGATTTTTACCCTCAATATGGTGTTGTACAGGGTATGGATAAAGTGACCGGTGACCCAGAGCAAATAGAGCGGGGAGCGATAGTATTTGATACGCCAAGCAAGCTTACTGTAAATTCAAATTATCGTCTTTTTATTACGCTCAAAAATGAAGGACAGGCTATGTGGGACGTAGGGGATGGCTATAATCTTGATCTTGCTGGTGTCGGTGATCATAAATATTTTTTCTCAGATATTTCTTCAGTGTTGCCACACGAAGAGCAAGTTGTGGATCTTGCGATAAAAACAGACAATAAAAAAGGCGCACACAATACAAAAATTTTCCTTAAAAAAGGAGATAGAGAGATTATGAGTATTCCATGGAATTTTACGATCATCCCGCTCCCAAGCCTCAAAGTGAAGGTGCATCTTGTCCCAAAAATTCGGCGGAACTTCGCCGATTTTGAGATTCAGCTCTTCGACGCCAATGAGCAGCTCGTATTTAAAAAGAAGGGATTGAAAGATGCAGGCGGCGTCCTGAGCCTTAATGCTGTGCCGAACGTCTTGCCCGGTAGGATGTACCGCCTGGTCGTGCTTAAGCCTTATTTTCTTCCCCGGCAGACCCATATTGTGATGGGCCAGGGGAGTAATACGACGTCAGTCAAGAGTATGTGGCCGCTGGATCCAAACAGGAATGGGCGCATAGATTTAGGTGATATTGGAGCATTAATTGCAAATCCGCTGATTTTTCGACTCCTTATTCCTTAGATAGGTCTTGAATGAATTTTACCCTTTCCTCAACGTTCTCCGCAGCGCTAAAAAAGCTGCCTGGACCAATGACATCGGGTGGATATTTTTGTGAAAAAATGATTGGGAGAGTTTCCTGATTTATCCCACCGTCAAGATATATAGAGTTCCTATAGCCCGCAATCCTTAGTTGTTCAATCTTATTGAGCGTCTCAGGCATAAAAGCCTGTCCCTGCTTACCTGGCCTAACCGCCATAATCTGTATTCCATCGATATTTTGGTAGGTTGGGTACTGACTTATAAGATCATCAACTGTATCGTCGGGATTGAGTGCGAGGGCAAATTTGAATGGATATTTTACTCGCAGATTTTCAATATCTGGGTGCACTCCAAAATGCAAAATAACGGTGTCGACGGTGATGGTCGATGAAATCTCTCTAATATTTTCAAGATCTGCAGCGTAATCTTTGACCATCAGATGAAAGTCGAAAACAAGATGATTATCAGCAATTTCTATTTGGTGTTTATTTAGTGACGTAAGTAGTCCACCGGTTGTAATTGTTGTGCCAGGTGCGAATATGCCATCGACAATATCGATTTGAAAATGCGGAAGATAAGGGGTGAGTCGTGCGATCTGCTCCCACAGATTATCAACGGAGTTGGTAAGGAGTGAGGGGGTGATTAACATGTATCTTTATTCTACCTCAACTTAGTCCTTGCATTTTCTCAAAACACACCTATACTGTATTTTATGAATAATTCTTGGCAGATCGAGCAGCTTATCAAGCGTGCATTTATCCGAACCAAAGAGCGATTTTTGAGCTATTTCTTAGGCATTATTTTGGGGATATTGTCTTTTATTGGGCTATTGATTATTTCTCTAATAACTGCTTTTATCGTTGGTCTTATAGTTGGTCTTATAGGTGGTTTTTTAAGTAGTTTTTTTCTTAAATCAGCCCCAGTGGTAGGGATTATTGGCATAATTATTACTATTGCCGTCGGGGTTATTGGATTTATTTTATTTCTTTTTGTCACCTCATGGATACAACTCGCCACGACTTCCATTCTTATTCAAGAAGCAAAGCTTGGAGCTGTGGAGACCTACAAAGCAACAAAAGCCCGTGTATGGGGATTTGTGTGGTTCAACTTTTTGACTGGGCTTTTTATCCTTGGTCTTCTTCCGCTTGGAATTTTAAGCCTTGGGGTAGTGTTAATTCTTTGGGCGATCTGGGGTTCATTTGCTGCATTTGTATACATTCAGAAACAGAAAAAAGGACTTACAAATCTATGGACGAGTAAGGCTCTTGTATCCCAAAGATTCTGGGGCATAGTATGGCGTGTGATTGTGCTCTATGTCGCTGTGATGGTACTCCAATTCGCACTTGCCTTTGGTACTCGAGATTCAGCAGCAGCATTTTTGGGTGGGATTGGCTCGGGATTGATATCGCTTTTCACAGGACCCTTCATAACAAGCTTTTTATATGAGATGTACCTAAATCTAACGGAGCCTACTGATGTAAAAACGCCAAAGGTATGGGTGGGGCTCTCAATAATTGGGTGGATAATAAGTATTCTTTTATTTGTTTTTCTGACAAAGTCAGCTATATCTCTTATACAAAATAAAGCGAAAGATATACAAAAACTACAAATGCAGATGCAGAAAGGCAAGACCAACTCTTACGATTACGGCAGTAAGCTTTAATTTAAACATCCCAACTTTTTCAACAGTCAATTTGCATGACTAGTAAAAATCTTCCGTATTACATCGGATTCTCACACCACTTGGGGATTGGGCCAATGAAGTTCGCGGCACTCTTGAGTCACTTTGGTGATCCTAAGGCCGCATATACAGCTCCTCAAGACAAACTAAGAGAGATTATTGGAGAAGACGCTGGTCGTCGGTTTGTGGACTTCCGCGATGGATTTGATAGTGAAAAAAAGCTGGATGAGATCCAGAAAAAAGGAATCATCATTATCACTCAAGAGGACCCTCTCTATCCAGATAAACTTCGTCATATTCCCGATCCACCTATTTGTCTGTATATCAAAGGCAACATAGATACTCTGAAAAAATTTTCTGACGGGAAAACCCTCGCGATTGGAATTGTAGGAACGCGTAAACCCACAAGCTATGGGCAGCAGATTGCGCGTACATTTGCACGCGATTTAGCATCTGTTGGTGTAGTTGTCGTATCGGGGATGGCGCTTGGGATAGATACACTTGCCCACCAGGGAGTGCTTTCAGTCGGCGGGACGACTATTGCGATCCTTGGATGTGGGGTAGATATTATCTATCCGCCCGTGAACAAAAAACTGTATGAGGAGATACAAATAGACGGTTGTATTCTATCTGAATTCCCGCCTGGGCAGACTGTGCATCCTGGATTATTTGTTGCTCGCAACAGGCTCATATCTGCTTTTTCGCAGGGAGTCGTGATCGTGGAGGGGACGGACAAATCCGGTGCCCTCATCACAGCCCGATATGCCGCACAACAAGGCCGCGATGTATTCGCACCACCTGCACCTATCACGTCAGTCCAATCAGCTGCTCCCAATATCTTACTCAAAGAGGGGGCAACGCTTGTCACATCAGCCGGCGATATTCTGTCCGAATACAATATCAATATTGTAAGTCGTCAAAAGGCGCGAGCCCTTGATGGACTAGATGCAGAATCTACGGCAATCGTCGGCGCTCTCTCGTCTGAGCCATGTCTTGCTGATGATCTTGCAGACACACTTGGCGTGTCTGTCTCGTATCTGGCCAATAAACTGTCGCTACTTGAGATTGAAGGGGTGATTGAAAAAAATAGTGAGGGGAAATTTCAGCTGAAGTAACCTTTGTCCTAATAGTTATTACTTGAAAACTAATGAATACTTCTGGCTGTCTTAGTAAATTCATCCGTAATAGTGTCTGCTAATTTGCGAAGCATTGGGTCTTTATAGCAGCGCCCAGTTGATTCTATATGATAGTATTGGTTTCCTATTTTAGCCCACCCTATTGCATTAAACTCTTCTCCACTACCACCTGATGTTCTCGCTGAATTTTCAGAATCGGCAGGAACTACAGAGGCAAAAGCTCCTTTGAATTTATCTTCGGTTAAACAGGTGGAAGTCTTATTCATGAAACTTGTTGAAGTTAGGTAATATTCTGAATATTGTCCCGTACTATCACCAAAATACTTGGTAGTAATTGTTCCATAAAATGCAGAGTGTGGAACGCGAAATTGCAGGTTATATTTGTACAAATTAACCCAATCATATTGGTTGGAGTTTGTATTTAAGGTCATAGATCCCACATCACTAGTTTTTTGAAGCTGTACATATGCAGGTGTTGGATTGGGATTATCAAGATGATAAAAGATAGAGCTTTCTCTATCCGTATCATATATATATTTTTGGTCGAGATATGATAGTGTAATTTGGAATCCTGGGACTGAATGATCGCCAGGCGCACACATACCCATATTCGGCGCAAGATGTAGGCACGGGTCAAATCTTTGGGAAACAACTTCAATGATTGTGATTTGATAAAGCGCTATTTGTTCTTTTGTTTGAGTGCGAAGCTTATGTAATAAATCCGCACAGACTTTTTGAGCAGGTTTAAGGGCAGTACTGCTGCATGGAATATTACTTTGAGCTTCGAGATTTTTGAGTGAGGGTGAGATACTAAGTGTTGATGATTTAGAACGAGCATTAATCCAATAAATCAGTCCAATTGTGACAATGAGGAATGTAAGACCCGTCACAAAAACCAAAAGTAAGAATTTTTTACGACCACTTTTAATAGGTGTAAAATTCGTGTTTGTATTTTCTGAGTTTGTACCTACTCTGTTATCTTCAAGATTCAAATTGGTTTAAAAAATTAAAGTGGTAATAATTTTAATTATGACGTATTTGAAAATTAATATCTACATATATTATATGTGGGCTGAAGCACGATTTTTTTTAGCTCACTTTGTAGTGGAGAAGGAGCGTGCCCTTATCATTGAGCTTTTTTGACTCCAAAAGCGTGAGAGATATGTCTAGATTTGAATCTTCGACAAGTGGGCGACCAGTACCAAATATACGGGGTTCGACTGTGAGATAGATATCATCCACGAGCCCGGCAGATAAAAAAGCGCTGTTTAAACTCGCACCACCGACAAGAAGTCCATGAGAATATCCTGTTTTTTCAAGTCGATCAATAAGTACTTCTGGCTTTTCATCAGTGAATTCAAGTGCATGTGGCACTTCCTCACTCTGATAATTAGTAGGGGACGAAGTGATGACTATACGAAGCGTACTATCCTTGTGTTTGATCGAGGACTTGGCCGCCTCATATGTGTGGCGACCCATGATGATAAGTGGTGCATGGTCAATCATCGTGTGAAAATGCTCTGTATCCTCAACCGATGTCCAGGTAGGCACATTTGAATCTTCTCCACGAGTAATCTTGCCATTTATGGATTGGACCATAACAAGAGTTATATTCATATTAAGAGTATATATTTTATATTTACTTTTACTTTTTTTACTCCACTTCCGGAATCGCGAATTCGTACGGCTCGTCAAATGCACTTCGCCTACGACTTCAGCTCATCTGCAAAGTCGTAAAAGAGAAGCAAAAGTAACAAAAGGCTTTTTTCTTAAATCTTATTTCTTGTTTTCTTCTCCCCTGAGCCAGCGGACTCCGGCATACACAAGCGGAGTCTCCACGATAGACATCGCGCACTTTATGATCCAGTAGGGTAGGATGATGCTCCATAAAAAGGATGCGTTATTTCCAAGACCGCGGTCGAGCGCATAAAAGGCAAGTGTGATAAATATCACTGTGTCGATAAATTGCGCTATAAAATTTGACAGATTGTTCCTCAGCCACAGCCCACTAGATTTCATCTTTGCTCGAAGCTTCACAAATACGAGAATATCTGTGAACTCAGAAAGCGCAAATGCGATAAGGCTTGCCGCCGAGAACCGAGCCGACTTGGCAAATATCGTGTCGTATGCGCCCTCAGTCTCTTTAAATCGCATAGATGGCGGCAGCATAATAGCGAGTAGGCTAAAAGCAAAAATCAGAGCCACCACAACAAGCCCTGAGCGTACTACTGAACGAGCCCGCTCCTTACCTTTCACCTCCACGATTACGTCGTTTATGGTAAATACGAGTGGGAGCAAAAATATCGCAACCGACGCATTGAATCGCATCGGACCAATTTCACCAAGTGGGAATGTCTTGGCTCCCATGAGCTCAGATACTGCGATACAGAATATATAGACTGAGACAAGAAGGTCGAACTTATTGATTTTGAACATGTTTTAAAAATAAATTAATAAATAAAGAAAGCTTAAGATTGGAGCGAATTTTTATTCGTAGGGGCTATATGACATAGTATTCGGCATTCGAACTCATATGCCTCTTATGATAGCAGAAAAGATTGTACCGTCAATCCTGATTAGTATTGACGTGGTTGGTCGACGAAGGTAAGCGCCACACCCTTTTTGTTGGCACGACCTGTGCGACCTATGCGGTGGATGTAGTCCTCATACGTCTCTGGGAGATCATAGTTGATGACGTGTGTGACATCGTCGATATCAAGCCCACGGGACGCGACGTCGGTCGCCAAAAGCACCTGAATATCAGATCTTTTGAAGCTGGACAGGATCCTTTGACGATATCCTTGAGTCTTGTTGCCATGGATTGAGCCGACTTTGAATCCGCGATCAATAAGCTCTTTGTTGAGCTTTTCAATACCGAATTTGGTACGGCCAAAAATAAGCACTTTATCAAAGCCCTCTTTATTGAGCAGCTCATGAAGCTGATCGACTTTTTTATGACGATCTACGACTCGCACTACATCCTGATCTACATTCTCAGCCGTATCCTGTTTTTTCACAGATACAGTGACTGGGTCTTTGACAAATGCAGTGAGAATCTCTCGAATCTTGGGCGAGATAGTCGCTGAGAAGAAAAGAGATTGTCGCACAGTGGGTAAAAGAGATACAAAGTATTTGATCTCATTTATGAATCCGATATCCACCATCATATCTACCTCATCAAGGACGAATGTGGCAAAATTCTCAAGTGAGAGGATATTGCGCTGGATAAGATCTTTGAGTCGACCCGGAGTGGCAATCACCACATGTGCACCGCGGCGGATATCTTGGATCTGTCGATACATGTTCGCGCCTCCAATAAGGACAACTGAATACACTCTCATTCCTTGCGAAAAATTGCGGAACTCATCCTGAATCTGAAGCGCAAGCTCTCGAGTTGGAGCTATGATGATCGCTTTTTGACTAGGATCCCGGGCAATCTTGTCGATTATTGGGATCAGAAATGCAGCCGTCTTACCCGTACCAGTGGACGCGAGTCCGATAAGATCTTTGCCCTCGAGAATTGGCTCAATAGCCTGATCCTGAACTGGTGTAGGATGTACGAATCCTCGGCTCTCAATATTTTTTTTGAGATTTTCACCAATTGCGAAGTCGGCAAAGCTATTGTGAGGAGTGAACTGCTCACTGGTTGCTGTCTCAGTTGCTTTTTTGATGAAGATATTGATATCTCCGCCAAGCGCACTTTTACGTCTTTGTGGTTGGAATCTGGATCTTCCTCCACCAAATCTGTTTTGGCCTCCACCATATCCGCCCCCTTGTCCACCATAACCTGAGCGCTGTGGGCCACCATAGCCTCCACCAGTTCGAGTGGGGCGTCTAAATGAGTTTCCACCAGCACCTGCACGACCGAGTGATCTACCTGTTCCTGAATTACTATACATACAATATAAAGATCTAAAGCAATGTTTAAATAAAAAATAAGTGGCTGTTGCCAAATATCTGGGAGCTAACGCATGAAGATGTTTACCGCCAGAGTTTATTTTAAATCCGGTGGGAAGAATCGTCTGTATAGCTCAATCTCTAAATCAATATAAATAGTATAGCATACTTATTCATGATTTGCACAGAGCCTGTCTTATCAGGCTTAAAATTAGTATAATGTGAGCTTATGAATTTAAAAGTAGGTATCGTTGGATTGCCGAATGTGGGGAAGTCCACGCTTTTTAATGCACTTCTTAAGAAGCAAGTGGCGTATGCGGCCAACTATCCTTTTGCCACAATCGAGCCGAATGTCGGAGTTGTAGAAGTGCCAGATAGTAGATTGCCCAAACTTGCCGAGATCGTGAAGACGGACAAAATAGTGCCAGCGGCTGTGGAATTCTACGACATCGCTGGACTTGTACGAGGCGCACACGAAGGCGAGGGACTGGGTAATAAATTCCTCTCCCACATCCGAGAGGTGTCGGCGATCGTGCATGTGGTGCGGCTTTTTGAGGGTGGAGACGTAATACATGTATCAACAACTCCCAACCCGCAGGATGATATTGCCATAATCGACGAGGAGCTTATCTTCGCCGATCTTGATACGCTTGGTAAGCAGCGCGAGCCCAAGGGCAAGATAGAAAAAGAGGAGAAATTCGCTTGGGATACCGTCCAAAAAGTGAAAAGTGAGCTCAATCAAGGGGTACTCGTCAAAGATCAAAAGACTACAAGTGACGAGCTTGAGGTACTTACGCCGCTCAATCTTCTTACAATCAAGCCGCAGATTATCGTCTTCAATGTATCTGAGGAGCAGCTTGCTGATAAAAAATCGACAAGTGAGAAAATACAGAAAATATTGAGCGACGCAGGACGACGCGATCAGTACGTCGCACTCTGCATAAAGCTTGAAAACGATATGCTGGAGCTATCTGAGCAAGATCAAAGAGAATATTTATCAGCATTTGATCTGACGGAGACGGGTATGGAGCGGCTTATCAAAAGTGCATATGTGGCACTCAATCTTGTATCATTCCTCACAGCTGGTGTAATTGAAGCTCGTGCATGGACGATCGTGCGGGGCACAGATGCTCAGCATGCAGCGGGTGCGATACATACAGACTTTATCAAGCATTTTGTAAAAGCAGACATTGTGTCGTACGAAGATTTTGTGAAATCAAATGGATGGACAGGTGCGCGAGAGGCGGGTCGCGTACAGTCTGTGGGGCGTGATCATATCATGCAGGATGGGGATGTGGTGGATTTTAAGATTAATGCGTAAATGTTTCTATAAACATTTTATGTCAAAAATATTACTAGTAACAGGTCCAGGCGGAGCGGGTAAAAGTACTGCTTGTGGCCTCTTTGCTGACTCAGTTTCTGGTACTTGGGCACTTATTGAACAAGACGAGATTCGAAGACAGGTAAAAGCCGGTTTTAAAAATCCTTCAGAGTATCCATGGACCGACGAAATGCAGAAACAGTGGGATGTATCTATTGAAATATGCGCAGATATAGCTACGCGATACAAAAATGTAGGAATAAGTTGCATTATTGATTGTTTTGCTGCAAGTAAGTCATTTGATAAATGGGAAAAAGCCCTTCAAGGGCTCGATTATCAGGTAGTTGTTTTATTGCCTGAGGAAGACGAAACAGTTAGGCGAAATAATCAACGATCGGGCGAAGCTAAATTAAAAGAATCTCAAATACGAGAACATCACGAATGGTTTGCTATGTGGCGTGATGACAAGCGTGTAAAGATTATTGATACAACAAACTATAGTATAGATGAGGTTGTTGAAGAGCTTACTAATCTGGCGCATGAATGAAATAAGCAACACTTAAATTAGTATACTTTAGAGTAGCACAGTATGAATACAAATACACTTCACTACTTAAACGGCGAGTGGGTGAGCGAGGATAAGCTACTTATCCCAGCCCGCGACAACGCTATCGTGCGTGGATATGGAGTATCGGAAAAATTGCGGACCTATAGAGGCAAGCCATTCTACCTCAAAGAGCGGATAGAGCGCCTTTTTATGTCGGCCGCTATGCTGAGCATTCCGCTTACTAAGACACACGAGGAAATTGAAGGACTTATTCTCGAAGGATTGAAGAAGAATTCTGGTGATTGGGTTGTACAGCTTCTGTTGACCGGTGGGGTGACTGATCAACCACTAAATCCAGAGAATCCAAACTTTGCGATCATATATCTACCGATATCTCCGATGGCATCTGAGCATTACGAGCACGGCATCTCAATCATTACCTATCCGGCAGTTCGCGCCGTACCCGAAGCCAAGTCAACCGACTATCTAACCGGCATGATCGCACTACAAAAGGCACGAGAGCTGGATGGATCTCGAGAAGTCCTCTATATCGATCCTCAGAAAAATCATATTCCAGCTGATCAAAAGCTATACGAGGGAGCAGTGAGCAACTTCTTTGCCATGAAAAATGGTGAGCTCATCACAGCTACAGATGGAGTCCTCAAGGGAATTACTCGCCTGTATGTGCTCAAGCTCGCAGATGATCTGCAGATTCCGCATGTCGAGCGAGATATATTCGTATCCGAGATTCCAGATTTTGAGGAAGCATTTATGACAGGTACTGTGAAAGAGGTATTGCCAGTTGTGAAGATTGATGGACTAGATGTGGGAGATGGCAAGGTTGGAATAATTACGAAGAAGTTGATAGGTGAGTTTAAAAAACTCTACTGATTCTCGTTTATTCTTCAGTATTTGGTTCTTCTGTGAAGGGTGCTTGAGGATTTGACTCTTCGATATGTTGAGCCTCGGGTTGAGATGGCAGTGCTGATTCTGGATTTGTAAGTTCGTCGCTTTCTTCATCACCAAATGGATCAAGAGCAGGGCGCGCAGTGGTATCTATATTATCTAGTTGCTTGAGCCTTCGCAGATATTTGTCCTCGGTCTTTGGTGTAGCATCAAGAAATGCATCGATAAGCGCTTTTGCTTTTTCCTCATCAATGTAATCTGAGGGGATAGAGAGGACATTGATATGATCATTTGCTCGAGCATGCCTGATCTGATCTGTATTGAAGCCGACTCCACACACGATGCCGGGGAAGCGGTTGGCCGCAACAGATACGCCAATTCCCGACCCACAGATTACTATACCAAGGTGTTCAGTCGGATTCTGAAGAACCGCTTTGGCGACTTTTTGTGCAAATTCGGGATAGTCGTCTTGCGGGTCGTACTCAAAATTGCCAAGATCGTCTGTACGGATATCTTTCTCCTGAACATACTCAATGAGTTGATTTTTGAGCTCAAATCCGCGGTGGTCGGCTGCGATGAAGACTCTCATACATACTCAGTATAACAGCTAATTCGAGCTGCAATCGGTTATAATCGATGAATGAAGAAGCTAAGGCTTGCGTATTTTGGTACACCAGACTTCGCGGCTGATTTTCTCGCGCGACTTGCCGAAGATCAAGATATTCCAATTGAGGTAACTCATGTGGTCACTCAACCTGATCGGAAGGTGGGGAGGAAACAAATACTCACACCCACACCTGTAAAATTTGTGGCTAAAAAATACAATATTGAAGTCATTGAGGATATCGTAAATCTTAAATCTAATATCTCAAATCTTGATTTAGCTCTTGTCTATGCATATGGGGAGATTATTCCAGCTGATCTACTCACAATACCAAAATACGGATTTTGGAATATACATCCGTCGCTTTTGCCTTTGTATCGTGGTCCTGCCCCAGTCGCGGCAGCACTCATAAACGGAGACACAGAAACCGGGGTCACTATTATTCAACTAGACCGAGAGATGGATCATGGACCTATTCTGAGGCAAGAAAAACTAGAGATTTCACCCAACGAGCGTCGGCCGGAGTTGACAAATAGGTTGACTAATCTAGGATATGAGCTTTTTACTCAATGTGCTCACACTTTGATAAGTGATGGAATTCAGTCTACCCCACAGGATCACTCTGCAGCAACGTACACCAAATTATTTACAAAAAAAGATGGATATATAGAAAGCTCAAAGCTCAGAACGCAGAACTCAGAGTTATCCCGCGAAATCTTTAATAAATTTCGTGGCCTCTATCCATGGCCAGGCATCTGGTCTATAGTTGAGATCTCAGGTCAAGAAAAACGGCTGAAGATTACTGATATGGAGTTAATAGGTGACAAACTTGTCCTCAGAAAAGTGCAACTTGAAGGGAAAAATGAAGTTGATTTTGCGACATTTAAGAAAGCATACAACTTTACTTTCTGATTTTAACTTCCACAGTGCTTGGCACAAAAGGTTTTTCCCCTGAGACTTTTCTCACTCTGTTTTCCAAAAGTGGACGAAGAAATGTAGTGATAGATCTTCTACCTAAATCAAGAGCAATTGAATCAACACAAATTTGAGGGAATCTAAATCTTTCAGATAATCTTTGAGATAGCTCATCGATACGTGGTCCTTGCTCTCTGTGTAATCGAGATGTAACTCGTTCAGCCATAAGGATTTAGTATATAGCTTAGATTATAAATCGCAACAGGAATATTACTTGTGCCTTGATCGTGGTATAATCACAGGTTATGTCTCCCGCCCAAATTTTATCATTGGCAGATCGTTAGCGGGATTTCGTTTTCAAAAACTCAAAATGCTAAAAAAAGGCGAGGCACTTGCCATTCACAAGAAGATTCATGGCAAGATTGCAATTGCCTCCAAACTCCCAATTCGCACGAAGCACGATTTATCTATTGCCTATACACCCGGCGTTGCGGAAGTGAGTACGTTTCTTGCCCAGAATAAAGATAGGGTGGGTGAATATACAAGTCGTGGAAATACTATTGCTGTCGTGTCTGATGGGTCTGCAGTCCTTGGACTTGGTAATATTGGTCCTGAGGGAGCGCTTCCTGTCATGGAGGGAAAATGTATTCTATTCAAACACTTTGGCGATGTAGATGCGATTCCGATCGTGCTTTCGACGACTGATCCTGAGGAGATAATCCGCACAGTGCAGGCTATTGCACCTACATTCGGAGGAATTAACCTTGAGGATATTGCGGCTCCTAATTGTTTTTATATCGAGCGAGAGCTCAAAAAATCACTTGATATTCCAGTATTTCATGACGATCAATGGGGCGCATCTGTCGTCGTGCTTGCTGGCCTAATAAATGCACTCCCACTTGTCAAAAAAACATTTAAACATGTGAGGATTGTAGTATCCGGTGCGGGTGCTGCTGGGTGGGCTATAGTGAAACTTTTGCATCGATATGGAGCCACAGACATTCTGGTAGTTGATCGAAGCGGAATTATATGTCGAAATAGAGAAGGCGACAATAAGTATAAAAGAGAGCTGGCTGAGCTTAGTAATCCGCATAGAATTGAGGGCGATCTTGCAACGGCATGTCAGGCAGCAGATGTATTTATTGGAGTATCAAGCGGTGAGATTTTGAAGCCAGAAATGGTCGCTACTATGAATAGTGATGCTATTGTATTTGCGCTCGCCAATCCAGTACCTGAGATCATGCCAGACTTGGCAAAAGCAGCTGGAGCTACGATTATTGCAACCGGTCGTTCTGACTTCCCCAATCAGATTAATAATGCGCTGGTATTTCCCGGTATATTCCGTGGCGCACTTGATAATAAGATCAAGATTATTCGCAAATCAATGCTTGTGGCAGCTGCCGAAAATCTCGCTAAGCTGGTTAAAAATCCCCATCCCGCCAAGATCATACCCTCAATCTTCGACAAAGGCGTGATGGAATCAGTCTCAAGTGCAATCAAGTAAAACGACATCTGCTTGACAAATTACTTTAGGCAGATTTACTATCAAGGTAGTGGGGATACATTTACACAATAAATACTGTGGCACTAGTTGAAGCATCAATAGGTAATCAAATGCGCACAGGTCTAGCTGAGACCCGCCCACTTTCTGTTCATCCTCCAGATAATTTTGATCTAATCACATCTCACGCGCTTTTCGTGCCAAGCCCTTCCATCGCTGGTCTAGAACTACCAAACATTGAAGTTCCAATACTACACAGGAAAAAAGACGGGATAAATAGAGGTAAAGGCGCGGTATTTTACCTTCCTTCATTTGGAATGCGCTATGGTGTCGAGGAAGTTCACCACGATTTGGATGCACTTGCTCTTTATTTCGATACTATTATCATGCCACCGTTTTTGGGCCTTGAACCACCTTATCCAGACCAAGAACATTTTGACGATGTGAGGTGGGACGCTCTTGGTCGGCATGACGGGCATCTTATCCGGTCTGCTGCCGATTATCTTGGGCTTGATACATACAATATTGTCGGGATATCCGCCGGTACAGCGCGTGCAGTGCACGCTGGTGCACACCTTACAGATAGACCAATGAATATTCAGATGCTTGGTTCTCCAGCTCGCAACTTTACCAATAGATTTACTTTGCTTATGCGACTTGTCTCTGAGATGAAGCGCGGAGAACTTTCTCAAATTGCTGGTCATGTCCCAGAGTTGGAAAATCCAGATAGATATCGCAATATTTTCAGTGGCGAAAAATTGCCAATGAACGTACCTAATCGTATGATTCCCAGTTTTCTTCAAATATGGGAATGGCAACGTAGATTAGCCGAATCAATTTCCTCAAAAATCACAATGTCCAGTGATCAAATTAATCCCAATAATGAGTTGCTAGTTGAGAGTTTTGGAATTCATCTTTCAAGATCCAGAATTCGTAAAGCACTTGGACGACTACCCAAGGATACAAGAGTGACTTTGGTGGATTATGGTCAGGATAATCTTTCGGCGAGTAGTAGATTAGGAAAACGAGTTAATAGACTCAATGGTCGTGGGAGGTCAATTGCTCTCGTCAATGTAATTGGCGCGGCTCACGATACATCTCAAAATCGCGACTTAGTAGCCGGTCTAATTGAGCTTGCAGGAAGTGATTGGTGGGAATCAGGAATTATGCGAATTCGAAAATCTGACCTTGAGAAATTTGTTGGGACAATGCTTCAAACTTATGAGTCAAGGCCCACTCCTACGCCACGTGGAATAAGTGGTCGAGTATTTGATGCAGCCTCTCACCTTTTAGAAAGCGCATCATGGGGACGAGCATTAGGACAAGAACGAATACGCAAGTCGGGAATAGTATATCGGAGCACTTCAACAATTAATTTGTAGTTTTTGTATTACTTAGAAAGGTTAGCTGCCCATTTTTTCAACTTCTCACGATTTTTCTCCTCATCAAAGTAGAATCCATCAATTCTAAGTGATTCACACGCGAGCTGACCCCCCAACTGCTTCACAAAATCCTGCAAGTAGTCGACCGCCCCACAGAACCATGCATAATTCGTGTCTCCCATACCGAAAATAGCATACTTTGTGCCGAGAGTTTTGATATCGTTGGCTTTTTCCATAAGTTCGATTATATATTGGTGTGGGCGGCCATTTTTATAATCCAGATCAAGCCAGCTGGGTGATCCGAGGACGACAAGATCGTAGTCTTTAAATTCATCGGCTGATGCCGCATCTGCACGCTTTACGTCGACTGAATATTTTTTCTCTTTTAGAACTTCGGCAATAATTTGAGCTCCCTGTTCAGTACCTCCAGAATATGTAGCGTAGACAATAAGTACGTTCATAAAAATATTATAGCGTACAAGCAGCTTGAATTCTTCACCAGCCTATGATATCCTCCAACTCTAGGTATGCGAAATAAATTCTTTGGTCTTTTAATTACTTTCGTTGCATTTTCTGTGGTTGCTTTTCCGTCTCATGCTGCCCAATTTATCTCGGGACAGGATGTGAAGGTGAATAAATCTACGACCAATCTTTATGCCACAGGGAATACAGTAAAAATCACACATGATGTAAAGCGCGACCTTGTGGTTGCGGCAGGAGAGGCGAGTATTGACTCGAATGTAGAGCGGGGAATCCTGGCTGCGGGTACCACTGTGCGGATTCACTCCAAAAGTACGGGAGCAGCTGCTCGAGTGGCAGGAGCAGATGTCGTGCTTACTGGCACATACAACGATGATGTGGTGGTGGCTGGTAATACTGTCATGGTTCGAGACGCCACAATTGCAGGCGATCTCATCGTTGGTTCAAGCACACTTACTATTGAGAATTCAAAAATTGCAGGCAATATGTATGGCGGGTATGGTGAACTCGTTGGGGACCTCAAAAATCAAGTGAAAGGTAAGGTTTTCGCCACAGGAGGCGATAATAAGCAAAAGTCTGTGGCAGATCTTATCAGCTTTCCGTGGGAGCTCTCAATGATTTTAGGCCTTTTAATTCTTATTCGATTTCTGGATTCTAGTGGTCGACTCATACTTTCCACAGTCCGACTCGACCGAAATATGACGTGGGATATACTAGGTGGTCTTGGATTTTTGATCATCCCTATATTCGCACTTATACTCTCATTTCTCACCCTTTTATATCCATTAGCCATCCCACTTGCTCTTATCTCGTATAGTATATTTGTACTATCTTTTGTGTTCTTGCCTATTTATATTGCGAATTTTCTAAAAAATGTATTCAAATTGGAATATCAAATAAAGACTCTGAGTATATTGGCATATGCCGGACTTTTTTTGATTGGATTTATTCCATTTTTACGCCCGCTTGCTGGAGTAGTCGCGGTCTTCGTCCTCGCTTCTTATGGATATATACTTCGATCTGCTTGGAGACAGATTCGAAACTAGCTCAAGAGCTTGATTTTTGCAGTTGAATTACTTAACATAAAGATATGGAGATTCTTATTAGTGTTTTAGTTAGCGCACTGGCTGTATTTATCACCTCTAAAATCTTACCGGGTGTGCATGTTGATAGTTTTCTCACAGCTATAATCGTCGCTGTCGTATTCGGGATCGTAAACTCCATAATCAAGCCGATTCTTCTTGTTCTGACTCTTCCGATTAATATCCTTAGTCTTGGTCTTTTCACGGTCGTGATTATTGCAATCTGTGTATATATTGTTGACGCAATTGTACCCGGGTTTACAGTTGATGGATTTGTTTGGGCGCTGCTTTTCTCGCTCGTTCTTGCAATAGTTTCCGGATTCCTGAACTCTCTAACAGCTTAACTTCATTTGACAATAGAAAGCTTCTTTTGTAACGTTTTATTAATGCCAAAAAAGAAAAAGCATAGTGTTGGTCGGAAAAATACTCCCCTCATAATAGCCCTTCTTGGAGTGATTATAGCCATAGCTATTGGCTTTTATGCTGGGCAAAAAACAGCAGACAACAGATCCCACGCTTCAGAAACTGCAAAATCTAGTAATCTACCGACTGTTGGTAAAGATCATATCTGTATGATAAAGAGTCCAGATGGATGGACAAGAATAGCTGTCTGCCGCGGTAGACTTGTGTGCTCATCCAAAGTATATGTGGTTAGCGTGGGTCATGGTCAAGTAATCCAAGTCCGACTCTGTAAGTAAGTTGGCACGAATCTTCAAAAGCCTAAAAATCTACAATCTTTTAAGTCTTGCTCAAGATTGAAACTATATCAACTATAGTGTCATTGACACTTAGCCACACTGAGGAGTAACAAATATTTTGTATTAATAAATTAAGCTTGTGGACCATTTTGATTATGGCTGTTATAATAGGCTATATGGCAGAAATGAAACGGAAATTTCTGGGCTTTATCCCACTTAGAGATAAAACTTTAAATCCAGGTTATTCTCAGGTTATATCACATAAAAGGGGAACTCGACTCACCCCACCTCAAAATACAGTGTTTTTCCAAAAGGCCCCAGACATGTCTGAAATCCGAACATATGATCTTTTTGCTGGACACCTCAGATTAGTGAATAAAGAGCCGCTTAGCGTAGAGGGGGATTGGAGAATTACTGGAACGAGACTGGGCATGAATAGAGTATTTACTGGTACAGGTCCTAAAACTTCTTAATTTTCTACAACCAGAATACTACTTGTATTTTTGCAGTCTATCCTGTAATATATACAAATGCAAAACCGTAAAGCACAAATCAGATCAAATATCGCACTCATTGCCGCCTCATTCGCGGTTGCGCTTTTTATTCTTTTAATTGCGGTTTTTCAGAAACAAGCACAGGCTGTGAGCACCAAGTCTCCTTCCGATCCAATATATAATGAAAATAGCATTTGTAAGATTCAATGGAAAAGGCCCAACGGTACCTGGGGAGAGTGGAAGACGCTTGGTTACTGTTATGGCTCTATGTACTGCTCAGGCCGTGTGTATAATGCTGTAGAAGGGGGAAAACCCGTGCATGTAAGAGTGTGTAAAAAGCCCTAGCTTCTTCTTCAAGACTTGTATTTCCTTCTTTTTCGTATTTTCACATTTGACGATTAGCACCTACTACGCTACGATAGATGTCTGATGTTTGATACTCACGCGCACCTTCAATTCAGTGCTTTTGAGAAAAATGCAGATGAGGTGATTGCTACTGCAAAGCGCACTGACGTGACCCATATGATGATCCCGTCAACTGATGTTGCCACCTCCCGCGCTGCAGTCAAGCTTGCTCAGAAATATGATAATATCTACGTGGCAGTTGGAATACATCCTCATCATATATTTGAATATCAAACTAAAAAAGACAAGCGAGATATAAAAAGTGAATTGAAAGAAATCGAGCAACTACTCTCACAAAAAAAAGTTATCGCGGTCGGAGAGGTCGGGGTTGATCGTTATTATTATACGAGGACAAAATATACAGATTATGAGGTAACATCAGAATTCATAGAACTGCAAAAAGATATATTGAGGAGGCAAATTACACTTGCACTACTCCACAACAAACGGCTCATTCTTCACAATAGACAGGCAAAGGCAGATTTACTCGCAGTTCTGGACTCTGTATGGGATAGAAAGCTTGAAGGACGTACAGTACTTCACTGTTGCGAGCCGGATCTTGAACTTCTCGACTTCGCAAAGGAGCATAAGATATATATCGGAGTTGATGGCGATATTACCTATGATAGCGCAAAGGCAGACTTCATAGTGAGCGTCCCACTGAACATACTTGTTCTTGAGACAGACTCACCGTATCTATTACCCGAGCCACTTAGAAGTCAGAAAAAATTCCCCAATACACCCGTCAATCTTGAACTTATTGCTCAAAAGGTGGCAGATGTTCAACACATATCAGTTGATGAGGTAAAAAAAATAACCACCAATAATGCTATGGCACTTTTTCTTGAGTGAGGGTACAATAGTGAAAATCTATGAATAAAGTAATCCCCACAAATACACTCGTTCTTCAGAAGATAATCGCATTCTTCATTACTATTGGAATTTTTTTAGCATCGGGCTCTGCATATGGCTTGATGTTGACCGCGATTATCTTGGGGCATAGCCATTTTTTGCTGGGAATGATTTATAAGATCACGTCCCCGCGCCGTATACCAGCAATTCGTATTGCTGGATTTGCTGCAGTTGGAATTATTCTATTTGGATTATTCTACAGACCTGGAAATCCTGATTTCCGGATCGACCTTTTACTTCTTATTACGACTCTTTATGCAATATATCACACTGTGGTTGACGATGAGTTTTCAGTCAATTTTTTCACGCCTGGTTATTCTCTGCTTCAAAAAATGGAGATGGGGGCGCTTATTCTTGTATGGTCGGCAATTCATCTAAAGTGGCAGTACCTATCAACGTGGACAGTATATCTTGTTCTGACGAGTATTCTTCTTACTTTTCTATATGGAATGATTACGGTGAAAAATAAATTTATTCTTGGTTCGCAGAACTATTACTTTTTGGCTTTATGGGTATTTTCGATATTCGTATACTTTGCCAATGTGACATTTTTCAATCAGCAGCTTTTTGTGGTTTCGTTTATCGGTATTTATCACTACCTTATTTATTACTTACACTATTTTCTTAAGCTTAAGGCAATCAAAAATCCGACTCGCACTCTTGCGACGACATACGGATATCTTGTGGCTGTACTGATCTCAAATATCGTGATATTTTTATTGTATTTTATAAGTCAGTTCACGAACAACATTGTGTTGGGCCAGCTTTTTAGCTACAATTTCTTTCTTGTGATTACACTTTTGCACTTTATCAGTTCCACTCGTATTCGTGAAATTGCCACATTTTTTAACTTCAAAAACGAGTAAAGAAGCAGCACTCACGATCGTTCTTTTTATTGCCGCGGCAGCACTTTGTGCCCTCGGCCTATATGAGCCCTATCGTTTTCTTGTTTTTGTATTCCCAATTCCCCTTTATTTCTTACTAAGACGATTGTCTGTTTGGTCTGCTGCTTGTTTTGGATTCAGCTTTGGGGTGTATGTAAGTATTCCAACTTACTTATGGCTTACTCGGTTTGAGAGATTTGATCCATTTGTGATGGCTATGGTCGTGTATGGACTCGTATTTCTTGTACTTTTTGCGCTTACTAATTGGCTTATAAATCGGTATCCACAGAATCTATTTATCCAGATTTTTGCTTGCGGTTGGATATTCTATCTTATTGAATTTATTCTTCACTGGACTTTTTTTGTGAAAGCATTTGTCAAAATTAGCAATGCACCCACAATGTATGATTGGGTATATCCGTATTTTGGTACAGGGATTGTGGAGGGGATCATACTTGCGACTGGATTTTTCTTGGCGGTTGGTCTTTCTTTGTATCTTACAGATCAACCACTTCAAAAGCTAAAGTACTTTGCTCTTTTTTTCCTCATTGTGGGAGTCGTAATTCCGCTTATAAAATCATCGGTAGTACTCAACACGAAGCATCCAAAAGTTCAGATTGAGGCTATTCAATACAACGCCAACTTCAGCTGGGAGGAGCGAGTTGCTCGAGTTGATGAGATATTTCAATATTATCTCAATCAGACGTCAGACGCTGCGCACCGGGGGATAAAAATTGTTGTGTGGCCCGAATATGCCGTACCAATTGATATAGTCAATAAAAATCACAAGTATGTGGTCGCACTTGAGGAGTCGTCCAAGAAACTTGATGTCGTGATTGTGCTTGGCTCGATCCAAGACTCAACAGCCGAGGAGAGTAAGAATGGGGCATATATTGGATACGATTTATCCCTTGTTGTGGATCCGATTAAGGGTCTACTTGAGCCGTATCGCGCGGTACACCCTTACTCAAGCAATATTCTTCCTGGTCCAAAGCCGATGATTTTTCAGACGAAGTACGGGAATTTTCCAGTACTTTCCTGTTTTGAGATCTCAAATCACAAATTTGTAGCTGATTATTTTGCCCGAGGGGTGCCGATAGATTTTATTATCGGGATAGCTAACAATCAGGTATTTGATGGAACGTATGGATATACAAGACTCAAAAATCACGCCCGTACAATAGCCGCAGAGAATAATCGATACTTGCTATATGTTACCAACACTGGTCCAACCACTATATTCAACAGTAGTGGAGAAGAGGTTGATCGAGTACCATATAGCACACAAGGGATTGTGTCATACAACGTCGAGAAAAACGAGGATCGAAGTGTTTATTCAATTTTTCAGGAATGGTTGCCTCTTCTTCTTACATCTGGTGTCTTTTGGTATGTGCTTAAAATAGAAAAAAGTAAAAATTCGAAAAAACCTTTTTCAAGAAAGAAAAAGTAATTGAAAAAGTTCTTTGATGAAGTTAGAATGAGTGAGCTTATTTTTGTTTAATAAAATTATTCAGTAGTTTGTGCACGAGATTAAATTTCGTGCATTTTTTATTTTATAGTATTAGATTATGAACTCAGACTCGAAATCTAATAAAAAAACAGGACTTTTTGTACTCACACTTGGGGCACTTGGAGTGGTCTACGGAGATATTGGTACATCACCCCTATATGCAATAAATGAGATTTTTTTTGGGCGTGGGCGTACTTTAGTGACGAATGCGAATGTATTGGGTAGTATATCCCTTGTGCTGTGGGCACTTATATGTATCATCGCATTCAAATATATTATATTTGTACTTCGAGCCGATAATGATGGTGAAGGTGGAGTTTTTTCACTTTTTGCCCTACTTGGTAATTATAAGAAGCGGTCAGTGTTGCTTCTTACCTCATTTCTTATCCTTGCGGCTGGATTTTTGTTGGGTGAGGGGATAATCACACCTGCAATAAGTGTGCTTTCCGCAGTTGAAGGACTTAAAGTAGCAACTCCAGCATTTAAGCCATATGTGATTCCTATCACAGTTGTGATACTTACCACTCTTTTTGCATTTCAATATAAAGGCACAGCTAAAGTGGGTGCTATATTTGGGCCAATAATTGGGGTTTGGTTTGCTGCTATTTCTTTACTTGGATTGAAGCAGATCGTGATGACTCCGGCAATCCTTGCCGCTTTTAATCCCATATACGGAGCCTCTTTCTTAATACATAATGGAATACACGCCTCTTTTATCGTTCTGGGTTCAGTGATACTTGTTGTGACAGGTGGAGAGGCTTTATATGCGGACATGGGACACTTTGGTCGATTGCCGATACGTATATCGTGGTTTACGATTGTATTTCCTTCTCTTATTCTAAACTATTTGGGCCAGGGGGCTTATCTTATAAGTGGACAAACTGTGAGCGGAAATAATCTATTTTTTAGCTTAGTTCCTTTAAATTTTTTATATCCAATGGTTGTCTTAGCTACTTTTGCCACAATAATCGCATCTCAAGCGCTCATCTCAGGGGCATATTCACTAATTTCTCAAGCAATTGCCTTGGGGCTTTTCCCCCGATTTGATGTCAGATATACTCATGAACATCACGCAGGGCAAATATATGTGCCCTTTATAAACTGGAGCCTTTATATTGGATGTATATTGCTTGTATTTATCTTTCGTTCGGCAAGCGCACTGGCTGCGGCATATGGACTTGCTGTATCTGGGGTAATGCTGGCTACAACATGTGCGATGATAGCTATTTCACGATACACATGGAAATGGGGCTATTTGCGTATTGTAGTTGTGTGGTTGCCGCTTTTTATTATTGACGCTTCATTTTTAATCGCCAATTCTCTTAAGTTTGTCGATGGAGGATTTATTCCATTTTTGATAGGTATTGGTGTATTTATTGTGATGACAACATGGTATTGGGGTCGACAACAGATTCTGGATGCTTACTCTCAAGTATCTACAATGACAGTTGGCAGACTTATTAATATAAAAAAGAGCGCTACGCAGTTTTTCCCTCGCTCAATGCTCATTCTTACCCCAACTTATGTATCTTCAGCGGAAGATAAGATACCGGCACACGTGCAGCTTTTTTGGGAAAGATACAAAGTTCTTCCTAAGCACCTAATCCTACTTACGATTGTGGAGAAAAAAACTCCGTATATACGAACTGATCGTTATCGAATAAGTATCTTTGACAAAGATAAGGACAGAAGTTTTATAGCTGTTGAGGCAAGCTTTGGATTCAAGGAAGAGCCAGACGTAGAGCGGGTGATTGGTGATATTGCGGCTAACGAAGACCTGACTCCATATGATGATCTGAGTGACTGGATCATATTTGTGGGCAAAGAGCGAATAGTACAACGCCCACAAGGAAGACGCCGCAATAAGCTTCGATTCTATCTATTTAGACTTATTTTTCGAAATACTGAGCGCACGTATAGCTACTTTGGCATTGATGATGATGTGCGGCTTACGACCGAGATTATTCCTGTTGCCCTTTAGGAAGAAATTGCCTTTGAAAAGTCTTTTTTGAACGTGATGGACGAGAATTCCTTACTTCGCCTTTGAGCGGCACTGCCTATTTTTTTCTGTAGCACTTGATCTCCAAGAAGGAGGCTAATTTTTGAGGCAATGTCATTGCTGTCACTGGGTACGGCAAAAAGCGCAGTGTCCGCTGCAGTCTCGCGGAATATTGGGGAATCAGCAAGAATTGATGGACAGGCACAACTTGCGGCTTCAAGATATGAGAATCCGAATCCTTCATCGTGGGAGATGAGGATGTTGGCCACAGCGCCGCGGTAGAGACTTATGAGATCTTCATCTGATACGAACCCAGGAAACACGAATCGCTTATCTCCCTGTACCTCACTCATAAATTCAGAAAATGCTACTTCTTCTATATTCATACTCGGCTTGCGGGTAAATGCACGGCCCACGCAGACTATTGTGACATTTGCTTGTTTTACAGCGCGCGCAAGATTTAATAGATTCTTATTCCAAGTCACATCCCCTACGTAGATAAAATAATCAACTACTGGCTCAATCGGGAAGATTTTGATGGTATTTTTTGTTGGTTTTGACCTGAATATTTTGGGCAGTATTGGATAGATTACAGATATTTTTTTATCAGGGATATCAAGAATCTGAATGATGTCTTTCTTACTGTGCTCGGAGTCGGTAATAATACGGTCGTAATTTTTAAGAAGCTGTTTATTCTGCCAGACATTAAATTTGCCTTTTATACCAAGTGGGAAATGCTCTGGATATTTGAGTGGGATAAGATCATGGATCACTCCAATCTGCTTTTTTGCAAGCCTTTTTTTGACAATTGGTGACTTAACAAAATTTATAAAAGGATTTATAAGAGTAGCTGACGTGGGAACTTCGGTGAGGTCTGATGTGAAGGTGAACTCATCCGCAAAGTTTTCTCGAAGTATCTGCAAGTATCGGCCAACTCCACGAACCCGACTCAGCTCATCCGAGGAGGTTGGATCATAGACATAGACGTGTGAAGCCATAGCTTATTGTAGCAAAAATAGCTCTTGGGATATGTTTAGTGAGTGAGAAGGGGAATGACATATTTAATTCGTCTATGTTCGTCAACAAGTACAGGGGCGACAAATACACGGTTTCCTCCAGAGACGACTGGCTTAGCCCCTTCATTGTTTCGTATACTTTTGACGAGCCTAAGTAAGTCAAACATGGTCTTAGTTATTCCTGTTGGAATACTTCCGGATTGCGATTCAAGCCATTCTCTCAATTCTTCATCATTGGGGTCCTTGGGATTTTTCATATCCCAGGAATTTTGTTTTTTTGCCCAGTCAATCTCAGCCAGCTTTTCCCAATCAGCATCACTAATTGTTTCTCGCACTATACCTTTTGCAACCACGACAACAGGTGCTTCAGCATATTCACTCGCCTTCACATAGACTTTTGTAAATTCGTCGGTAATATTTCCATTTAGCCTATTATCTCTTATTATTCCTGTTGTTAATTCAAGATGAGAGATCAACTCGTCATCTTGGGGATGAAGAAGAAATGCAGCAATCTCGAATGGTCCATTGCTGCGCTCTTCAACAACGACAACCCTCTCTTTATGGGTGCTATATGGATACTCGTCCCCCTGATTAAGTAGGTATCCATTGAATGAATTAGCGAGGAGAAGAAGGCTTCGTTGGCGTATCTCAGTCTCATCTGCCTCTTGATAAATAGTTCGCACTTTATCTTCGATAATAGAAAGCGCATCTGTCGAGCTTGCAAGCTCATTAACCCCTTCCCAGAACTTCAACATACCTACTTGGTATCTATGTGTCCAGTCGAGATCAAATGCAAATTCTCCAAAGACTTTTTTAAGTTGATCGGCGATTTGCTCAGTGGAGAGTACGTGTTGGCTTTTTACAAGACCTGAAATTACATCTTCTGTAAATCCAGTATCAACTCCTGCAGATAGCGCGGTGTCTGTTTCAAGGCCCATATATCCAAACCCATTATGAGGATCAAAGCTGAACTGAATAGGAAAAAATGTTTCCTCTTTATACTTTTCTGCAACGTACTTTGAAGTTGCTTTAGCCAGGGCCTTTTTTCGTCTGACATCAGCAAAGAGTCCCCCGTCTACTGGGACAACTCCCTTTTTCTTTTCTCTTAAGCCTCGCGCGGCACATCCTAAGTGACTATCAAATACTTGACTCATAGAGGGAGATCCGCCGTTTTTGCCGAAATGTTGATCTATTAGAGATGCAAAATTTGCCTCGGGATTTAGTAGAAATTTCCCGTCTGCGTCATATTCAAAACCTGGTATCTCAGCGCCCGCGATTTTGAATACTCCTCCATGGCCTGGGGGTATACCAAATACAGCCGGACTTGGAATACGTCCATCTGTGCAGAACACTCCAAATACAGGAACAGGGAAGAGTGAATCGGCAATCTCAACTGCATGTATGACATCAGGTGACTCCACCTCATCTGCACGGTAATTTCTCTCGCGAAATAGAGCTGGGAGAAATCTCGTAAGATATTTTTGGCTCAAGTAAAGCGCTCGCTCGGGAGGAGGAGTCTCACGACCTGTAAGTGCGCGGTGCCTTTGTTCAAGAAGAGAGACGACGTTTTTCAGAATTAATTTCTCGTGAAGTCTTATCTCTCCTTGTGGCATATCTTTAAAGTATCCTTTAAATCTTTCAGAACTCATTGTTTAAAAGCTATTACTATACATCAAAATAGAAAAATTATCAATGGGTTTGCGATTTTTTTTATGTACAATTAGTGGTCTATGATGATCGGGCCAAAAAAACTTCTGGAGCTTGTTGGGGAAATTAACCTTGTTGAAGGATTAAGTGAGCGCGAGCTTAAAGAGCCAGAAGGAGCTGGATTTGACCTTCGACTCGGTGAGATCTGGGCCATAGAAGGAGGCACTGCATTTTTGGGAGTGGAGGAGCGAGAGACACCTAAGATCAAGTCTGTTGCGAAGTACAAAATCGACAAACGTGAATCTTTTACACTCAAACCTGGAGATTTTTACCTTGTCTCGACAATTGAGAAGGTGAATCTGCCAATAGATATTGCTGCACAATTTAAGCCTCGAACTACCACATTTCGCTCAGGCCTATTTTTGCGCACGGGTATTGCCCAGCCTGGATATCAGGGCATACTCAGCTTTGGAATAAAAAATGAAGGTCCTATTCCTGTTACCCTTGAGCTTGGATGTCGATTTGTGAGCGCTCAATTCTACTGGGTAGATGGAGGGGGAGAGCAGTATCGAGGGCAATGGCAGGGTGGGCGCGTGACGACAGACAAGCGCGAAAAACAGGTATAATATACTTACTTTTACTTATTTTTGACTCCAGTGGGTTCCCGCCCTCACGGGCATCCCAAGTCGCAAAAGATAAGTAAAAGTAACAAAAGAGTTTAATTTCCCCAAACATATGAAAGACCATCCAGAATATCAGTATCTAAATCTTCTCAAGGATATATCTGAGAATGGATATGAAAAGCATGAGTTCAATAGCGGTATCGGCCTTAGAAGTGTGTTCGGTCGACAGATTCGATTTGATCTATCCCGTGGTTTCCCACTCCTGACAACCAAAAAAGTATTTTTGAAAGCGATTATCTACGAGCTTTTGTGGTTTCTGCGCGGGGACTCAAACATCAAGTATTTGGTTGACAATGGAGTGCATATCTGGGACGAGTGGGCGTACAAAAACTATAAAAAAGAAGCTGAAAAAGGTGCATTCCCGAAGCTTTCTTTGGAAGAATTTGTCGTGCAAATTAAAGAAGATGCAGAGTTCGCTGCAAAGTGGGGTGAGCTCGGGCCTGTATATGGAAGTCAATGGCGTCATTGGAAGACATCGGATGGGCGAACAATTGATCAACTCGGTTGGGCTTTGGCAAAGCTTAAAAAGACACCAGAGCGCAAACACATCCTCATCTCAGCATGGAATCCAGAATTTATCTATGAGATGGCGCTACCTGGGCAAGCTATGGCACTTCCGCCCTGTCACACTCTTTACCAGATTGATGTGCGAGATGGAAAGCTGAGTCTTCAGCTTTATCAACGAAGTGCGGATATGTTCCTCGGCGTGCCATTTAATATCGCAAGCTATTCGCTCCTTGCCCTTATTCTTGCCCATGTCGGTGGATTTGAGGCTGGAGACTTCATCCATACTTTTGGAGATGCGCATATTTATGACAATCATATTGATCAAGTTAAGATCCAGCTTGAGCGTGAGCCCAGGCCTTTCCCGCAAATGAAGATAAATCCAGAGGTCAAAGACATCGATAAGCTTGCGTTCGACGATTTTACTCTTGAAGGATACGATCCTCATCCTGCGCTCCGTGGGCCAGTCACAGTAGTTGGTGGGTATTAATATATGAAATCTCGAATCAGTGCGATTGCAGCACTTGCCAAAAATCGAGTAATCGGCAGCAAGGGCGCCCTTCCTTGGAATATTCCAGCCGATATGAGAAGATTTCGAGAGCTTACAACTGGTCATACCGTCGTGATGGGGCGCCGCACTTATGAATCAATCGGCCATGCTTTGCCGAATCGTGTAAATATAGTGATCTCGCGAGATACAGCCTTTGTTCCTGCTGATGCTCATGTTGTCCGCTCATTGGAGGCGGCTGTGTCCCTGGCTCAAGACAAGGAGAAAGATCATGACGATGGGGAGATTTTTATCATTGGAGGCGGGCAGATATATGAGGCTGCTTTGCCGATTATAGATAGACTATATCTGACTATTGTTGAGGGTGAGTTTGCCGGTGATACATACTTTCCTCTATATCATGAGTTTGATAAAGAGCTTCGCAAACAGGCATATAAAGATGGCAAATACACATATACATTCATTGATTTAGACCGATCAAGCGGCAAAAATTAATATCCGCTTGACAAAATGAGTAGGTGGAATTAACATTGTTTTCGATGGCAGATTCTAAATCATCAGTACTCGGCAAACTCGAAGACACACTCGAGCTTTATCTCGTCAAAAAAGCCCCTGCTTTACCTGAAAACATAAAGGAAGTGTTGGTTAATTTCGCTCCATGGATTAATATCATAGTGCTTGTGATTGCAATTCCAGGCATTCTAGCTGTCTTGGCAATCGGCACAGCAGTCCTACCTTTCCTTGCTGTATCTGCGCCCACTTACGGGGTTGCCTATACGGCAAACTACACAATCTCAGTCGTTATCTTAGCTGTAGCCGTCGTGCTTCAGGCCCTTGCAATTCCTGGACTTTTCAAAAAATCAAAAGCAGGATGGAACTTTGCCTTTTACGCAAATATCGTAAGTTTGGTATCAAGTGTGGTAGGTGTCAGCGGTATTGTATCCGGACTTATTGGGGCACTCATCGGCTTCTATATTCTTTTTCAGATCAAAAGCTACTACAAATAACTTCTTATTTTTCTGCTCCTTATTATCTCGACTTTATTGTGATGTAGATTGTTTGGTTGTGCCCGATTGACTCGAGGCAGCTGAAGTCGGAGTGGGTACGAAAAAGCCAAATGTCTTCTCAAAAAGTGGGAATAAGTTCTTCTTCACAATTATACTTACGATCTTTCCATTTTTGGGGTGGTTGAGGGTGATATTGTAGAGGGTGATTCCGTCTCTTTTGATCACTTTAGCTACAATATCTTCATTGGTAAAGCGGACTGACTCTGTGGCGATGTTCTCCTCTAGCTTTTTCCCAGTCGCGCTTCGCGCGAGACATTGAATGCTGATTACAGTCTTTTCGCTCTCATTTGCTGTAAGTCCGGTTTTTGTCTTTATGACCTTTAGATTTTTTGGGGCAAGAAAAAGTATGCCACACTCGTCGTGGGTGATGGATACGAACTCTACCTCGGGTGTGGGCTCTTGAGTGGGGAGATATTTCTTGAGGTAGTCGATTGTGCGATTTGCCCTCTCGACCCGCTGACCATAGCGTATCCCAACCACAAAGACAAGTATGATAAAAAGCACAAGGAGGAAGATATACGGCGCTTTCTTTTTATTCATGATATGCTCATTGTAGCACACGCCGCGCCGGCGTATATTTTATCGTTTGATCCCGACTAAATCGGAGTTGACAGGATAATTATTAGGGTGTATACCTTATCTTGAATGTCTGCTGTTGAAGCGCGTTCTGGATCAAAACCTCGTGATGTAGCTGGTGGAAATGGACGATCTTCTTTAATCACCGACCAGCCTAGGCTTTTTGTTCCTTCAGGCCAACCCACAGACTCCACGACTCGTCTTTTTCTGGCCGGAGCGGTAACGCCGAAAATAATAACTGATACTATACAGGGACACTTATCGCAGGTTGCAGATCGTGCGTTAGTATTGCCATCCGTCTTATCTCCATTTGATCATTACGATCCAGACAGATACTCTCAAATGGCAGATTTTTTAGTTGAAGGGGCAGAGGCTGGACATGTAATTGTGATAGATAATCACTCTTTAGGACTACTTGATTTACTTTTGGTGAATCGATCATTACACGAGCGTCATCCAGGGTTTGTTGAAGAAGGAGATTTGAGCAATGCGCATCTTAATTTATGGACCACAGCAGGACCACACTATAATTTTGCCGACACTTGGGCGTTTAGTAAATCATTACTTAGACTAGGGGATACACTACTTGGTGTGTCTCCAGCTGCTCGGGGACCAGTCTCAATTGACCTTGCCGCACCAATTGGAGTCGATGTAGCCAGACTTGAAAAGGTGATAGATGTAGTTTGGTCGGATAGAGTTCATTCAGACGAGACTTGGACGGATTTGGAATTTGTCGGAGACAGTGTGCCATATACTGAATGGGCGAATGAAAGGTCAACTGAGGCATTAGCTGCAGCAGATGCAGATTTAGCTTCTTTATTGAGCAGAGTAGTAATTGATACGCGTGGTAGACGGGGTATAAAAACCGAACGTTCTAGAAAATTATATCTTCATGATGCCGATGATCATGATGAGATAAAAGTATTACTCGACTCGGCTATGAGAAAAAGAGCAAATGCAGTAGGAACTTCTCTTTTTAGAAACAGAATCCTACATAATGCTGACCTGGCTGGACTTGAAGTGAATCTTGATTTGCCTTCAGGAATTTCTGGCTGGACTCAGGCCCTACTTGGTTTACCAGCATATATGAGTGCGCGAGTATCCCAACTGCCGGCTCAATTTAGGAACGGAAAAACTTTGGTGGAGGAAATGTACAGAAGTGAAGGAGCTCAAGATGTCCTTACTCAGTGGAATGAACGAGGTGCCCGAATAAACTTTATTGTTCCAGGACTCGACGAGCTTTCTCCACCATCTGCACAGTTCCCTTTTGGGGTGCATAGGTATTTCGGCACGCATTTGCTTCCTGCAATATCACCTAGTGCCCTTATTGAAGCGCCGAATCAAATAAGAAAAAATAGAAGAGCAGTGGATGTAAGAGGCTCGGTAAAAGTGGATCATACTGCTCGGCAGGGAGTAGTTTATGCCGTCGCGTAGTACTTACTTGACATCACTCCTTAAATCTTCTACTATGGGTTTATATGACTGATTCAGGTTTTGATGGACCTCGACCACAACCATCTTTAAGAGACAGAGCTATTGGATTAGCTACAGATAAAAATATCCATGAGCCTTTCTCTAGTTCAAACCCAGGAATTCCTGTGGAGGATGTTCTTGAAGAGGCTCTTGATAGGCACTACCGTGATTTTCAGCCACGCCGAAATAGCACTCAAGAAATTGAATTTCAGACACCAATTGGAGCGAGTGGTTCGTTGAGACTCATTGAGGGTGATTTGCATGTTCAAACAGATCCTACAGATATAGAAGCAGGAAGAGGCATTACTGTGAAAGGAGCTCATACGATGGAAGCTTTGTCAATTGCTATGACACTTGCAAGTGTCAGTCCGAGTGTTTTTGAACGAGTGTTTCCAGAACAAAGAGAAGTTTTAGTAACCGCCTTAGAAGCGGGTCAATTTGAGACATCAGTACTTAATGGTGAAGATATAACAAGTCAAAGATATGCATTCCAAAAAGATGGAGTTAGATTGATAGAACAAAACCATCAAGGCGTTATTCCTAAAGAAGCCTTATAATCCCTTCACTTGACAAATAGAAATTAATTGTTGTATACTACTAATCGATCCTCCTGATAGGATAATCGCAAATTGATAACTTTTTCTCTACGCTATCAATCCTTTAGGGTAAGTTCGGCATCACGCCTGAGCAATGAGATGGAGTTTATGGACCATCAGGATCCATAACACGTCTTCCCGTTATAATGAAGGGAAAAAGTGCTATTTTCATCTTATCGGCGAGGATCATTTGTATCCAGCTGGAATTCAGACATAGTTTATACGCCCACTTAAGATAAAGAATCCAAATACCCAAATTAGACTACGAATCGCAAAAGACTCTTTTTGAAGCCAAATACACGCTTATAATTCAACCAATGTCAATACTTATTCATTTGTGATCCCATATGCGCAATCACTAAAAAGCGCAATTTATTATTTTATTTCTTAATATATGTCAGACGATGACACCAAAAAAACCCTCCCAGACGATGCTCAGCCAGTAGCAGAATCTACAGATACTACATCTGCTACTTCAGTGGAAGAAGATCCAGGAATTGACGTGAGTACGCTTCTTACCAATTATGAAGACAAACCCCTTGTTTCCCCGACACCCGAGGCTGAAGTAAAAGAGCAACAAGCAGCAGCAGTAAGCGAATCTTCCCAACAGCAGCAAAATACAGAAGAAGGACGTCGCCCAGCACAGGGTGGTGGTCATCACAGGCGTCAATTTGGTCAGCGTAAGCCTTATGGTAATTCTCAAGGTGGTGCTGATGTGCCTCTTGAAGAGAGACTTAAAGACGATCTCAAGATAAGCTATGAGGCAAAGGGTGTGCTTGATATTACCGTCGGCGGTTATGGATTCTTGAGGCAGGATTATGCCATCAATCCAGCTCGTGATATCTATGTATCTACATCTCAGATAAGGCGATTCTGGCTTAGACGAGGAGATGAGATTGAGGGACTTGCGCGTCCTCCCAAAGAAGGCGAACGCTTCCACTCACTACTTCTTATCAAAAGGATCAATGGGGCCGAGATGACTGAGACGCAGAGTCAGGAGCGAAAAGACTTCGATACCCTTACGTCTTTGCACCCCAATCGTATGATAAAGCTTGAGACAGACAAAGACACACTATCTACCCGTATTGTCGATCTTGTATCGCCAATTGGATTTGGACAACGCGCACTTATCGTATCTCAGCCCAAAGCGGGAAAGACGAGATTTCTGAAAGATATTGCCGAGGCAATAGCTATTAATTATCCAGACGCGAAGCTTATGGCAATCCTGATCGGTGAGCGACCAGAGGAGGTCACAGAGATCAAACGTTTTATAAAAGGTGAAGTAGCAGCCTCAAACTTCGATGAGTCTCCCAGACAGCAGGTGAAGGTGGCAAATCTTGGCCTTGAGCATGCCAAGCGCATGGTTGAGATGGGGCATGACGTAGTTATACTCCTTGACTCGGTTACACGCCTCGCACGGGCATTTAACATGTCAGTTACCTCATCGGGTCGGTCACTATCTGGTGGATTTGATTCTCAAGCGCTTTTCCCAGCCAAAAAATTCTTGGGTGCCGCGCGAAATTGTGAGGAAGGTGGAAGTCTGACAATTATCGGTACAGCCCTTATTGGTACAGAATCCCGTATGGATGATCTGATCTATGAGGAGTTCAAGGGGACAGGTAATATGGAGGTCCATCTTGATCGTAAGATTGCCAATAAGCGTATATTTCCAGCTATAGATACCGAAAAATCCGCAACTCGCCATGAAGATCTTTTGCTTGATAAAGAGAATTACAATAAGATAGCTACTTTGCACCGAATGCTGGGACTCTTAAATAGCGAAGAGCGAATTACAAGTCTTATCGATAAGCTTCCAAAGACAGCGAGTAACAAAGAATTTCTTGACTCTTTGTCCAGTGGAGTCGTGAAATAAGGGCTAAATATCCATATCAAAATATATACTAAATATATCTAAATAGATATTTAGTATATCTATTTATAATCTCCTTTCAACATATACTCTCTCTTCTTTTACTTTTATTTTCTCCAATGCTTCAAGCTCAAGAATTTGTAAGTCTTTAACTCAGGAAGGGAACCAAGCCATGCGGCTTCACCTCTCCTTCGTATTAGGCACAAATTCTAAGATCTCTTCGCGAGTCAAAAATAGAAAGTAAAAGAAGCAAAAAAGGACCTTTTAGGGTATTAAGCTAGGAATTTGATTAGGGATTGACAGTTGAGATATTATTAAATATACTCTATACTAGTATGGAGTATATAAGTTAATGATCTAATATGAATCTTAAGACAAGGATAAATAGAATTCGAGGCCAGCTTCTTGGAATTGAGAGGATGGTAGACTCGAAGCGAGACTGTGGGGATGTGCTTCAGCAAGTTGCAGCAGTCAAACGAGCGATTGACGGTCTCTCCAAAGAGATTGTGATGGAAGATCTGTGTAAATACATAGATAAAGCAGATACTACTCGTCTCTCTCGTGTAATGGATAGTATGATAAACCTTTAGCTTCTTTGTATAATGAGTTTTAATAAAAACTATGGAAAACTCAGAGATCACACATAATGTAATTATTATTGGTGGAGGACCCGCTGGTCTTGCAGCTGGTCTTTATACTGGTCGAGCCTCCCTCAACCCTCTTATCTTTGCTGGTTCGCCTCCAGGAGGCCAACTTATGCTTACCTCTCATGTTGAGAATTACCCTGGATTTGAGTCTATACTTGGCCCAGAGCTCATTGAGATGCAAAGAAAGCATGTGGCCAAATTTGGAGCGACTATTCTGGATCAGAATATCAAGCGTATTGATCTGAGTTCGCGCCCTTTCACCCTTGAAGCAGAGAGTGGGATTTATAAAGCAAAATCTGTAATTATCACAACTGGAGCAAGTGCTTTGTGGCTTAACCTACCGTCTGAGCAGAAGCTTCGTGGGCACGGAGTATCAGCCTGTGCAACATGTGATGGATTTTTCTTCAAAAATGTGCCAGTTGCAGTCGTGGGTGGTGGAGATACTGCTATGGAAGAGGCGCTTACTCTTACAAAGTTTGCATCTCACGTATACGTAATTCATAGGCGTGACTCATTCCGAGCCTCAAAAATCATGATAGATCGAGTCACCGCTCACGAGAAGATTACTGTAATGTGGAATAGTGAGGTTGATGAAGTTCTTGGTGAGCAAAAGGTAGATGGACTTAAGATTAAAAATCTGAAAGAAAACACAAGCTCAAATCTTCAAGTTTCTGGGCTGTTTTTGGCAATAGGACATAAGCCAGATACTGAGATATTTAAAGGTCAAATTAGCCTTGATTCTCGGGGGTATGTCGTGACGTCTGGTCGATTTGCCCATGAGTATACCAAGCAGAGCCTCAAGGCTTCTCAGAAAGAAATAGAGCTATTTTTGGACGCCTCAACTCTTGATAGCTTGAAAGATAAGTTCGACCTGAAATGGATCTACGGGACCAATGTAGATGGAGTGTTTGCGGCTGGAGATTGTGTCGATTTTGACTATCGACAGGCGGGTACTGCGGCTGGGATGGGAATAGCGGCTGCACTTGAGGTTGAGCGCTGGCTTGAGACTCATGAATAGGCTCAGATTCTCTTTGATTTGAGTTGAAAGTCCAATGTGTGGTACAATAAGATCTCCCTCAAGTTGATTATTCAAATGCATACCCTCAAAGAGTATCTATCCTTCTTCTTTTCATACCTTAAATCACGCTTACTTTCCTTTGGATTAGGCTTTGAAAGATTTAAAAGTATTATTGTAGCTCTACTCGTTATTAAGCGGGGTAAATATTCGACGTCATTTCTCAATAGTTCTTTTTTCCTGCTTATTGCGACTGCATTTGTCGCGGGCCCAATCATTGCTTCCAATAATCCCTTTATTGCCTCGTTGAATAAATCAGGCGACGCAGCTGAAGCAGCAGTGGTGTCATATAATCCATATAGTAGTTCGCTATCAACTGTGATATCGGCAAAGCCGCGAGATAAAATTGTGGACTATACTGTTGCAAGTGGCGACACTATAGCCTCAATTGCCCAGAAATTTGGTGTGTCTGAAGATACCATAAAGTGGGCCAATAATCTTAAAACTACCACAATCAATCCAGGCACAGTACTCAAAGTGCCACCTGTCACAGGAGTTGTGCATATAGTACAGTCGGGTGAGAATATAAGGACTATTGCCAAAAAGTATAATTCTGATGCACAGAAAATAGTCAATTTTCCCTTTAATGACTTTGCTGATCTTGAGACATTTGCTCTCACGACAGGCCAGACTCTCTATGTGCCGGATGGATCTATCACCATACCAAGTCAACGTCCAGGCGGTCTGCAACAGCCAACAATTGCTAAGATCCAGGCCGGAGCGCGCGGTTCATCCAACTTTATATGGCCGACATCCGGCAATATTAGCCAGTATCCAGTCTGGTATCATATGGCGCTTGATATAGAGAATGGCTCACACCCAGCTGTGATTGCTGCGGATACGGGTACCGTGGCTTATGCCGGCTGTATTAATTGGGGATATGGGTGTCATGTGATTATTGATCATGGCAATGGATTCCAGACTTTATATGGACATATGATCACCGGAAGCATACTTGTGCAAGTTGGTCAGAATGTAGGTAAGGGTCAGCAGATTGGAACCATGGGATCGACCGGTCGGTCGACTGGTACTCACCTTCATTTTGAGATCATATCAGGTGGTGTACAGCAGAATCCACTGGGATATTTGAAGTAGGCTCTTTCTTCTTTAAATAACAACTATCTTGGTAAAAATTTTCTTTACTTTTATTTGTTTTTGTCTCCAGTGGGCTCCCTCCCATTCCAATAAATTGGAACGGGCCTCCCAAGTCGCAAAAAAATAAAAGTAACAAAAAGTACTCGTCTCTTAAATATTTTGTACGAGGTTAAAGTTTACTCGTTTAGGCAAGATAACCGATATAAATTTATTGTTTAATTGGTTTTCTGAGGAGAAGAGGTAGCCTCTGGTGGAGGTTCGGCGTTTCTTGGAAGCTTTATCTTGGGCTCAATCTTTGTTCCTTCTTGCTTAGGTAGCTCAAGCTGTTGTGATTTTTGCTCTGCACCTTTTGTTGCAGATTCACCTTCTTTAGGGAGCTCACTCTTGAATTTCTCAAGATCTTCCTTAGCTTTTTTAATATCGTTGGCATTGATATTTTCATCAAGGAGTGAGATCGTAGTTTGCATTGCATTGACGGCAGTCGTCACATCTTTGTTCTGAAAGCTTGCCCATGCAAAATTGTAGTAAGCATTGGGCCAGTTTGGCTTGAGGCTGATTGCCTGGCTAAAAAGAGTCGCTGCTCCTTTGTAGTCTTTAAGTGAGTAATACACTCCACCAAGATTGAGCCTAAGTGCTGGATTTTGTGGGTCAAGTGTGATCGCTCGTTGATATAGAGAAATAGTCCAGACATCAGCTTCTTGGATAGAACTCATGAGGTTTTTATAAATAAATGCAAGATTTGCCCAATTCTCGACCTTTTGAGGATTGAGAGCAATTGCTGCTTTACCCTCCGAGATAGATTGCTGGATATACTGTCCATATACCTGCTGATCCTCGCGGCTTACATCTTTCTTTTTACCCTCATTTGTCACTTTTCTTGCAAAATTATTTGCAATAATAAGATTGAGCTGAGCAAAATTAACCCGATATCTTTCGATAAATCTGTTGGTTACTATTGCTTTTCTCATATTCCCATATACTTCACTGGTATTATTCGTGATGCTTGCATCTATGGATTTTTTGAAATAATATTCAGCAATAAGTCCACGGCTTAAGAAATACCCCGATGTTCCGATAACCCCAATAAGTATGAGGACGAGTCCCCAGAGTATAGGGGGCATGCCACTGAGGTCCATCTGAGTGCTTGATATGGTGGATCCTGGCCCGTGGCGGGCGACTTGGGCAAGAAGAATGACAAGGGCAAAAAGAATGGGAAGAGAAATAGGAAATAGAAGCAGTATAAGCACAATATATACGAGCGCAAACTTTTCGGCTCTTGTGGGTGGAGTAGTTGGATGATGACCAAGAAGCCTGAGTATGGAACTAAAAGACAGATGGTTCTTTTCACTTGAGTGAAAGGTAAATCGAACTGCGGTGAATAAAAGTAAGACGAATGCTATAAGGCCAAGAATCCCTGTTGTTGTCCATAAGTGCAAGAGTCCACTTCGGCCTATCGTGTAATTGAGTTGCCACAATGGTGTTTGATTGTAGCTTACGGGTTTAACTTGTGTAAATAGTGCTGAATAATTGTCTATTCCGACTCCAAATATCGCTGAGCGGGGATTTTTTAGACTTTCGACAGCAGCGTACCAGGAGATTGAGTACGGAGGAAGAGATGTGATGAATGATTTTGGCTGATCAGCTACGGGTATGGTTGGATTGAGCCGGATAGGCTTGACTATCTGATAGACAGATATTCCAAGACCAATAACAAAGATTATAGTAGCTATCCCGACATATATTTTATTTCGAGTTAAAAAATCAGGACTTTCTGATTCTGACTTTTTCGGTATAAGTAGGCCAATGGAGTAGGTCACAAAAAATCCAATAAGAAGCACGACGTCGAGCTGACTGCCTAAGGGAGTAAAGCCTGCATTTTTGAGAAATCCAAGCGAATAAGGAAGAGAGGCATTTTGCAGCGGATTAAAGGCGAAAATAAGCTCAAGAATCGATATGATGAGCGTTGAAAGTGCCAGGACAGTAAGGGGTAAAAGTTGAGGGGTATTTTTATCTTTTTGATTTCCCTGTGTCGCTACAAAGTATAAAAGCACAAGAGATACTCCCGCAACAAGACCGGTTGTTGGATTAAGCAGAGCCTGAACCTTATTGGGACTTGAAATGATAAGAGAAAGAGTCCAGGTCGCGGCAACAAGCACTATGCCATTGTCAAAAGGAGTCTTTGTCCAGGAGATTTTTTTACCAATTATGAGCCTTATTGTGCTGAGTGTTAAAAGCACAAGCAGCCCAATACCTAAGAAATAAAGCTTTGTCGTACTTGTTGGATCCTGAAAGAAAGAGGTAAAAATAAGCGGGAACAGAAAGATGATCGTAAATAAGAGATATCTTATGATTGTAGAGATAGTTTTTGAAGCTGAATTCATAATAGAGACAAGTCTAATTTAAACCACTCGCCATGTCAATAGTCGGGGCGGCATTTTGGCGATATGTATAATCTGCAGACTGCTGAATTAAGATTTCACTGTAACGCTTGAGATTTTGACAGATGATACAATAGAAATATATGTACTCGTATCGCCAAGGATTCACCTTCATAGAGCTTATTATCGTGATTGCTCTCATTGGTGTTATATCAGCGATATTCATTGTTGGCCTTGATCCAATAAGTCAGATAAATAAGTCCAAAGATGCCAAGCGCAAGGCAGATCTTGCACTTCTTCAGAAAGTAGGGGAGGATTTTTATAACGACAAAAATAGATATGCTGACGGATCAGAGATCTGCTATGATTTTGCCAATGCAGTGCGAGATGGAGATATTTGTTCCTGCCACATCTGTGGCACAGCGGCGAGCTCTCCCTCATCTAAGCCATATCTGGATCATCTGATCTGTGACCCAGATCACCCAAGACGAGACTATCTTTATCAATATTCTTGTAGCGCCTCATCTATAGCCCCTGATTATCGTATAAATGCTTCTTTATCAAATACTACGTCTGGTACGTTTAATCATTCTGTGGCTTCATCTGATATTATTCCCACTCCAACAGCATCAGCGTCAAGTCCCACTTCCGGACCAATCAATCCAAGTCCCACTTCCTCCCCGCCGAGTAATTCAGAACCTGTTTGTGTGGGTCATACAGGAGACCTGTATTGTAAAGACAGCAATAATGTTTGTAATAATTGCGGCACATATAATCAATGCATAAGCTCAAATGGCTGCGATCATTCGTATCCAGTCTATACAAATGGGGGATCGCCAGGCTGCACTCAGGTATGTACTCTTGTAAGTAATCCAACTCCAACCTTAGTTCCAACCTCTGCGCCTAATCCAAGCATACCTCCTATTTCTAAATAGCTATTAATTGACAATAAGCCAATCGAACTTGATACTGGGGTGATTAGTGGATCCAATACTTACGTCAAAGTATGGTTTGCAGCTGCTTGCTACGCCAGAGGTACATGCTTCTTTTTTGACGACTGTGAGTTGGCCGCTTTGAATTTGAGTAGTAGGCGTAAGATAGACAAGAGAGTCTGCGTGTATTCCTGAGTTGTATATTATCACGTGAGATTCACCAGCCGGAAGTGTGCCAAAGCCTGCAGTCTGAGCACTTGTCTGGATAGCTGGAGCATTAATACCATTGAGCGATAGATTGTCGGCTGCCGCGATGACCGCTGAGTCGGAAGCTCCATCCAGGTATTTATTTTTAATTCCAATGCTTCCAAATTGGGCAGATCCTGATGCATCGATTGATGCGACGTCTGTGCCTGTCTGATCCTTGAAGTTGAATTTACTTGGCGTGCCACTCGCTGTTGATAGCTTGACATCGATATTGTCGCTGTCATTTAGAGCTTGCAGCTTGTTGGTGCGTACTCCACCCTTGGCGATCACCTCACCGCGTGTTGTGAGTGTGCCGTCGCGGGCTACAACGACCGCACCATCGAGAAGATTGATCTCAGATAGTGCGTTGAGTTTGAGATCAGATGTAAGGGATGAGATTTCATTGGATGTGATCATGATATTGCCAGCTCCAAATCCATGAGTTACATACGCATCGTACATATTGGTTGTACCCGAGACAGCGAGATTATTAATCGCGATTGTGCCTTGGTTTTGCACGATGAAATTTTGATTTTGGTCAATATATCCATAGAGGGGGACTGCATTTGCCCCAAGATTCTGATAGTACTGTGCGTTGGGAATCTGTTGATTTTGGAAGCTGGCAAGCTGGGCTTGAATCTCATTTACACTTTGTGAAAGCTGGGTGCTGTCGGTCGTGAGAGATGCGGTCTTGTTCTCAAGCTCAGTGATATTCCCTGCATTTACACGATTTGCTGTCAGATCTCCGCCAATCGTGGCAGCACCTGTGGTGTCGAGCGTCTCGGATTTGATCTTCTTGGCTGCGAGCTCTCCGCTGAAGGAGGCATTTCCTGACGCATCTATTGTGGCGACAGGCGAATCTGCGAGTCCTTTGATGATAAGACTTGCTAGTGGACCAGAGGCATTATTTTTACCCAGATCAACTGTAATATCTTTATTTTTTGCCTCGATTGTGTCCGTCTGTACGTTATTTGAAGTGATATTTTGAGTTGTCACTTGATTGGCTGTGAGGGTATCAGTCTCGATAATTGGCGAGATTATTTTCTCCGACGCAGTTAGATTCGTGAAGCTGCCAGAGATCCCAGATATCGTATCTGTTGTAATAGTTTGAGCTGTGATGATCTGACCTCGAATCTGTTCGCCGATTATGATGCGGGCTGTGAGGACATTATTGACGACTGCGTTGGTGGTCTGAATGAGCGAAGTAGAAACTCTGGCGGATACAATCTGCGCGAAGTTCCCAACTGTGGTAATCAGATTTCCTGCACTATCTTGTAGATTATAGTTCTGACTCAGAATTGTGGATTTGGCTTCCTCGTGATTGGGCGTTGCGATATTTACATCGCCACTATCGTTAAGTTGCAATGGGCCTGAGTCTGCGATATTGGGTGACCAGTACTGTGGCTTGATAAATACGATGATCTTACCATCGGAATCTGTACCTGATAAAGCTATTCCGATTATCTGCCCAGCTCGCGTGGCTTTCATACCAACTCCTGGGGTAGATGATGACGTGATGTAATCTCCTGTCTTGATCTCGCCATTCTCCATTGATACCTTGACCGGCACTCGGCCAGCCAGTGATACTGGTCGGGGATTCTCAGAAGTGTCAAATAATCCATCCTCTCCATAAACTTGATTTGGGGACGTAGAGATAGCTCCGAG
>CAZGZD010000004.1:0-46271 GCA_964530005.1 uncultured Gammaproteobacteria bacterium
AGATACAGGATACAGATGCCACGACAACGACATCACGCCGCGTCAGTATATTGGCTGTTGACTGGAGTCTGAGCTTGTCGATAAGCTCATTTATTTCTGCCTCTTTTTCTATATAAGTGTCGCTTGATGGAAGATATGCCTCTGGTTGGTAATAGTCGTAGTAGGAAACAAAGTATGAGATCGCATTCGTAGGGAAGAAGTCGCGCATCTCCTGATACACTTGGCCAGCAAGAGTCTTGTTGTGCGAGATGATGAGTGTAGGAATCTGAAGCTTAGATATAATATTGGCCATTGTGAAGGTCTTTCCAGAGCCTGTCACACCAAGGAGTACTTGATTTTTAAGACCCGCCTCAATACCTTTTGATAGTTTGCTTATTGCCTGAGGCTGGTCGCCGGTTGGAGTAAAATTGGATTGGAGTTTGAACATTGCAACCTACAATTATAGCAGAGTCGTGGAGGGGAATAAATGAAGAGATTCAATTACTTTATATGTCTACTTCCTTGAAGCTATTTTTCTTATAGCAGCAGCAATCTTGACTCTATTCTCTTTTTCCTTCAATACGTGATAGATACTTGGTGCGATTGAGAGGATGATGATCAGCGCAATTATCGGAAGTAAGTACTTATCGACATCTGGTATCGATTTACCCAAGAAATATCCAGCTGTCGTAAGGCCGACCGACCAAACAAAACCTCCAATAAGATTGTAAGCTACGAATGTACGGTAGTGCATACTGCCAATTCCCGCGACAATAGGTGCGAATGTACGGATTATGGGCATAAAGCGAGCGAGAATAATAGTTTTCTTTCCGTGTTCTTCATAGAATTTCTCAGCCCGCATTAGATTATCTTTGTGAAAAAAGAAAGAATCTTTCTTGTGAAAAAGCCTTTTTCCGAACTTGTGTCCGAAAAAGTAGCCGACAGAATCTCCAGCTACAGCAGCTATAAAGCACCCGATGGCAAGCGGCAGTATGCCAAATATGCTTTGCGAGGCTAAGAATCCGGCTGTGAATAGCAAACTGTCCCCAGGTAGGAAGAATCCAAAAAAAAGCCCAGACTCTGCGAACACTATAAGGAAAATTCCTAAATAGCCAATTGTCGGAAGGATTGTATCAAGATGCATAATGTTTGGGTTAAAGTAATATAATAGCATATATGCTCTATATTGTGGCAACTCCAATCGGTAATCTCGAAGATGTCTCCACAAGGCAGGCCCGAATACTTCTTGAGTCAGACATCATACTTGCCGAAGACACGAGATCTGCCCATACTCTTCTGTCATATATGAATAAGACTTTCAAAGTAGTCAGCAATCCAAAGCAGAAAATCATCTCCTACTACAGAGAAAAAGAGTTTGAGAAGCTACCAGATGTCCTTGACGCGCTTAGCACGGGTCTGAGTATTGCTCTCATATCCGAGTCAGGAATGCCGCTTGTATCGGATCCAGGATTTCTTCTGGTCAAAGAAGCTATAAAGGCTGGTATTCAGATCACGGCTATTCCTGGACCATCTGCTGTGATCAACTCTCTTATTTTATCGGGTTTTGAGCCTAAGAACTTTATGTATGTGGGATTTTTGCCCAAAAAGGCCTCCCAACTTACAAGTCTCATCACTCGACTCAAAAAAATAAGTGAGATTAGTCCCAGTAGCCTTTTCGTCGCATATGAATCTCCAAATAGGATAAATGCTACCCTTAAAATCATGGCTAAGGAATCGCCTGAGGTTGATATGGCTATTTGCCGCGAGATGTCTAAGAAGTTTGAAGAGGTGGTTCGTGGGATGCCAGCCGATCTTTTAAATCGCGACTATCGGGGCGAGATCACAATTGTACTGCGTTTTGAGTAGGGGAGTTGCCTGATCCACTTCAAATTGTTATACTTAGTATTGTATGGAGAATAAAGTACAAGAAGCAAAGACCGGAGATATCTACTCGCAGCCGCCAGCTCCTGAAAAAAGAGAGAGAAAGCCAAAGTCAGTGAATGAAAAAATCAAGTATTTTTTTAGCAAGCATACATGGGAGACTCTTGTGGCTCTTTTGACCTTTGTTCTTGTAATCACAAGTCTTATCAACAACTTTGCCACAATTCGAGATAGAATGGCTGGTAAAAAAGATACAAAGCCAACTGAGAAAGTGATAATTGAAAAGATTACCCAAATTCCAGTCAAAGAGATTGTAAATGCTACGCCAGTTCCCGCCAAGGAGGGATGTAAAAAGACAGTCGGTCCAATTGAAATAAAATCTCCGAGTGAGAATGAGCGCGTGACGGACAATCCTGTCTGCTTCATCATTAAGCGCGATACAGAGACTTATTGCTCTGTGACGTATTCATTCAGAGTAAATGGAGGAAGCTTTTCTACTCCATCAAGCAATGCGCCCTGTATATCCAATATGAGCAAAGGAGCTAAGAAATTCGAGCTCAGGATTCAAAGCACAGTGTCAAGCGATCAGGATCAGATTACTCGCAACTTTGACTACCAGGGCGAAAGCGACAACTCAACCACTCCAGTTGTCACAGCAACCCCAACACCATCCTCAATACTACCATAAATGCACCCCCTACCTCTTTCTTTGATAGCAAAGTTCGTGTCTTCTTTGAATTTGGTACCTCTTTCTCCACTCAAGATCTTCATCTTTGTATTTCCCTTGTAGTCGTGTAAGCCTATAAAGTAGTTTCTGTCTGTAAGAGCTTAGCTGTGTAAAGTCTTTTGGCTCCTTTTTTTCAACATCACCAAAATATCTAAATACCCGTGCGTCGCTTGTTTTTAAGAAGTTGTCGCTTATTGCTGTGCCATAGGGTACGATAAGTCTTGCTCCTGGTTCAACCCGATCTGCAATTATAAGATCTACACCTCGTGGTACGATGAGCGTAGACCCGCTTTGTACCATTCCTATTCTACATTCTGATATCTGAGGTAAAAGTACAGCACCTCTTACTGCATCTAAATCAAGCTGTATCCATGATTCTCTTAAGAAACCCTGCAGCTCAGAAGCTTTATAGTCATGAATATTTATTTTGTCTACATACAATGGGTGTGGCTTTCGAACAGTCACGGGACTACTTGCAAGTTCTGCCACAAATCTTACATCCTCAAATACAACTGGTGCAAGTTTCGTACCTTTTACTTCAAAAACAAAACCTAATGTAGGCCGGCGGTCTGATCTTTCTGGCATAGTAAATTATACCAAACTAAGCCGATAGTATGGAGTCTAAAGCTTTATGTCAGTGAAGAGGGAGAGGTTTTTGATCGAATTGAGGACAAGGGCGGGCGTCTCATTCAGACTCCCCTGCTCGCTTATTACTCTGACCAGTGCTCCCCGCTTACTCTCGCCTGCCGCATAAACGATGGCGGAATCAATCTCATCCCGCATGAATGGAATTGTGACAGTCGCACGTTTAGGATATTCATTTTTTCCTTCTGCGTTGTATCCGACTATCCATCTGTCTGTATCTACGAACAGATTATCAAAGGTATTCTTATCCTCAGGATATGGCATGATACCGGCTGTGTGGCCATCTGGGCCTATTCCACATGTGGCAATGACTACGCCCTCTGGATTTTCTGCTCGCCAATTTTTCAGTGAGGAATCAAAGCGATCTGAATACTCATCCAGAGTCTCTTCTCCTTGAACGTCCGTCTCGATAAACTTAACGCTTAGTGTAAGGCATACTCCGTAGAAATCAGTGTCAAGAAGTTGAGAAAAATTATTCACACTCTCGTCAGTTGAGTAGCGCTCATCGAGCATAGCAATCGTGATGTGGCTGCCCAAGAACTTGATATTTATCTCGTCTAGCAGCTCAAATGCCGACCCGCCGGATAGAAGTAAAAGGATTGATCTATCTTTATTATCCTCAAGAAGCTGAGTAAGATGAGCTCCTGCGGCAATAATCGCCTGCTCTGATGTTGGAGAATAAATGACGTTCATATTGAAAATTTACTTAGGTAATTTTAAACCAAGAAGTACTCTCAAGTAATGTCCGTTAGGAGCGCTAATACCATATATATTTTTGTATTTTTTACCTGGGGTTAATAAAAGAAGAGGAATGTAGATAAAGAATTGATAAACCACACTCCAACCGCTTGCATTAAAATCATGAAGTCTTCTAACTACTGCAGAAATGTGAAACGGAATATATATTAAAGTGTAGGTGCTCAAAGTAATAATCGTAATATACGTAATTGACTCAGCTTTTCCTTGTGGAATTAGAAACCAGCCTACTACAATTATTAATCCAAATAGGCAGTTTAAGGCAAAAGTAGTTCTGTTTATTCTTCCAGAATAAAGCCTTTCGAGATAACTGAGCTTATTATAGTGAGTTAAAAAATCTGATTGTTTCATAGCTAAAAGTTAATAAAAAGCTTAGAATTGTGTGCGCTTCAAGTGTGACCCCAACGGGAGTCGAACCCGTGTTGCAGGGATGAAAACCCTGTGTCCTAACCACTAGACGATAGGGCCAGTCTAATAGTCATTAAATGACTAAAGTCTATTTTAGCAAATAAGAAGAGCTTTATTTGAGCTTTTTCTGAAAGTGTTGAAGTATGTCGCGGGCAATTTCGCGTCCTCCGAGTCCGAATGCGAGTCCGCCGGCAAGTGCGAGCATACTCACAATACCTGTGAAGAGTATGACAATAAGCTGCTGAGCTACGCCGAGCTGATTAAGGACGATAAGGATTGTGAAAAATATGATTACTCCTTTGGAAAACAGCGACAGCGTATTGGCCGACTTGGACCCCATTGACTTCACGCTTTGGCGCACCAGATCAGCAGCAAGGTTGGCCGATACTATACCGACAAATGCGATGATGACCGCTATGATGACATTGGGAAGGTAGAACAGGAAGCTATTGAGTACCACAGTAGCCTTGGATAGTCCCCATACTTCAAGTGTTGGGATAAGGAAAAGCACGACCAGTGTCCAGCGTAGTATTTCAGCCAGTACCTCTTCCCACAGCTTCACCTCAGATGGAGACATCACATTCGCTCGCTCAAATGCCCGCTCGAACTTGAAGAATGTGAAAAGCGTGATAAGAAGTCTTTTGAGTAGACCTGCAATAAAGAATCCAACAATCAGAATAAGTAGACCGCCGAAAAAGCCAGGGAAAAAATCCACAAGTCTTCCCCAGAATGTGCCAAATACCTGGTTTACTGCTTCAATCATATCTCAACTCCTTCAAAATAATCGAGTGTGCCAAGGTCAAGTCTGACCGAGATCACATCGATAGACAGTATAAGCCCCTGATTTTTATTTTGCAAGAGGTATATGTGAGCCGCTTTTTTGAGATGCTCTACTTTGCGCCGATTAACTGCCTCGTATGGCTGTCCTTTGATGTCTGACGTACGAGCCTTAACCTCGACAAAGTGGAGCTTGTTCCCCTTTTGGGCTATGATGTCGATCTCGCCGACTTTAGTCCGGAAATTGCGCGTCACGATAGTGAATCCTTGTTCTTGTAGATACTTGGTAGCTATGTCTTCCCCAGACGATCCAGTCTGGATTTTGGAGGTCATTTTTTCTTCTTTTTGGAAGCAGCTTTAGGAGCGGCCTTTTTCTTAGCTTTAGTAGCGGTCGCGGTCGAATGAGCTGCAGACTTGGAATGATATAGCTTGCGTCGCAACTTCTTGGGAGAGAGGTCTCGAATGAAATTGAGTCTTGCTTTGCGATAAGTACTCTTCTGGTCGAGTGTGATTGTAGCAATATTGGGAGATGCCAGTGGAAGAATTCGCTCGACACCTATTCCAGCACGACTCATATGGCGCACTGTGATCATCCGAGTCGTCGCGGAGGCACCTCGAATCTTCATCACGATACCTTTGAATATCTGTTGCCTAGTCTTGTCGCCTTCCTTGATCTTGTAGCTGACGCTTATGGTGTCTCCGACACCGAATGAGTTGTCTTGGAATGAAAATGTGTTGGCCATGAGTTAAATTTAAAATGAAAAATAAAAAACTAAAATGACATATTAAAGTTCAAAATTAGAAATTCTATTATAGCACAAAAAAGCATTTCTTATTCGCACTTTAGCCCTTGCATGCCTCCATAAATGCAGTGAATAAAGGATGTGGACGATTGGGTCTACTTTTGTACTCTGGATGCCCTTGTGTACCCACATAGAAGGGGTGTTTGCTCGACTTATCAAGCTCGATGATCTCAACAAGACCCTCAATTGCCGAGCGCGCGGCTATTCTCAGTCCTTTTTGCTCAAAGTCTTCAGCATATCTGCTATTAAACTCGTATCTGTGCCTGTGACGCTCACTCACAATTCCCTTAGCCTTATTTGTAAATCCATTATTCTTGTCATACATGCGATATACCTCAGACTTGGGATCTACAATCTCATCCCACGCTCCAAGGCGCATTGTGCCGCCATATGCACGACGAGCAAGAAGCTCTTTCTGGTTGTGAATTATGTGGATTACGGGATGTGTAGTCTGAGCATCATTCTCTGTCGTATTGGCGTCTGACCAACCCAGCACGTCGCGGGCAAAAGATACAGCTGCAAGTTGCATACCGTAGCATAGACCCAGGTATGGGATTTTTTGATCACGTGCGTATCCGGCTGCGGCAATCATACCCTCAGCTCCTCGAAGTCCCCACCCAATGGGCACAATAATTCCATCCGGCCTGCCTATAATACCTACTCCCTTCTTCTCAATCTCCTCAGCATCTACCCAGCGGGTCGCAACAGACACCCCAGTGTGCCACGCAGCATGGTCAAGCGCATCAAAAAGAGCAGCATAAGAGTCTCTGAGTTGATAGTCCCCTGTCCCAAAATACTTGCCAATAATCGCAATCTCGACTTTTTTACTTTTTTTGGCCTTTATGATGTTTACAAGCTTTTTGATCTCACTGAGATTGGGCTTTTTTGCTTTTAGGTTGAGCGATTTGAGGATTTTCTCCTCAAGATTCTGCTCATGCAAGATAAGTGGAATCTCATAGACTGAGTACTTCACATTTGGATTTGAGATCACATGCTCAACCGGCACATTGCAAAAAAGTGCAAGTCTATCCTTACGACGCTTATCGAGCGCAGTCTCGGAGCGGGCGACTATAAAATTAGGTTGAATACCAAGTGAGTTGAGCGATCTGACTGATAGCTGGGTTGGCTTTGTCTTTGGTTCGCCTAAGTGAGACGGAGTGGGAACATAGCTGACATGAATGTGGATCACGTCGCCTGGGAACTTGTGCGACATGATACGAGCCGCCTCGTAGTATAGAATATTCTGATACTCACCGGCCGTACCTCCAAGCTCAATAGATACTATATCTGCACCCGACACCTGACCCACATGAAGAACTCTTTTGATGATCTCGTCCGTTATATGCGGAATAGCTTCAACATCCTCACCATCATACTCAAAGCGTCTTTCTCTGTCGCTTACTTCTCGATATATCTGTCCCATGGTGACAAAATTGCTTTTCCCCATGCTTTCATCAAGGTACTTCTCGTAGCTTCCAATATCCATATCTGCCTCAGTGCCATCATCGCACAAGAATGGATCTCCGTGTTCAATGGGATTTATAGTGCCTGCATCAAGGTTGAGGTAATTCTCAAATTTAAGAGGAGCAACTTTGAGTCCTGATGCTTTTAGGAGATAGTCGATCGATGCGGTTGTGACGCCTTTTCCTATTCCGGAGATTACGCCTCCAGAAACAAAAATAAACTTAAGTTTTGACATGAGCTATATCTTTCAATGTCCACGACGAAAAATCACACTTTGGGTAACTTGCACAACCAAAAAATCTTTTCTTACTCTTTATATATTTTACCACAACGTCGCTAGCACATTTGGGGCATTTGTAGTTTTTGACCACTGTCGACTGGGATTTAGTGTATTTGCACTTTGGATAGTTGGAACAGGCTATAAATTTGCCAAATTTGGAAAATCTGGGGATGAGCTTGCCGTCCTTGCACTCTGGGCACGGCTCAGTCGACTCCTCTTTTACGTCTATCGATGCTTTGCTTTTATTTTCACGTGCCACCTCAAGGGCAAAAGGATCATAAAAATTCTTAAGAAGAGCCAGTGTCTCAAGCTTGCCATCAGCAATATCATCGAGCTTATTTTCCATATCAGCTGTGAAATCAATATCAAATATGGCCGGAAATGCAGCTGATAGGTAATCTGATATGGCCTCACCCAAGGCAGACGGCACAAAATATCGGGACTCTTTCTCGACATAGAATTTCTGCTGAATAAGCGATATGATAGGGGCGTAAGTCGAAGGACGGCCTATTCCCCGCTCTTCAAGAGTCTTGATAAGGGACGCTTCGTTGTACCTACGAGGGGGTAGTGTCTCCTTCTCTTGCGGGTCAAGAGTAATAAGCTTGAGGGTGTCACTTTTTTTGATTTTTGGCTTTATTTTGTGAGAATCAGCAAATCCCGGATTGAGAACCTTAAGAAATCCATCGAATATCACCTGCTGAGTCTCACTTTGAAACTTATATCCACGCGCTCCATCTATATCGACTGATATCTGATTGATCGTGGCCTCTTTCATCTGTGTGGCTACGGCCCGCGCGTATATAAGCTGGTATAGCTTCTTGTGATTGGCTGTCAGCTTGGCTTTTGTAGTCACTTCATTTTCTGACCTTTCAACCTTTGTCGGACGAATAGCCTCATGAGCCTCCTGGGCCATACGAGACTTGGTGCGGAATCCTCGCGGCTTCTCAAGTGCATACTCTGCTCCATATTTTTCGACAATGTGATCTTTGGCTCGGAATACAAATTGAGACGACAGATTAAAAGAGTCTGTACGGTGATAGCTGATTAGCCCACGTTCATAGAGGCCCTGTGCCAGACGCATAGTAAGGCGTGAGGGGAATCCAAGTCTATAAAAGGCATCCTGCTGAAGAAGAGATGTGGTATATGGAGGTGGCGGGTATCTTTTGATCTCTTCTTCTCGCAAATCAGATACCGTGTACGTATCAGCTTTTATGTCCGTACTCAGTTGCGGCTCAGTCTTTTTGGTGATTGTGGTTGCTGTATAGACATAATCACCTTCAAAAAGTTTGAGCGTAAACTTCTTCTCATATGGCTCTCCATTTTTGGATATAAGGCGGGCTTTTATCTCTTCTGACCCTTTGAAATTGGCATCAATCTGGTAGTACGGCTCACGCTTGAATGCTCTGATTTCTTTTTCACGCTCGACAATAAGCCGGAGCGCCACTGTCTGTACACGTCCGGCTGAGAGCCAATTTTTACCTAATTTCTTCCACAGAATGGGAGAAAGCTCATACCCTACAACTCGATCAAGTATGCGACGTGCCTGCTGAGCTTTAACCAGATTCACCCGCATCTCGCCTGGATTTTTGAGAGCTTCCCCAAGGGCTTTTGGCGTGATCTCATGAAATACTATCCGACTCAACTTCTTTCCTTTTTTAATTTTGAAATCGGGCCATGCTTCATCTATAAGTCCCAAAAGATAGGCTGCGTGATATGATATCGCCTCTCCTTCTCGATCTGGGTCGGTGGCTAGTATTACCTCTTTATTCTTTTCAAGCAGCTCTTTAAGCTTACTGACAATTTTTTCTTTACTCTTCATCACTTCGTATTCTGGTTCGAAGTTTTTCTTAAAATCAATCGCCATCTTGGAGGCTGGAAGATCGCGAATATGGCCCATGGTCGCAAAGACATAGTAGTCCTTGCCCTTCAGGATTCGATTGAATGTGCGCGCCTTGGTTGGAGACTCAACAATAATTAGTGCCATACTACAAAATAACAGAAACTAAACTAACAAGGGGTCAATTATACAAAACAATTTTCTTTATGATACGGAAGACGTTGTCTTGCGGCGCTTTTTGAGAAGTTTGAGATCAAGCATTGAGCGTCTTATGGTGAGTGAAGCCTCTATTCGCTCTGACTCATCTTTAGACTTAGCTACTGCTTCTGTCGCCTTTTTGAGAGCCTCCTCAGTAAGCTTTTGATCTACGGCATTTTGATTATAGGCTCGCGAGACAAGAATGTGCGTCTCCTGACCATCAGTCTCAAGGTATCCAGCACCAATTGCCAAAAAATCCTCATCGCTTTTATTTCGACGAATTGTGATAATTCCCTCCTTCAAAAGTGTCAAAATCCGCACATGGCGGGGAAGAATTGTCAGATCGCCATCTGCACCCGGTGCAGTCACCGACTCCACTTCCTGCTCAAGCACGACGGCCTTGGGAGTTATGATCTTAAGAAGCATTGTGGACATAGAGTTTGTTGTCTACTTTTTTACCTCGCTTATTCCTCCTACCATGTAAAAAGCTGACTCGGAAAAGCTATCGTATTTACCCTGAAGTATTGCTTCAAAGCCGGACACAGTATCCTCGATAGATACATATTTACCAGGTCGCCCGGTAAATGGCTCGGCTACAGACATCGGCTGAGTCAAGAATCTCTGAATCTTTCGGGCTCGAGATACAGCTATCTTGTCATCCTCAGAAAGCTCCTCAATTCCTAAAATTGCAATTATATCCTGAAGATCCTTGTATCTTTGCAGGGTCTTGATCACTCCTTGGGATACGTCATAATGCCGCTGTCCGACAATATCAGCGTCAAGTGACGTAGATGTTGAGGCAAGCGGGTCAATTGCTGGATATAGACCTTGCTCACTGAGTGCTCGCTCAAGAGACAAAGAGGCGTCAAGGTGGGAGAATGTCGTGACTGGGGCTGGATCTGTGTAATCGTCAGCCGGTACATACACAGCCTGAATTGACGTGATGGATCCTTTGTTGGTCGATGTGATTCGCTCCTGAAGCGCTGCCATCTCGGATGCAAGGGTTGGCTGATAACCGACGGCCGATGGAATACGTCCCAGAAGAGCGGACACTTCGGATCCTGCCTGAGCAAATCGGAATATATTGTCGATAAAAAGTAGCACATCCATATTTTTGGTATCACGGAAGTATTCTGCCATAGTGACACCAGTGAGGGCCACTCGAAGTCGGTTTCCAGGCGGCTCATTCATCTGGCCAAATACAAGGGCTGTCTTATCGATTACCTTAGTTTCAATCATCTCATTCCACAGATCATTTCCTTCTCGGGTTCGCTCTCCCACTCCTGTAAACACAGATACTCCAGAGTGCTCTTTCGCCACATTGTGGATCATCTCCTGAATAAGGACTGTTTTGCCGACACCTGCTCCTCCAAAGACTGCAACCTTGCCACCTTTTACGAATGGAGCGATAAGATCGATTACCTTAATGCCTGTTACAAATATTTCCTGCTTGACCGACTGCTCGGCAAATGTAGGAGCTGATCTATGAATTGGCAGCGTACTTTTCGCCTTAAATGGCTTGCCGTCATCTATTGGCTCGCCAAGCACGTTGAATATTCGACCTAATGTATTCTCACCAACCGGCACTTTAATTGGCTCGCCTGTATTTATCACAGATGTTCCTCGACTTACTCCATACACATCACCCATCGCCACAGCCCGAACAAGTGTCGTGTCGATAATTGCTTGTACCTCAAGCGTGATCTTGCCAACTTTTTTATTCTCAATAATGAGCGCATCGTATATCTTCGGTAGATCTTCAGTCGCAAACTGTACATCTACGACAATTCCTCGAACTGAGATTATCTTTCCTGTCTTCATATCAATACTCTATAAATAATAAATTTATGACAAATTCTCAACTGACTCTTTGGCACTAATCATATCAAGTAGCTCATATGTGATTTTTTCTTGTCTCAACTTATTGCGAAGAAGTGTGAGATTAAAAATAAGGTCAGTTGCGCTATCTGTGGCATTTTTCATAGCGATCATTCGAGCTGCATGTTCACCCGCTTCAGATTGCAGAAGTATAAATCTGATTCTTTCCTCAATATAGCTTTTAAGAAGCTCGTCAATGAGTACAGATGATGCAGGCTCGAGAATATACTCCCCTTTAACCTTACGCTCAATCTCTGGTGACTCAAGGTTTATTTTAATTGGCAAGAGCTGAGCGTGATCTGGCTCTGAACGAACTGTTGAGATAAGCTTATTGTAGTAAATGCTGATACTTTTATACTCACCCGACAGAAACTTGCTCAAGACAAGAGTAAATAGAGCTGAGGCTTCGGTAAGTGGTTGATTGGAGGTAAAATCCGCAATGACTCGGCCACCAGTCCGCGCGATAAAAGTGGTCCCTTTCTTTCCAACTGTGACAAAATCCGTGTCTTTCAGATCTACTGATTTAAAGATCATACGAAAAAGATTGACATTAAAAGCTCCACACAATCCTTTATTTGTAGATATCACAATAGCAAGATCACGACTACTCTTACCCTTCGGGTTTGACAAGAGTGCTGATGTAGCCTCATTTAGACCACCTGCGACTCGTGCGATCATCGCTGTTACCGCCTCCTGATAGGCTGTAGCCTCAAGTGCAGCTTCTTGTGTCTTTCTCATCTTTACAGCCGATACCATCTGCATGGCACGAGTAATCTTTTTGACATTGCCGAATGACTTAATTTTTTTTCTTACAAGTTGAATATTCATAACTTGGTCTCCTAACTATTTCGGGTTATAAATTTCTTCAGCTCTTTTTCATCATCCGTGTCCAGAGCCTTATTCTTATTAATTTTTTTTAGCAAATTTTTGCCTGATCCGCGAAGGTCGGCAATAAGCTTTGCCTCAAATCCTTCAATGTCGGCAAGGGGCATATCATCAAGATATCCTTGAGTGGCTGCCCAGATTATTCCGACCTGTTCGCCGAGTGAGTATGGATGGCCTTTTTTCTGCTTGAGGATATTCGTCACCTTTGCTCCTCTATTTAGAAGTTTTTTGGTTGCATCATCAAGCTCTGATTCAAACTGAGAAAATGCTGCCATCTCTCGATATTGCGCCAAATCAAGCTTCAGCTTGCCGGCTATCTGCTTCATCACCTTTGTCTGTGCAGCTCCACCAACTCGAGATACTGAGATGCCTACGTTGAGAGCTGGTCTTATTCCTGAGTTGAAAAGCTCGGTCTCAAGAAAAAGCTGCCCGTCTGTGATTGAGATTACATTGGTTGGGATGTAGGCTGACATCTCGCCTTCAAGAGTTTCGATAATAGGAAGAGCTGTGATTGAGCCACCACCATACGTGTCACCACGTCGGCAGGAGCGCTCAAGAAGCCTGGAGTGAAGGTAGAAGACATCACCTGGGTAGGCTTCACGACCAGCAGGTCGTCTAAGGACAAGAGACATCTGCCGATAAGCCCACGCATGCTTGGTCAGATCATCATAGACAATAAGCACATCGCGACCTTTGTCCATAAAGTACTCAGCAATTGCTGTGGCAGAATATGGAGCGAGGTACTGCAGGGCTACGGAGTCAGATGCTGATGCATTGACGACGACTGTGTAATCCAGCGCTTTTTCACGCTTAAGCATCTCCACAACTGCTGCGATCTTTGAGTTTTTCTGCCCTACGGCACAGTAGATACAGATTACATCTTCTGATTTTTGATTGAGAATTGTGTCAATTGCGATAGTCGTCTTGCCAGTTCCACGATCGCCAATAATAAGCTCACGCTGACCACGACCAATCGGAATAAGCGCATCAATCGCCTTAATTCCTGTCTGCAGAGGTACTGACACTGACTTTCGCTTCACGACACCGGGGGCAATCTTCTCCACAGGGTATAGTTTGCGGGATGATATCTTTGAGCCACCATCAAGTGGAATACTTAAAGGATTGACAACTCGTCCAAGAAGTTCATCTGACACAGGAATTGAAAGCGATATACCGGTTGATTTGACTCGACTTCCTGCGGTAAGCGCAAGATAATCTCCAAGAACCACTATACCGACTGTATCCTCAAGAAGATCGATAATAAATCCACGCACTCCGGTTGCAAACTCCACGATCTCTCCATAATATGCTCCAGTGAGGCCTGTGGCTATCACCACACCATCTCGAACCTCGGCAACTGTACCAACCTGCTCAAACTTACTACCTTTATTGTCGGCGGACGACATCTCTCGCTCAAGCTCTTTTACGTAATTATCAAGCAGCTTCATAACTTTTGTTTTTTAAATTACTAAGTACAGTCTCAATTGATAAATCCATCATCTGACTTCCAATACGCACTATAAAGCCGGCAATAATATCTGGATTTACAGTATTTGTAGTCTTTTTCCCTTTTAGATCAGGAAATTTGCTGTAAAAATCCGACCAGTCCTGATTTTCAAACTTATACGCAGATATCACTTCAACTGATTCATTCTCCGCACTAAGTTGCTCTAAAAGGTGATTCTTGAGGTCGCGCTTGACCTGCTGACTAATTTTCATGGGCAATATCTCTTTCTTTCAAATTTTTCAAAATATCTCGAGTAACCTGCTTTTTGCACTGCTCAGTAAGTGACTTCTTCAAAGTAGCATCCACTATAGAAAAGCTGAGCTCGACAATCTTATCTTTTAACTCACGATATAATGCCGTACGCTCGGCTTCCAATACGCCCTTGGCCGAATCACGGATAGCCTCAGCTTCAACTCTCGCATCCTCTACTATTTGTTTTTTAACCTCCTCGGCCTCAAGCTTAGCGGCAGCTACAATCTTCGCTCTTTCCTCTTTGAGCTTACTCTCCGCGTCGCTTTTTTGGAGCGCCAACTTTTCTTCACCACTTTTAAGCTCTCCAAGAAGCCTTTCTTTCTCGACGTCCTTGGCTTTTTCACCAAGAATAAACTTCTTAAATGGCTTCGCCATAAAACGATGAAATATGTAAAAAAAGAGGGCAAAGTTGATTAGCTGAGCTAAAAGCAACTTACCATCTATTCCAAGCTGCTCCATATTTATTTTCTTCCTATGTAAATTTGATAATTAATGAGATGACAAGTGCGTAAATTGCAACTGCCTCGGCGAATGCGATTCCAAGAATCATGATGGTTCGTATTGATGATTCAGCCTCTGGATTACGTCCAAGTGCTTCAAGTGCTTTTCCACCAATGATACCAATACCAATTGCTGGCCCTATTGCTCCAAGTCCGATTGCAAGTGCTGCTCCTATAAGTTTTGCTGCTTCTGCGTTCATATATTTTCTAACACCTCCCTCTCTATATTAAGACTATATAAATTACTAATGTGACGGCGAAATTGCAAGTGCTATAAATGCTGATGTCAACATTGCAAACACAAGTGCCTGTATAAATCCGACAAATACCTCAAGTAATAAGAATGGGAAAGGTACTAGTACCGGGATAAGAAAGGCAATAACAGCAAGGAGAACTTCTCCTGCAAATATATTACCAAATAATCGAAATGCAAATGACAAAATTTTAGAAAACTCTGATATGGTCTCAAGTACGCCTGTAAAAAAGCCGATGGGGCTTTTTAGATTCACAAACTTGCCTATATATCCGCCAAACCCAAGATAGCGAAAACCATACACTTGAATGAGTATGAATGAGATAATCGCAAGTGAAAAAGTGGTATTCAGATCTGCTGTATTTGCGCGGAAAAGTGGAACTTGCTCAATACGCGCTCCTTCTGAGACTTTGATAAGTAGACTCCCAACTCCCGGCAAAAGACCAAACCAGTTTTGAAGAAGAATGAATAGAAAAAAAGACGTAACAAGTGAGTAAAATACCCAGATTTTCTCGTGAAACACTGATTCAAAAAAATCATAGAGAGACTTGAGTATAAATGTGATGAAATAAAAGAACATTCCCTTCTTCTCTCGCCTACTCTGAGTAAAGTAAGTTGCAGCTATCGCAAAGAAAAACACAAAAACTACACCCGATAGAAGGAGAGAGTTGGTGACTTTGAAATTCCCAATATGGAAAACAGGCTCAGCCTTGATGCTAATGTGAGGCCCTACATGTTCTTTCTCTTGTGTCATAATGATTTGAATATTCCTAAATTTCTTTTATTAGCTTCCACAAATTGTAAAAAGCAGAGACTGCGCCCAGCACGACTCCAATTAGTATGAATGTGGGGGCTGCGTGAAACTTACGGTCTATACCATAACCAATAAAGACTCCAACAAGTATTGGAGTCAATACATAAAAGCCCACATTCATATACTGCATGCCTGCAATCAAGCCATCACTCTTACTTTTGGTTATCTTCTCGCTCTTTATCGAATCTCTCTTTTTTAATCTCCAATTGTGATCAATCTCAAGTTCTGCAATATATGAAGATTGTAACACGAGGAAGTTTAAGCTGTCAATGAGTTACGACAATTTCTTCGCATTATCGATGATAATACTAAGACCATCCTCTCGATCAGTGACCTTACCCTTAAAAAGCAAAGGCTGATTGATACTAAGATCTGGATTGATTTTTTCATAAACTTTGGGGAATACCACAGCCTCAATCGACCCCGTCTCATCAAAGAGCGTGATAAATGCCATCTCAGAATTATCCCGCTTGGTCTTTACAATTTTTTTCCCGCTGAGGATACCTGCGAGAATAAAGGTTTTGTCCTTATCCTCTGGCGTAATGTCGCCGATTTTTTTGTTTGTTCGCTCATCAATCAACTGCTTAAATCTGGAAAGTGGATTTTGGCTTATGTGGAATCCAATCACTTCTTTCTCCATCATAAGCACCTCATCTTCACTCAGCTCCTCAAGCTTCTCAAAATTATCACTTGGAGCCTTCCCACTCTTGTCATCCTCTCCAAAAAGTCCAAATTGACCCTTGTGGTGATCATCTTTTTTGTCACCTATTTCGCGCACAATCTGAGGATACGTCGCAAGAAGTGTGGCTCGATTATAAAATTCAAGAAATGCCCCTGCCTTAATAAGACTCTCGACAGTCTTTTTGTTCACCCGGCGAAGATCAACTCTTGTCAGAAAATCTCGAAAACCAGTAAATGGACCAGGCTCTCTCGCCTCAAGAACTGACTCGATTGCAGCTCCACCAACATTTTTGATAGCAGATAGACCGAATCGAATACCCTTTTTCTCTATGGTAAAGCTTTCGTGAGATGCATTTATATCCGGCGGAAGTACCTGTATTTCCATTCTTCGACATTCCTCCAGAGTTTGCGCCATCTTCACCTCGCGCAAGGAGCCAGCTACTCCTTTGAGCTCAGCTGTGAGAAGAGCTGTCATAAATTCAATCGGATAATTAGCTTTCATATAGGCTGTCCAGTAAGCAATAAGCCCGTAGGATGCCGAATGAGGCTTATTGAACCCATATGCTGCAAACTTCTCAATAAATCCAAATATTCGCTCGGCAAGCTTCTTGCTGTAGTTGTTTTTTATAAATCCATCCACAAACTTAATTTGCTCAAGCTTCATAAGCGCTTTCTTTTTCTTTCCCATGGCAAGTCGAAAACCATCGGCCTCACTCATCGTGTATCCTGCCATCTTATTGGCTATCTCCATCACCTGCTCTTGATAGACAAGTACCCCATAGGTCTCCTCAAGAATAGGCCTTATATCTTTGTGAGGGTATTTGATTTTTTCAGGGTTTTTCTTACTCTCAAGAAATAGCGGAATAAGCTCCATAGGGCCTGGCCTGTAAAGTGCGACCATAGCAATAATATCAGTCATGCGAGTAGGCTTAAGATCTTTTGCCAGTCTGCGCATACCACCAGACTCCAACTGAAACACGCCAACCGTATGTCCGGCACTAATCAACTCATAAGTCTTCGCGTCATCAATGGGTACATCGTGAATGTCAATACGACGGCCTATTGTCTCTTTTACAAGATCGAGTGCATTTTCAAGAATTGTGAGATTACGAAGGCCAAGAAAATCCATCTTAAGAAGGCCTATTGCCTTATTGTCAGATACCGCATTGAGATCAAGAGAATACATATCATACTGGGTAATGATCTTGCCTTCCTTCGGCTCTCTTTGTAGTGGAACATATTCTGTAAGGTCTTTGTCTGTGATTATCACGCCAGCCGCATGGACTGATGCATGACGAGGTAGTCCTTCCAACTTTTGAGCAATATCGATCATATTTTTTGTGTCTTTTTCTGTCTGATATTCGAATTTGAGTTGGGAGGACTCTTCAAGAGCGCGGGCAATATTGACCGAAAATCCTTGCTTGGGAGGAGGAATCATCTTGGCAATACGATCACCTTGCGAGTAGGACATACCCAGTGCTCGACTTACATCTCGAATCACCATTCGGGCTTCCATAGTGCCAAATGTGATGATCTGAGCTACTTTATTCTCGCCATATTTGTGCCTCACATACTGAAGTACCTCATCCCGGCGAATATCCGCAAAATCAATATCCATATCAGGAGGCGTAGGACGCTCTGAGGTAAGGAACCTTTCAAAAAATAAATCATAATCGAGGGGATTAATATCTGTAATTCCTAAAACGTAGGAAATAAGCGATCCGGCAACTGATCCACGACCAGGTCCCACAGCTATCTCACGACCCTTAGCCCAGTTCACGAAATCCTGCACAATCAGGAAATATGTAGAATACCCTTTGTCTTTAAGAATTTTTAGTTCATAGTCTATCCTTTTTTTTACTACATCCTTATCATAGCCTTTTAGTCTCCCAATTCGCTCACTCAGTAATACTTCAAGATACTCATCTGGGCTTTTGCCTTTTGGTGTATCGAAGTGAGGTAAGACCCACTTGCCATATGGAATCTCAAGATTACACTCCTCAGCTATCTTAAGGGTATTTTCGATCGCTTCCGGATACTCAATAAACTCACCGCGCATATAAGCGCTATCTTTGAAGTAATAATCCGGCACATCAATCATTGAGAGTGGTCTATCCTTCTCAAAAATTGCTCTCTGTGTCTGGATACAGAGCAAAATCTCATGAGCATAAGCTTCCTCAGCAGTCATATAATGAACATCATTGGTGGCAACGAGTGCGATTCCATGCTTTCTCGAAAGCTTCACAAGCTCTGTATTTACAGTTTCTTGTTCTTCAAGTTGCGGATGCTTCTGAAGCTCAAGATAAAAATCTCGTCCAAATATCTGTGCATACTGTGTAATGAGTTTGTCAGCTTGGGTGTGTTGATTCTTAAGGATAAGCTGTGGTATCTCTCCATTGACTGAGCCCGTGAGCAGGATGAGCCCTTTGTGGTATTTCTCAATAAGCTCCATATCGATTCTTGGTTTATAGTGGAATCCTTCAAGGTGGGATGCTGTGACTATCTTTATGAGATTTTTGTATCCTTCAAAATCTTTAATAAGAAGGACTAATCGATCCTGATCTCGATATGGTCCTGGCTGCTTATCAAGACGGCTTTTTTCAGCCTTGTAAGCGTCAATGCCAATTATGGGCTTTATCCCAGCTGACTTGGCCTCAAGCCAGAATTTGAAGGCTCCATAGAGTGCGCCATTGTCAGTCACAGCAACAGCCGGCATACCAAGCTCTTTGGCACGAGCGACCACATCCTCTATGCGGCACATTCCGGAAAGAAGGGAGTATTGCGAATGAAGGTGGAGATGGACAAATGACATAGGCTTATTTGGACACAAAGTCCGACTTATTGTACCCTATTTTTTAGCAAGTTTTTTTAGAAGTTCTGTGCGTACGGTCTGAGCGTCTGCCTGACCTTTCAACTCTCGCATCACTTGGCCGACAAGAAACATAAGAACAGTCTCTTTGCCGTTTTTGTAATCTACTACTGCCTGTGGATTTGCCTCGATTGTCGCATCTATCGCGGACCCTAGCTCTATTGGATTACTGGTTATCTTTGTGAACTGTTCTTCAAGCGCATTCACAAACTCCTCAACGCTTAGGTCTGTTGAGATCTTCTTGTTAATTATTGCATTTGCAATCTTCTGGGACTGAATATCTGGCACCTTTGCTATTATACTTTCAAAATAGCTGGCAATCTTTTTATCACGAGTAATGATGAATGCATCCTGTTGCTTCAAACCTAATTTATCAACATATAGGCTCAATTTTTCTTGTGGCAACTCAGGCAATGAGTCTTTTATTGTTTTAATAAATTCTTGAGTAAATCTAAGGGGCGGAATATCTGGCTCAGGAAAGTAGCGATAGTCAGCTTCTCCCTCTTTAGACCTTTGGGAATAGGTACTTTGGGTCTTTTCTTCAAACCCACGAGTCTCCTGCTTTGGTGTCTGTTCACTTTCAAGAAGTTCGGCCTGTCTCTCGACCTCAAAGTCGATAGCTTGTTTAACAAATCTGAAAGAGTTAATATTTTTTATCTCGACTTTATAGTTTGGCAATTCTTTTTCACCCGTAAGCCGAAGTGAAATATTTGGCTCGAGTCGCATTGATCCCTCCTGCATATTTGCATTTGAGACTTCAAGATAGGTGATGATTGTGTGAAGCTCCTCAAGAAAAGCCTTCACATCATCGGAGCTGTCAAAATCAGGCTCAGTCACAATCTCAACAAGTGGCACTCCAGAGCGGTTGAAATCAACAAGCGTGTCCTCCCCAGAATGAGTGAGCTTACCCGTATCTTCCTCAAGATGTACACGGCGAACTCGAAATGTCTTGTCTGCCACCTCAAACGTACCATTTTGTCCTATCGGCTCATCATACTGACTAATCTGGTAACCTTTGGGAAGATCTGGATAAAAGTAGTGTTTACGATCGAATTTAGATATCTCGTTGATCCTGCAGCCTAAGGCTTGCGCTATCTTTATAGTCCATTCGATAGCTTGTTTATTGGGTACCGGAAGCGCTCCAGGCATACCAAGACACACAGGGCATGTCTGAGTATTGGGCGCGCGGCCGAACCAGTCTGCACTACATTGGCAGAACATCTTTGATTTCGTCTCAAGCTCAACATGTATTTCAAGTCCGATAACTGGTGTGTATTTGTTCATAGAAATTAGTCTTTATATTTCTCAATAATTCTCTCTCTCATTCCGAAAAATTTGGTTTCTTGCTCAAACTGATATGCAAGATTCAAAGTATCGCTTTCGGCAAAATGCCTTCCCATAATCTGCATTCCAATGGGAAGGCCACTTTTGGTAAGACCAGTTGGAATATTGATAGCTGGTATCCCCGCTGCAGCAGCTGGTTCATTTAGAATATCCATCTGTTCTCCAAAGAATGGATATTTTTTAAATTCTCCAAGCTCAAGTGCCGGAACAGGTGAGGTCGGCGCAAATATAAGATCTACGTCTTTAAATACACGCTCAAAATCCGCAATTATTAGAGCTCGCACTTTCTGGGCTTTTTTATAATAAGCGTCATAGTACCCATGAGAGAGTGTATATGTGCCGAGCATTATACGCTTTTGAGCTTCTTCTCCAAATGCAGCTCGACCCGCTCCATAGCGAATTCCATCGTAGCGGGCAAGATTGGACGATACCTCAGCTCGCTGCAGTATTGTAAAGACTGATATAGAATAGCTCGGAGAGATGAGCTTTATCTTTTTTACTGTGTGCCCAAGCTTTTCTAATATTTCTACTGTGTCTTCAAAGTTTTGCTTTGTCTCACTGTCTACCCCTTCCAAATATTCATCAGATATGCCAATTGTGAATCTCTTTTTCTTCTTCAGCTCTTCTACATAGTTGTCAGGCGCGACTGATGAAGAGGTTGCATCATACGGATCGTGACCTGCAACTGCCTGAAGAAGAAGAGCGGCATCTTCCGTATAGTTGGTCATAGGGCCTGGGCAGTCGAAAGATGAACCCATAGCTACAACTCCATATCGAGATACACGACCATAGGTAGGCTTAAGCCCGACAATTCCACACCATGCCGCCGGCTGCCTGATAGATCCAGCAGTCTCTGAGCCCATGCTAGCCGGAGCAAGTCCTGCAGCCACAGATGCAGCTGATCCACCAGATGATCCACCAGGCGCGCGTGTCGTGTCCCATGGATTGTGAGTTGGACCATAGTCTGAGGTCTCTGTCGATGATCCGTGAGCCCATGCATCCATATTGGTTTTACCTACAAAAGTAGCCCCTTCTTTTTTGAGTCTTGAAATTACTGTAGCATCATATGCAGGCACGAACCCATCAAGGACAAGTGCTGAGGCCGTAGTCCGAACTCCATATGTACAGTAATTATCTTTTATAGAAAGGGGCAGTCCAGCAAGTAAACCACCTGATTTCCCTTCATCATTACCCATGATTGTAATATAGACATTAAGGTCTTTATTGTATTTTTGAGATCTTTGAATGAAGTATTTGCACAGTTCTGAAGGTGAGACTTTCTTATCGCTTAGATCTGATTTGAGTTGAGTGAGAGATTTGCCCAGAATATCCATAGTGATTACATTATTCGCTTAACTACAAATGAGGATTTTTTGGTGTTTTTACTTCCAGCTAAAGCTTGCTTTTGTGTAAATCCGCGTGAGTTTTGCGCTCCATCTTCAAAACCTATATTCTCCATTCCGGTTATATTATGAGCTGGTTCCACGCTTGTAGTATCAAGCTCAGATAGGTTTTCTATATATTTGAGAGTCTCGGTAAGCTGATCTTTGTACTTGGAGATTTTGTCCTCATCAATTGGAAGATTTGCGAGTTTGCCCAAATGCTTTACGTCATCTGTACTTAACCCTTTTGAGTTTGGCATATCAATGATTATACTTAATCGGAATTGTGAAATAAAGGTCAGAATATAGTAATTGATTTACATAGAGCCCTCTGCTATAATCCAAAACATATGGGAGTAGAAAATAGAGCGGGTCAACAACCAAAATCATTTAGAACTATTGCTATAGAAGCACTTGTCGGACCAGAAGTCAACCCGGATGCTCTTCAGGCTGCTGAGGCTAAGCTTGCAACTATAACCAGTCGACCTTCAAATGATGGTTCAAGAATGCTTCCAGGCTCTACTACAATTAATTTAAAAAAAATCGTATCTGAGCTTCACCCAAGAGAGGTAGCTACGCTTGTTGCTGGTAGTCCAAGATTAAGCTGGATGAGCGATAGTGAAGCTAGTTTTTTACTTGGGACAAGTGTCGAACACTGGTTATTTATAGCTGATCTTGATGCAATGCATTTGCTCAATGCTGTACTAAGAATACCACACTCTCCAGAGACTAAAAATGGCCTACATGAAGCCCAGGAGGCACTTTATAGGGCTGAAACAGAACGCAATTTATTAAGTGAGCTTTTCGTACAAATTGACGATTCACCATCATTAGATTCAGTATTAGCTGGAAAAAACTAGTACTCTACCAAAATGACCGGCGTCTGCTCGGCTGACTGACCCATTGGATTATCCTTAATCGTCCCTCTTATCTCAGATTCGCTTAGGCTTGTAGCGTTGCCAAGTATATCTTGACCCAGATCATTGGCATCAACTATAACCACACCAAGAAAATTCATCTTCCATCTTGAAGGAATAGAGTTCTCAATAGCTCGTTTGATATTCTCAGCTGCTTTTTCTGGATCTTTGGGTGGCAGCTTAGCTGATACATTGGACGGATAAAGCGAGTACTCAGTTGGGCCATCTATTGCATTTATACGGCCACCAGCTACACGGTAGAACATCCCCTTTATGCCAAATGGCTTTGTTGCAAACGAGACGATTGTCGCCGCAAGTATTCGAGGTAGCCCTACCTCATCAATTGCAAGCTGCATAGTCCAAGGGCTCCCCAATCCTATCCCATATGGCGTACGACGTACATATCTGCTCAGAAGACGAGACCACAGACCAGTCTTTATATCCCAGATAAAATACGATCTACCTTGGGAGATAGCCACAATTTTTTCAGACACCGCGATAAACCACTTTTTACTCTTTAGCTCTGTATATTTTTTATCTCCCTCGGCATGCTTGATAAACTCAATCAAAGGCTTGCTGACTTTCCCTTCTATTTCATCGCCTTTTTGCACTATGTCAGTCTTTATCGGATATCGACTATATGTCAGCTCTCCTGATTTGATCTCAATAGATTTATCTTTATTCGCCTCAAATATTCCTCTATCTTTCTCATCATTCCCTTGGTTTTCATCGAAAAATACCCTCATCCATACTTCAATATTTAGCATTCTCCAGAAAAGTAGAGTGTCATCATTCTTGCCCTCTATAAATGCCTGAAATGCAGCAACAACCGCTGGTTGGTCAAAATACTTGCGTCCTATAAATGACTCACTCATGAATATCGAGTAGATCTTATTCTTCATGCGTAAAAACCATGCATGTTCAGGTGTCGTAAATCCTATCTTATTGCGGCGGCGCCTGATCATTTCAGGCAGTAGGCCTTTTACAGAGTCGCGTAAGATACGCTTGTTCCAACCACTCTTAATAATAGCCGCGTCAGGCAGAGTAAATAAATACTTAAGAAGCTCAAAATCCAAAAATGGCACCCGTCCCTCAATCCCGTACTTCATACTATTTCGATCCTCGTATCTCAGAAGCGACTGTAGACTATTTTCGAATATATCCTCAAGTAGTCTTTTTTTGAGATTGTCACTTGTGACTTTGAATTTCTCACCTTTATATTTATTTGAATAATCACTACTCAACATAGAGTCTACGGATACTAATTTCTTAATACCGAAAGCTCCGGATAGCTTGTGAACAATCAAAGGCACGACCACATCCAAACTTGTTGCGAGTTCACGAACAAACTTAAAATACTTCCCTTGTGCTCTAAGTTGTTTAAGATAAGTAACATAGTAAGGGACGTATCCAGCCATCATCTCATCTGCTCCTTGCCCATCCAGAAGAACTGTGACATACTTTTTGACAATCGACATCAGCTTGTACTGAGCGTACGGGCCAGTCGATATTGTCGGCTCCTCCTGAGTTGCCACAAAGTCCTCAAGATCAGCAAAAAATTCCTCCGGAGTTGGCTCTACTTTGTGAGTCGATAGCTTATCCAGACTACTAATAAGTCTATCTACATACTGTTCTTCATTGTTATTTTGTCCAGGAAATACAGCTGAGAATGTATTCTGCACTGTACCAATAGCTTGCGCATCTTTCGATTTCTCAGACAAAAACTTGTGAATAAGAACCACAACGGTGGATGAATCAAGACCCCCAGACAAAGATGTGCCGACCGGGACGTCAGATATTAATCGGTATTTGACAGCCTTTTCAAGCAGAAGTCCAAACTCTTGAATGTCACCATCGGTCAGGTTGCTTTTCGACTCCATAATTTCAAGATTTTGTCGAAGATCTGTATACATCTTGAGCTCAACCTTGCCATCCTTGACAATAAGCATTTGTCCGGGCAGTAGACGATTTATGCCTGCAAAAAATGTCTCGCGTCCAGCGTCATGAATCCTGAACTTTAGATACCTATAAATACTTTTGTCATTGGGCTTTTTTGGCAGAAGTCCACTTTCAAATATGGGTGTAATCTCTGAGGAGAAGACTAACTTGCCGTCCGGAAGAATTGCATAGTAGAGTGGCTTAATTCCAAAGTGATCACGAGCGAGTACAAGCTTCTTCTCCCGTCTGTCCCAGATAGCAATTGCAAACATGCCGTTGAAGTGATCAAAGCAGCGATCACCCCACATCTGATAGCTCGCTATGATCACCTCAGTATCAGACTGGGTTTTGAACGAGTGGCCATGGGCCTTAAGCTTTGCCTTCAATTCTTTGTAGTTATAGATCTCACCGTTTTGAATGGCCACAAGAGATCCATCGCTACTGTAAAATGGTTGATCTCCTCCTTTGATATCAATAATTGCAAGGCGCCTGTTCAGAAGTGTCACATCTGAGTCGGAGTAAATCCCCTCGCCATCTGGGCCACGATGCGTAAGTTGTCGCGAGAATTTTTTGATAAGCTCATCATCCTTGAACCCACATATTCCAGCTATGCCGCACATAGGTTACATCTCGTGAAGAATTCTAATACGCTCTTCAGTGGGCGGGTGAGTGTTAAAAAGCGAGGCAAACCAGTTCGATACTTTGTTGTTTTTCAGAGGATTGGCGATAAATAGATGAGCTGTGGATGATGTGGCTGATCGAAGTGGTGTCTGGTCGGCCGAGATCTTCTCAAGAGCGCGAGCAAGTGCATCTGGGTTGCGTGTGAGAAGTGCGCCGGATGCATCGGCCAGATACTCACGACGCCGTGATACAGCAAGCTGAATAAGCGTTGCTACAATCGGCGAGATGATAAGAACAACAATGAAAAGGATAAAAAATACAGGGTTGCGATTGTCACTATCATCTCCGCCTCCCCACCACATTGCCCGCATAATCATATCGGCTGCAAGTGCCACAGTACCTACAAGGACAGCAACGATGGAGATGACTAATATATCGTAGTTTTTGACGTGGGACAGCTCATGAGCAATCACACCCTCAAGCTCAGCTCGATTGAGCCTTTCAAGAATTCCAGATGTGGCACACACTACAGCGTGTTTGGGATTGCGGCCTGTCGCAAAAGCATTCGGCGCTGGATCGTCTATAACATATATCTTAGGCATTGGGAGTCCATCGGCAATAGCCAGATTCTCGCAGACTGTATAGAGATCAAAATATTCTTTTTTATCGGCTGGGTGCGCGCGGACTGTAGCAAGCACGATCTTGTCTGACCAAAAATAGCTACCAAAGCTTGAAAAAAGCGCAAAAATAAAGCCAAATATAAGAAATGTGTATGGGTCACGGAAGTACAATCCCACGGCATAAAAAAAGAAGGATATAAAAAGCACGAAAAAGCTTATGATAAAAGCCGTACGAATCTTATTCTTCGCAATCTGCGAATAGATTGTCATAAGAATATTTTATCAGACTCTTTGGTAAAGCACCGCCAAGTAGATATCTCTTTCTTAGAAGCTCACTTTCACGCTCTTTTTTGCTTCTTCCTCTGCCTCAAAGAATTCAAAAGACTTGAATCCAAAGCTATTGGCAATTATATTGCTTGGGAACTGTTGGATCTTGGCATTGAAGCTTAGGACGTTGCTGTTGTAGAACTGGCGGCTGTAGGCCACTTTGTCCTCAGTGTCCTCAAGCTGGCGCTGCAAATCCTGGAAATTGCTACTTGCCTTAAGATCAGGGTAAGCCTCAGCTACTGCAAATAGGGATTTCATAGCTTCTGTGATCATGTTATTGGCTTGTGCTTTCTCAGCAAGTGATCCGGCCGACATAAGAGATGATCTGGCTTTTGTGACATTCTCAAATACTGATTTCTCATGCTTAGCGTATCCTTTGACCGACTCCACAATATTTGGAATAAGATCAAGTCTGCGCTTTAGCTGTACATCAATACCAGATAAGGCTTCTTGAATTCGTGTTCGAAGAGTGACAAGACTATTGTAAGTTCCTATCACATAAAGGAGCAGTACTCCGGCTGCAATAAGTAGTATTACTGTAAATGACATAGTATAAATATCACCTCCTTGTGATTAACACTAACATTATATCACCCTGGACAAAATTGCAACCGAAGAAAAAAAGCAAAAGTACACAAAAAAGAAAGTAGAATTTTGACCTTAAATGCTTTGTTATAAGTTGAAGCTTCTTGACTTTGATATTGTCACAGCAATCTATTCCAAAAAATAGCACTTTTGAAGCTAAAAATTGTTGTTGACAATAATATAAACTATAGTATACTCGATATGATTTACGAGTTCTAAAATTGTCAAAAAATGCCAAAAAAATCAGCGTCTTCAACAAGTAATTACCTCTCAGAGCTCCAAGATAAGCTTCGCGGAAATACAGTCAATCTCATACTCGGTATTGCGATCATATTAGTCGTCATATTCGGAGTTGTCATTGCGGCAAGCAAGAGTGAGAATGGCCTATCTCCAAAAAGCATCGCAAAGTTCCTGCAGATGAAAGACAAAGAAGTGGCTCCCGCCCCTCAGGAAGAGAAGAATGAATATGTAGTTCGTGAAGGCGACTCTCTTTGGAGTATTGCTGAGGCTAAATACGGATCTGGATTCAACTATGCAGATATCGTATCTGCGAATAAGATTGAGAATCCAGACATCATCGAGAAAGGTCAGAAGCTTATTCTCCCACGAGTGACACCAAAAAATGCCACTGTCGGCGAATCAATGACGACAGGTAGCGCTCAAACCACAATTCAATCGACCGAATACACAGTCAAAGATGGTGATTCTCTGTGGAGTATCTCCCTTGCAGCATATGGCGATGGATATGTATGGTCAAGGATCGCAAGTGAGAATAATATAGTAAATCCCGACTACATAGAGCCAGGTCAGAAGCTCAAACTCTGGAAGAAGTAAGTACTCACTGGAACTCTTTTTTCAAATCTTCATTTTTTACTTTTTTTACTTTTGCTTGTTTATGCGACTTGGGAGGCCCATCTAATTGAAATCGGGATGGGAGGGAACCCACTGGAGTCAGAAACAAGGAAAAGCAAATAAGTTTTTACTATAAAAATTATTTCTTCTTATTCTCTTTTTTACACTCAAGTCCCATCCTTGCAATAACCTCCTGGCAGAACTGCTTTTTAAGACCGGCAGTCGACGAGGCTATGTTCTCATCTGCTATTCCTAGGACTTCGGACTTGGCCGTATTGGTTACATGCTCGACCGCGCGCCCTACACGATCATTCTTCTTTTTTGGCTGTACAAAGCGAGTGTAGATACTACTACTCTCAACAGAGTCTGATATATGATTGTACTGCTCGATTCCATAGGGAAGGAACTGAAAAAATCCATAGACCGCAAATCCCCAGATCAGAAGCCGTCCAATAAATCTCATAATATGATGATAACAAAAAGTAGCGGCTATGTGTACTGTGGGTATCCAGAGATAAGAAAGTTGTCCCCAAAGCTTGTGTGGGAAACAGATGTAAGATGCAGAGAATCTTTGACAGTTGAGGCAGCAGCAGGTGGCGCAAATCCAATCCCGTCACTACCTATCAGAATCGGGGCATAAAATCCATATAGTTTATCGACGCATTTGGAATCCAAAAAATGAGTAAAGGTTGCTCCTCCTCCTTCGACAAATATGCTCACGATATCTCGCTCGGCCAGATCAGTAAGTAGTATGTCAATATCTATCTGAGAGCCTGAATAAGAAAGCATCGGAATATTGCTTTTCTCAAATACCGAGACATGATCACTTGGCGAATTATCTGTGGTCACGACAAGCGCATTGACGTCTCTAAATACTTTGCTTTCTACAGGAGATTTTAGATTAGGATCAAGGATAATGCGAAGTGGATCTTTCGCACTCTTACTCCTTGCTCCAAGATGAGGATCATCAGCTACTACTGTGTTTGCCCCCACAAGTATAGCCTGATACTTCCCCCGTAAGCCCCGGGCATACTCTCGAGCCTCTTCATTTGTGATCCACTTGGAATCGCCACTTTTGGTTGCTATCTTACCATCAAGGCTTGCCGCATACTTTATTGCCACAAATGGCCTTTTTTTAGTATGAAATACAAAGTACGACTCATTAAGAAGCTTTGCCTGTTCTTCACACACTCCTATATCCACCTTAATTCCTGCTTTTTCTAAAGCTGCCACTCCCTGTCCTGATACTGTGGGATTTGGATCAAGAGTAGGGATCACGACCCGAGTAATGCCAGAGGCAATTATCGCTTTTGTACAAAGACCTGTGCGCCCTATATGATTGCACGGCTCAAGACTCACATACAAAGTTGCGCCAGTCAGGCTGCCCTTTGCCTTACTCAACGCTTCTATCTCAGCATGAGGAGCACCGACACGAGTATGGTATCCCTCGGCTATAATCTTACCCTCACGGACAGCCACAGCCCCCACCATAGGATTGGGATTGGTCCAGCCAGCCCCAAGTGCAGCCAATTCAAGGCACCTTTGCATAAAAAGCTTATCTTGATCTGTTGAAGACTTCATAGAGTTATATTTTTTTTAGAGTATGACCGAGCTTTTGCTTTTTGGTCATCAGATATCCTTTATTGGTCGAGTTTGAGGCTATCTCAAGAGGTAGCTTTTTCGCTATCTGAATTCCATACTCTTCAAGCTGTTTGAGTTTGCTGGGATTATTCGTCAGAAGTTGTATCTTACTGATTCCCATGTCGCGGCAGATATCAGCCGCCACCTCAAAGTCTCGTGCATCCACAGGTAGGCCAAGTGCATGCTGTGCGTCCACCGTATCAAGACCTGTATCCTGCAAGGCATAAGCTCTGATCTTATTGGTCAACCCCACTCCTCGCCCTTCCTGATTGAGGTAAATCAGTACTCCTTGTTTATTCTCAGCTATGATCTCAAGGCTTCGTGCAAGTTGCTCTCCGCAATCGCACTTCAAAGATCCAAAAGTATCACCAGTAATACACTGTGAGTGGATTCGCACAATCGGCGCGTCACCTGCTAAGTCTCCCATATGTAGTGCGACATGCTCACGGTTATCATCATATGATCTATATACATCTATGATAAATTCTCCGTATTTTGTTGGCAGTTTTGAAGATGCAACTTTGATGACTGATGGGGTACTATCTGCAATACAGGGATTTTGCTTCACATAATCAACAAGGTCATCGACGAGTACGATCGAGATATCGTGTTTTTTGGAGAAGGTAATAGTCTCATTGAGCGTAGCCACATTACCTGAGTCGGACAGAATCTCACTCAATACTCCGCATGGTGTAAGCTTCGCAAGTTTAAGTAGATCAATCGTGGCCTCAGTGTGTCCAGCTCGCTCGATCACGCCGCCTGCGCGAGCAACAAGAGGAAATATGTGACCTGGACGAACTAAATCCGCAGGAATTGAGTCATCATTCACAATTGTCGCTATTGTGCTTGCGCGATCTACAGCTGATATGCCAAATGCCTGCATATTGAGCCCGTCGGCTGTGACTGTAAACTGCACTCCAGTCTCCTCAGTGTTATCTGATTTACTTATCATAAGGGGCAGATCAAGCTTTGAGGCTTTTGCCTGAGTGATCGGTACACATATCATCCCGCGGCAATTCTGCAACATAAAGTTGATCTTCGTGGAGTCCACATGCTCAGCCGCGAAGATTAGATCGGCCTGATTCTCACGATCTGGACTGTCCACAACAATAAGCATCTTGCCTTTTTTTAAAATGTCTAGCGCTTCAGGAATTGAAATATAGGGATTCATAGATTATTTAAAATACTGACCATCTTGAGTGCAGTACGCGCCCCCTCAACTCCGCGGTTGCCAGTCGTACCCTGTGCTCGCTCAATGGCATCTTTGATACTATTAACGCTCAGAACCTGAAAGATCACCGGCACGCCAGTCTTAAGGCCAACATCGATACAACCTCGAGCGCACTCATTGGAAACCTGCTCAAAATGATAGGTATCTCCACGCAGAATAATTCCAAATACGATAATCGCGTCAAAGTTGCCTGCTGTGGCAAGCTTTTGAGCTGTAAGCGGTATTTCAAGTGCACCCGGCACACGGACAAGCTTGATGTCCTCGCGAGCTACATCAGCCTCAACAAGAGTATCTACGCAGTTCGTGACCAGTGAATCAACGATCTCTTTGTGATACTCAGAAGCTACAATAGCGATAGATGGATTTTGCTTAGGATTTTTTATCATATACATTCGTGAACTTATGAATATACTTGGCTACGGTATCAAGCTCAATATTGACTTTGTCGCCAACTTTGATGGCATGCATGGTCGTATTTTTGAGGCTATGGGGGATAATCCCAACACTAAATTGATCGCTATTCACTTCAATTACAGTAAGCGATATGCCATTTATAGCGATTGAACCTTTCTCAACAATATAGATAGCAGACTCCGGACTTATCTTAAAGTGAATGATCCTACTCTCTCCCTCTTCAACAATTGAGGATACCTCGGCCTTTGTATCTACATGCCCCTGCACCATATGTCCGCTCATGAGTGAACTTGCTGTAAGGGGAAGCTCGAGATTGACAGAAGAATCTAATTCAAATCCAGCTATTCGCCTTATCGTCTCAGGCATGATCTCTACATCAAATGAATTGCTCTGAGGCTCAGAGATGACAGTAAGGCAGACTCCATTGACAGCAATGCTTGTGCCAACTTCGAGCTTTGAAATCAGATCAGGGCCTGCAGAGATTGTGTAGATGTCCCCTGTTATCTTTTCTATTTTGCCGATATGTGTGATTATCCCTGTAAACATAAAAACCCCCAATCGGGGGTCATAATATGCGCTACGCTATCGTAGCTTATCCTTCTTTCATTCCGACTGTACGGCCGGCTCTGGTAATTCTCCAGATCATGCCACTTTCGTGACTCGTGGGCTATCATCTCAAGACTCTTGAGATACCACCGATTGGGACTCTCACCCAACCCCCGAAGGATACCCATATTATAGCATATTTCACTATCTCACTCTAGGGCTACTTGCCACATGATTTTGTATAATGTAGAGGCGCAAGCGGGTGTAGTATAGTGGTAGAACGCGACCTTCCCAAGGTTGAGGTGGGGGTTCGATTCCCCTCACCCGCTCAGAGGTTTGCCGAAGTAGCTCAGTTGGTAGAGCAACGGTATCGTAAACCGTAGGTCGTGGGTTCGAATCCCACCTTCGGCTCACATTGAGTTTTCTGTACTATAATACAAGGTGAATCTATGAAAAGACTACAGAGACACACGAGCCGCTCAATAAAGCAAAGATTTACTCTTCTTGTAATCCTGCTTGTCGGCACAGTAGTACTGGTCTCGACACTCGGCGTCTTCTTCCTTATCAATGGCTCGCTTTTCGTCGGCCGCCTATTTAGCAAAAAGGCAGATACTGAGCAAGGCCCAGCTGACTTTTATGGCACAGTCAACCTCGATGAAATCCAGCCTGCCACAAATAGCGCATATATAGCAGTCACAGGCTCTACAAATGGCTTTGATAAAGTGGAGTTCTACATAAACGGCGAGAAGGTAAAGACAGCATCTATCGACTCATCGGACTCATTCTCTGAGGAGATAGGTGAGCTTACTGAGGGTGACAACAAAGTATATGTAAAAGGCATAGCCACAAACTCTGACAAAAAAAAGGAGTCTGATTCCTACACCGTAAACTACAAAAAATCTGAGCCCACACTCACAGTTTCGAGTCCTCAAGAAGGAGAGACAGTGGGCCGCGAAGACCTCAGAATTGAGGGCACGACCGACAAAGGCAATACCGTGCAGGTCAATGGATCGCCGGCTGTAGTGAACGTCGAGGGCAAATTCACGGCTATGGTAATCCTCAAAGAAGGGGAGAATAAAATCAGTATAAAAGCGGCAGACAACGCAGGAAATACGAAAGAGCAGGTACTTACCGTCAAGTACCAGAAGTAGTGATATCTCCCTCGTACTCATACGCTATCAAAAATAGCGCTAAAATGAGCACAAAAGGGTGAAGGAGAATATTGTCAAAGAGTGAAAAGATTGATAGAAATACTACGAAATAAAGTGAGCTCTCAGAGATCCGTGCCAAAGATATAAGCATATATATCAGTGCCACAAACCCCAGTATCCCACCAGTCGCCAGTATTGTGACAAAGCTCGAGTGATATGATCCGGCAGCATGAGACTGAGAGTCCAGATCAGTGCCGCGTAGCACTTCCGGCTTGATCCCTCGCAGGTGATTGTATCCCACACCAAGTATTGGATTACGTCTGAAAAGCTCGATACCCGCAGTGTCGTCCTTGATCCTGCTTTGGATTGAGTTTGTCCGGAAAATCTTCACTCCCTCGCCTCCTGGCTTTGGGGCAAGTATAAAAATACACGCACAAATGACAATGCCGGCAATAAGCAACTTTGTCATCCGATGCCTAAACATATATATTGCAGCTGTTACTATAAGCGCGATATATCCTCCCCGTGCAAAACTGAGAATCAAAAATACCGCGTTGAGAGCCATAAGGATCGTGCGAATCTTTGCATTGACAATTCTGTGCTTTGTGTCCATGAGGAGTGCCAAAAAGGTAAGTCCATAGATAGCTGCTGCGACCGAGGTATCGAAGAAAAGTCCAAATGCGCGGTACAGATGCTCATCCCACCCAAGGTAAAAAAGATTTCGAAGATTCGGGTACAAAGTATACTGCACAATGGTGAATATGGCAGTAAGTACGGCAAATGCCAAAAATACTTTTTTGAATACTTTAAGATATGGCTTGTGACTTTGCTTATGATAGGCAAGGTGCAGAAATACAGAAAAGTACAAAGTAAGGCGAGCTAAGTACAAAAAAGCCACTACATTCTCAAATGTACGGAATCTGACGATCGAAACAACGAGCGAGATGGCAAGTATTCCCAAGAAGATATACACAGCTTGGAACTGTCTGCGGCTCCACAGAAAGACCTCAAATCGATACTGAATAAATAGACTGATAAATAGGCTCAGTACAAAAAACTCAAAAATATATCCGTTGATACTCTGACCAAAAAAAGAAATTCGGCCAAGATTGCCAAGAGCAAGTGAAGCAAATAGCCCAAGCAGTAGAGACGCGTTGATCATAAGTCTTTTTTATCAATATACAGATACTGATAGAGCTTGGCGCGGACTAGATAGGAGTGAAAGCTCATCATAAATGTATATGCAAAGCCAGCGGCTCCATCCAGAATCCCCAGTCGAAAAATATATAGATAGATAAACTTAAGCAGTGGGTAGAGAACGACAGATACTATGTTGACCTTTTTGCCTTGCCTCTCAAGCTCACGAGCGCGGAGTGTGGAGTAATAGTTGACTTCGCGAATAAACTCAGCGACTGTCGGGTGAGGTCTGTGAATAATGGCATTTTGAAGCCTTGATATTTGTTTATTTGTTGTGAATTTTTCGTGCACAGTACCTCCCCACGTGCCAGATTCTTTCTGATAAAGTCGGATAAATCCACGGCTTCTGGCTGTCCACACATCTCCATACCGCACTTCTCTACCCCAGAAGAAATCACGTCGTTTAATATAGTACGCACCTACACTGGGATTTTTCATCTTCAGCATGATCTCGCCAGCTAGGGCGTCGTTTACCTCCTCATCTGAGTCTATATGCAGTATCCAGTCCCCTTTTGCCTTTGAATCTGCGAAATTGCGCTGAGTGGCGAAGTCACCGGAAAGTGGTCTGCTGTAGACTTGTGCTCCAAGGCTTTTTGCTCGCTCGGCAGTCTTATCAGTCGATTCGTCATCAACGATAAGCACTTCATCGCAAAACCTAAGTGAATGAATCAATTTTTCTATATCAGCCTCACTGTTTTTGGTTAGGATGACTGCTGAAAGCTTCATAGTATGAAAATAGTATACTGCATTACACAAGTGTAGCCTTGTAAAAGACTCCAAGATATGCATGTGCTACAGATCGTATATCGTATTTTGACAGGACAGTACGGCGTCCAACAGATCCCATCTTGTGTCTTAGCTTTTGACTCCGACTCAAGCGCAGAATAGCTTTTGCAAGTTTTTTGGATCTGCCAGATGACACAAGTACTGCGCCACCTCCAGATAGCACCTCAGACACAGGCCCGGTATCATATGCGACAACTGGCACAGCGTGCGACATCGCCTCCACAGCGCAAAGGCCGAATCCCTCAAGCTCCCATACAGTAGCAAAGGCAAAAATATCAAACTTAGCGTACTCCTCTGCCGTATCTTTGACGTAACCCGTAAATATGACACTATCTTCAACTCCGAGCTCTCTTGCTCTACTTTTAAAATGCTCCATATCCGGTCCTCTTCCAACCACACGCAGCACAATATTGCTATTTTTGGTTCTGGCTATATGGACAGCTTCAATCACGTCGTCTATTCCCTTCTCACGGGTCAGCCGAGATACGACCCCAACAACAATCTGCTTACCAACTTTGCGATTAACCTTAATTCTGGGAATTGTGACTCCGCAAGGAGTCTTGATAATCTTGCTACGAGGAATGTGTGCTTTTTTAACCAAATTATCTCGAGTGTTGTCGCTCGGCACAATAATATGATTGACATTCTTTACGGCAAGCTTATACATAAGCCCAGGTATGCCGAAGTTCAGGCGGAGTTGAGTGCTCACTGGTCCATACTCAATCCATACAACAGGAATATCTACAAATCTTGAAAGCCAAGTAACAAGTAGCTTCTCAGTAAAATTACTCATTAGGATAAGGTCTACTCTCTCCTTCTTGAATTTTTTAAGCAACCTAAAGTAGAAATAAATAGCATAGGGTGCGATAATCAATGTCTTGACCAGTCCCCTCAAATTTCCGGCAATATCAAGAATAAATGGAAGTAAAAAGGTGTGACCACTTACCTTTTTGGCGCATTGAAAAAAATCGCTTTTGTTTGATGCGACGAATACTTTGTGCCCTGATTTTTGAAAGTTTTGAATGAGTGCGAGCATGAATGTCTCAGCGCCCCCCATATCAGGCGAAGGCTGCACTACAGCTATTTTGAGCCTACGACTCATGAATAATCCCCCTATATACCTGCCAAGCGATATATGCGTTTGCCACACAAACAATGCTCTGAGTCACCACAGTGGTAGCTGCCGCACCCATACTTGCCATATGAGGAATAAGCAGTAAGTTCCCCAGAATATTTACAAAAAGAGCAAATACTCCAAACTTCAGCACTTGCTTCTGCTTGTGTGCTGCAAATGCAATAGCTATAAAAAATCCAGACATCACTGATGCAAAGGTAGCACCAGACAGCACAAAAAGAGGCAAAACTGCTTGTTGATACTGACTCCCAGCAACTAGCAATATAGCTGGTTTGGCAAGAGCGATGGTCGCAGCTGCAGTCAGTGACGCCACAATGAATGTCCAAAGCAGATATCTTTTGGCCTGATGTTTAAATTGAGTAGTCTTCAAAATTTGAGAGAAGTATGGATACAGAGTTTGTGTGAAAAATCCTCCAAATACGACACTTACCTCAAAAAACCTGTAAGCAAGCGAGTAATACCCCACATCAGGTGTGGTTGATGGGTTGAAGAAAAATGAAAGAATCAGTGTATCGATCTTGAAATATAAAGTCGCAACCACAACCCAAATGCCAAATGAAAGTGACCTGCGCAGTGTCTCTCTCAAGAGTTTGAAATCAAAGTTCAAGCGCAATGCAGCACCTTTCATAAGAGATAGACTTACGATAAATCCTATAAAAACCGATCCAGCAATACTCCAGATGAAGTACAAGAGACTCAGCTTGAGATATACACCAAGAAGTGTAAGTAAAAGAAGTATGAAAGATGTGGCGACCTGAGCTGCCATCATTTTTTGGAATTTAAGCCTTGCCTGAAATACTGACCAGATAATAAGAGACAGGTTGAGGAAAATCTGACTAATCAGACCCACGGCAACCCCTATACGAATGGCTGATGAGTATGGCAATATATAGATCAGCAGAAGAAACACTACTGAGGCAAAGACCGAGAGTACTCCGCGTGCTGTAAATGCGACAGAGGTGAGTATGTCTGATTTATCTCGATCTGATGCTATTTCTCGAATTAGATATGGCGTAAGACCAAAGTCAGTAAGAATTGTGACAAATCCAACATAAGCAATAATAAAACTGTACTCTGAAAAAGTAATCGAGCCAAGATGACGGGTGAGAAAATATATAGATATAAATCCGAAGACACTCGTTGCGACTTTTCCCAGTACTTGATACAGAGTATTTGTGACGATTACGCGGTCAGATTTCATAGCTTTTTCTGAATATATTTCACTATACCAAGCGTGGTCCCCAAAAGTACTGCCACGTCAGCCGTATACTGCAGAATCGGCAATATATAGAAAGCACGCAGATGTTGGACATAGCGATAATTTTTAGCCACAGCCCACGCGCTATAGAGCGCGTGAATAATGACAAAAAGATAAAGAATGAGTATGTTTTTTGTGATTAGAAAATACACAACCATAAGTAGTCCCAAAAAATATCGAGTAAAAAGCACATATGTCTGAGGACGTATATAAAAAGCCTCACCATCACCCACAGCATACCCAAAGAACTGCCAAAAGGCCTCTTTTAGAGTTCTTTTTTGTGGCCAATAGACAAGGGCACTTTTTATGAACTTGAATACAAAACCTTTCTTTTTTAGATCTCGTGCAAATACAAGGTCTTCACAGGTATTGAGATGCTCAGGATATCCACCGACCCCATGCCAGGCATGCTTTGTAAAGCCGATAGAGCGAGATGATGGCAGATAAGCCACTGGATCAACTCTATCCGGCATCACACAAGTATATGTAGCAAGAGCTTTTTCAAATGTATTTCTAGTTTTTGGAAGATAATATCCTGCCACCACGTCAATTCCTTGTTCAAATCCACGCGTCATCTTTTCAACCCAGTCTTTTTTGAGAAGGCAACCAACATCTGAGACAAGAATGTAGTCGTACTTTGCCCTTTTTATCCCAAAGTTACGACCTACCGATCTGTTTCCTTTCTGATTTAGAATCTGTATATTTTTTAGTTTTTTTTTCCGCTTAAGCTTTGCTACAGACTGATCAGTACTTCCTCCATCAATAAGAATGATCTCGTCAGGTATCTTTGTCTGAGCAAGAAGAGAGTCAATAAATTCCTCAATGCTATTCTCCTCATTGAGAAATGTGGCGACAAATGACACTTTTATATTTTTTTCCATAATTTAGTATAGACTTCGGCGACATCGCTCCAGCTTGAAGGAGTATAGGGTGGCTTGAAAGTTTTCTTGTAATTGATAATCGAGTCTTCGACCTCACCTGCAGACTTACAGATCATGATGTTTTTGGCAAACAGAGCACTCGTAAGATAATCTTTTTTTAGTGGATTTGTATAGACTGCTGCAACAGGCTTATTGTAAGAAAGAGCCTCAAGTATTGAAAGATATGAAGAAGCTAGTACGACATCTGACGTGCGTATATAACTCGAAAGATTTTCGACAAATCCGTGAACTTTCCCAAGTTTGGCAAACTTCGCTCTATATGAGCCATCTCCACATACTGTAAGCTCATACTGAACTCCCTGCTTTTTTAGATTCTCTAAGGCATTGAGATATACATCAACTCCAATGTCTTTCTCCAGCCTGCCAACAAGCAAGATTTTTAGCTTTGTACTATCTTTTTTTACTTTTAAGCTTGAAGTTGGAACTGGATCGACTCCACCATAAACCACATTGTCACTCGAAGTTCCATACCACTTTTTGATATACTCCCCCACATTGATCGTGCCACGACTAGCCCTTTTTGCCAGTCTTCTTTGTCGTATTGCTGAACTCGTTGGTGGGAAGACAGTCTCATAGCCGTGAAACGTAGTAAAAAAGGATTTATGAGGATAAATGAACTTGAAAGGAAGCCACCAATAAGCCACATCGTGAGCATGAATAATATCTGCATTTTTAAACAGATCTCGATTGCTCCATAGCCATTTCCAGATCCTAAACTTCTTGAATTTATTTTCTGCAAAATAGGGAAATCGCACTACCTCAATTCCCTTATAGTTTTCTTTATTCTTTAAAGATTTCTTATGCTTCTCGGCTAGTATGGTTACCTTATACCCCTTCTTAGTAAGCTCTTGAGATACTCGAAGGATATGCTTCTCTACCCCACCAATATGCGGATAGAATCGTCGAGTAAGAAAAAGGATTTTCATAAGAAGCAATTGTAGCAGTTTATTCAATCTATGCAGCAATCACCTAGTTAGTACAGCAATGGCATTGACCACTGCCACAAAGCATAGCTTATCGACTTTTTTTAACTCTACGAAAAGATCCTCGTATGCCTCCAGCATTTGCTGTCTGTATTTGGCCAGCCAATGCCTGAAGCCCCTTAGTCAACGGTGCAAATGAATCAAGATGTTCTTGGTGCGAAATACCATCTGTATTTATTGGCCCATATGACGTCCTATCAAATCTTAAGCTTCTGGAAGAAATGTCCCAGGATGTATGCATTACCTCAGCTATATCGCCATCAATGTGATACACAAACTCTGTACCATGTCTTCCGCCTTCGTTAGTCAAATTAAAAGCAAGCGTCCTTTTTCCACTCTTTGTGTCCTTACTATATAAAATACGCGCATTGCCCAAGTTTAAACTGTAATTTTCGTAATTGCCTCCTAATTTACGCTCTCTTCCAAAAGCACGAACAATGCCACTTACTGAAGAGACAACAATCCCTGCAAAGTGGTATAAGTCACTCTGCCTTACCTTTGAAAACTGATCAACATCCTCACCAGGAATCCTTACTCCACTGAGCCAATCTAAGGAGTTTTTATATGGATTAAGCTTTGCTCTCCACTCACTCTTTGAAGCAAACCTAAATGCTGGAATAGTAAGTGCTATCCCAGCTGCAACTTCCCCTAAATTTGGAAGTTGATCATTAGCTGCAAGTTGAGCTGTATATCTTAGAATTTGTTCAGCCATATTGACCTATAATATCACAGATGAGAGTATTATTCAATCTCTACTATGAATAGCTAGAAGACAGCCTTTTTGAACTTTAACTTTTACGGATTGATCAATGAATGCATTACTTATTCCTCGGGAGAATCCAAACTTGAGAGCTTCATTCTTTAGAGAAAATTTGAGTCCTTTTGTCGTCACCCCTTCAACATCGCCTTTAATTGGAATAAGCGAGAGCTGGTCACCCATTTTGCCTTTGATTTCAATCTCGTCTCGAATAATAGATATTTCCTGATTGCCTTCGATATAGCGGATATCAACATTTTTACCTTGAAATGTAAGCGGCAAAAATAGGTTAGTGATCACGTGATCAATTCGACGTCCGAGTAGACCAAAAATGATAATTTTCATGTAGCCTTGATCTACGGCATAGCTGATTACCAACTCTCCATCTGATTCGTCTTTATCTTTAGAATGCTCAATAAACTCCACTTTCTGGCCCTTGAGCTTACTTTCAGACTCTTTTGATATTGAGTCCAGGTCGCCAATAACAATGTCAGGCACATAACCAGCCTTTAGGGCGTATTCCACTCCCCCATCAGCACAGATAATAAAATCTTCTTTATCAACATATTCAGACATTCGGCTCACATCGGCAAGATCACCATGCAAAAAAATAATTGCTTTTTTCATTGACAGTATTGTAACAATGATGTATGCTTTTGCATAGTAATTTTGGGGAGCTCGTGCTTACGGGCTGAGAGTGCCGATGAATCGGCTAACCCATAGAACCTGTACGGGTAATTCCGTCGGAGGGAACAATATGAGTAAACCAACAGCCACTCTATCTCTTCAAATTCTTCCAACTGCTAAAAATAAAGAAGAAGCGCTACAGATAATTGACAAAGTCATTGCGCAGGTTTCCAATTCAGGCTTGTCCTTTGAAGTAGGCCCTATGGAGACGACGATAGAGGGAGATCTTGACTCACTTATTGAACTACTTAAAAAAGCACAAGATATAGCCATTGAGGCAGGTGCTGAATCAGTGTTTTCAAATGTAAAAATTATTTATAACCCCAGAGGGGTCATGACAATCAATGAAAAAGTCGATAAACATCGCTGACTATCTATCACCCCTCATACTTGTGTCACTAATCCTATCGTGGGCGCTTGCTGTGTGGATATTTCACATTGAGCCTTGGATTTTGCCATCACCATATCACGTATTACAAGAGCTATACTTGTCAGCCGGACTTCTATGGCAAAACAGCCTGATTACAATACTTGAGTGTGTACTGGGGCTTATTATAGGATCCACAATAGGAATTACGACAGCTACACTAATACATTGGTCACGCGCTATTCGAAAAAGCTTATATCCACTGATAGTCGTATCTCAAACTATTCCGTTTATTGCACTTGCACCACTTCTGACAATATGGCTGGGATTTGGATTGCTACCCAAAATACTGATTGTTGCACTCGTGACATTTTTCCCCATTACCATGAGCCTGATTGAGGGATTCTCACATATTGATCGATCGACTCTACGGACTTTTGAGGCTATGGGGGCTCGTAAAGAGCAGATTTTTGGCTATATAACTATCCCATCGAGCATACCTCACTTCTTTTCAGGACTTCGCATAGCTACAGCTTATGCATTTTTATCAGCTGTAATCGCCGAGTGGATAGGTGCCAAATACGGCCTTGGGATCATGCTTACTCGTGCCTCCCGATCTTTTTTGGTTGAGCGAGTATTTGCTGTGGTTGTGGTAATCACCATTATTAGTTTACTTATGATCTGGATTGTCGATAAGCTCCATAGCTTGTCAACTCCCTGGATTAAAAACACAGCATAAATATATGAAAAAAAATATTGTGTTTGCATTGGTATTAATAGTTGCTGCTATTTCCGTATCTTTTGTTGTATATAGAAAAAGTCTTCGCTCAATAGTTCATAGTAAGCCTGAAAAGGTGGTTGTGCTTTTGGACTGGACACCCAATACCAATCACACGGGGTTATATGTAGCGGATAACCTTGGCTACTATAAAGATCAAAATCTTGACGTTGAGATTATTCAACCTACAGAGGGCGAGGTGCCACAACTTGTTGCAGTGGGCCGCGCTGACTTTGCAGTATCGGCTCAGGAGGAGGTTACTTTTGCTCGAGCAAAGGGGATGCCGGTCGTATCAATAGCCGCTATCTTGCAGCATAATACATCTACTTTTACCTCACTCAAATCAGCAGGAATAAGGACTGCACGTGACTTTGAAGACAAACGCTATGGAGGCTGGGGGACACCAATAGCAATAGCTATGCAAAAAGCCCTTATGAAAAAGGCTGGGGGAGATTTTGATAAAGTCCAACAAATCACCATAGGAAGTACCGACCCAATAAGCACTCTTGGGCGCGACGCTGATATTCAATGGGTGTTTTATGGATGGGAAGGGATAGATGCTAAACTTCGAGGGATTGAGTTAAATCACATCTGGCTCAAAGACGCAGATCCTGCTTTTGACTATTACACCCCGGTTATCATAACCAGTAAAAAAAAGACGAGTGAGCAGAAAGATCTCGTACGTCGATTCATGACCGCAACAAGCCTCGGCTATGAATATGCGGCGTCTCATCCCGAAGCGGCATCGACTATTCTTATCAAGGCAGCGCCAGAGCTTAATAAAAAGCTTGTCTTCGAAAGCCAAAAATGGCTAAGCTCAAGATACCAGGATGGAGAGTATCAATGGGGTATGCAAAAAGAGGTTGTGTGGAATCGATATGCATCGTGGCTTTACAAGCAAGGTCTTATATCGAAAAAGATTGACGCAAAGAGCGCTTTTACCAATGAGTTTTTGCCCACAGTAAAAGTAAATGAGTAAAAGTATTAAATTAAGCGTGGCTGGTTTATCCAAAGTATTTAGAGATAAGGTCGATAGTACTACAACCGTCGCAATAAAAAACATCTCCTTAAATGTAGAGGCGGGTCAGATATGTACAGTAATTGGCCCCTCTGGTTGCGGGAAAACTACCCTACTTGACTGTATCGCTGATATTAGCCAACCAACCAGCGGCTTAATATCTATTGATGATCAGGCGCCTTTTAAAGGCGCGGTATCATATCTAATGCAAGATGGCGCTATGCTACCGTGGCGAACAACCCTTGACAATGTAGCACTTGCACTCGAACTGCAAGGAATTGATAAACATAAGGCGAGAATTCAAGCTCATACAATCCTTAAAGAATTTGGGCTTACAAGCTTTGAATTACACTATCCATATGCCCTATCAGGAGGAATGCTGCAGCGTGCTGCGCTTGCCCGCACATATTTATTTGATCGTGATATTATGCTACTTGATGAGCCGTTTGGCAAACTAGACGCTATAACCAAAATGAATATGTATCAGTGGTTTTTGAACATATGGCAAAAACATAAAAAAACTGTGCTTTTGGTCACACATGATATCGATGAGGCGATTCTCATGTCGGATAGGATTTATGTCCTCTCCCCCCGTCCAGGCAAGATAATTGGAGAGGTAAATGTGCTTCTTCCCAGGCCAAGAAAGCAAGAGATGCTTACCAACTCACAGTTTACCTCAATCAAAAAAAGGATATTGGAGCTTCTCAACAGTACTCCAGCAGACGGAAAAAACTGATATAAAAAATTGAAGGACGTGGAAAGTATTTTGTGGGCCTGAGAGGGATCGAACCTCTGACCTTTCGGATGTGAACCGAACGCTCTACCACTGAGCCACAAGCCCTATACAACTGCTATTATACCTAAATAATTGCTTGTTTTTTGTGCTCAAACTCTCTACAATCAAATCTTATGAATATCGTGAAGAAAATACTTGACTTTGTGATGGAGATTCTGGAGACTATCACATTTGTAGCATCTCTTTTTATTGTCGTATATCTATTTATCCTTCAGCCAAACCAAGTAAAAGGAGCGTCGATGGAGCCAACATTTGTGACCAGCGACTATATATTTACAAGCAAAATAACATACAAAATGCGCAAACCCCAGCATGGAGATGTGATTGTATTTAAGTCCCCTGCAAACCCTGATATTGAGTTTATCAAGCGTGTAATTGGCCTACCTGGTGAGACTGTCGAGGTGCGAGGAGGCGAAGTCTACGTAAATAATAGGCAAATTCCAGAGAACTACATATCGGCCAAAACAGAGGAGATACCGGGCGGGATCCTCCAGGAAGGCAAACCACTTACTGTGCCTCCAGATTATCTTTTTGTGATGGGAGACAATCGCCCAAGGTCAAGCGACTCACGAGAATTTGGGCCAATTCCGGAAAGTAGCATTATAGGGGTTGTCTTTTATCGCTATTTTCCTTTTAGCAAATTAGGTGCTATCAAGAATCCTCACCTTTTTTAGTATTTACTCCCAAGATTGTCTCTGCAATTTTTCTAATTATTGGAGTTGTAACCTCGAGATTTCCTTTTACTTCATAGATAAGACGACTGCGAGTTCGTGTCTGGATTATTCTGACATTCAGATTCTCCACATCTTCCTCAAGTTTTTGTATTAGCAAGTCACGAAGCTCTGGGCTCAGATACTTTCCATCTGATGACAAACTGTAAAGGATCTCACGCACCGACTCTTCTGTCTGCGCAACTGTCAAATTCTCAGTCAATACTTTCTCATAAACCTTCACCATGTCATCCTCACGATTGAGACGTGAAATAAGAAAAAGGTGACTTATAGATATCGTCTTTTGATAATACCCATCTATGATGATTGAGGATAGCTTATTGAGCCTTAGGATATGGCAGACATAAGACGACTTTATATCAAGTCCGCGCGCAAGATCGATTGTACGAAGACCATACTTGTCCTTAAGAATTCTCAGAATTTTTGCCTTTACAAATATATCTACCTCTCCCAACGCCTGGGTGAAAAGCTTGTCGACTTCGTCAGTCACGGCAGTTATTGAAGTTTTATTAATTTGAGACGAATACGTATTTTTTGCCTTTGAGTGTCTTAAATGCCACCTTACCTTGTGCTGTGGCGACTATTGTAAAATCGCTGGACAGCAAAGTACCTGGTCCAGCTTGTACCTTACTCCCCTTTTGGCGGATGATTACATTGCCGGGCGCCACTGTCTGCCCTCCATAAAGCTTGACTCCCAGTCTCTTTGATCGAGAGTCGCGATTGCCTGATGCGGCTTTTTGTGACTTTGTATGTGCCATATTAGACTTTTGTGATCTTTAATTTTGTATAGACAGGACGGAATCCTCGTGTCCGACGATATCGGACTTTAGCTTTAAAACGAGCAACAAGAGTCTTATCTCCAAGAAGCTCCTCGATTATCTCTGCCTCGACTTGTGCTTTTATATTTGGCGTGCCAAGATCAAGCCCTGATCCATCTTCCCCAAATACAGCCAAAGTCTCAAGAGCAGTAGTCTTCGATTTACCCTGATGAATTTTTTCAACGATTATCTCGTCTCCTTTTTCAACTAAGTATTGTTTACCACCTGTGCGAACTACCGCGTATTTAGCCATATAATCGCTAATTATACTGAACTGTTGGCTTGTCTTCAACGCCAGATTAGGATGGAACCAAAGCGAGGCCTATCAGTGTACTCATAATTGCCGATCCTCCATATGATATGAAAGGAAGCGCAACCCCAGCAACAGGCAATATTCCCAGGTTCATCCCGACATTAACAAAAATTTGAAATCCTAAGTAGGAGGTCAACCCAACTGTATACAAATACATATATGTTGTATCAGAGTCTTTTTGAGTGGAGTATCCCAAGAGTTTCCTCACAAGCGCCATAATAATCATAAAGTACATAAAAACAACCACAAGTCCACCGACGAATCCAAACTGCTCAACAAGTGAAGAATATGCAAAATCAGTACTATTTTCCGGAAGAAAATACAGACGAGACTGTGTTCCAAGTCCCAGACCACGACCCATAAATCGCCCCGAACCAACTGTGATGACGGCCTGAGTCATATTGTATGCCGTACCTTGAGTATCAATATGCGGGTTAAAAAAACTCGTCACTCGAGCCTTCTGATACTCCTTTAATAAAAGCCAGCTAAAGGGCAAAAGAAGCGCTCCAACTATAAGAGTTATTAATATAAACCTCTTTGGAACTTTGGAGAAAAATAAAATTGATAAATAAATACACACATAAACTAAGGAATTTGCCAGATCAGGCTGCTTGAAAATTAGAAAAGTCGGAATAAGAAAATATATAAGACCTTTAATAAAGACTCTTGGTGAATCAATGTCGTGTACATGTTCTGACAAGTATGCCGCCATAAATACTGCGAATATACTTTTCATGAATTCT
>CAZGZD010000005.1:0-13185 GCA_964530005.1 uncultured Gammaproteobacteria bacterium
GGGGAGATTGTGGAGGATCTTCTTGCAACTTTCGACGACGATACACTGGTACTTTGTGGTTATAATACAACCCGTGTAAGGCTCAATAATCATATTCGCACCATTCGTGGGTTTGAGTCTCCCAATCCGATGCCCGGAGACCGGGTGATCTGCCTGCGCAATAACCACAGAAAAAATATTTTCAATGGTATGCTTGGGACAATTCAAGCTATTGATGATGCCGACGAAGACTGGTATATGGCTGCTATTGCCCTTGACGATGAAAGTGGTATATATAAAGGCCTTATATCCAGATCTCAATTTGGCGCGAAAGAATCGCTCAACTTCACGAATAAACGGTCTGCGATCATGCGGGGGGATTTGTTCAACTTTGGCTACGCACTTACAGTCCATAAGGCGCAGGGGAGCCAAGCAAAGCGCGTAATACTTTTTGAAGAGCGGTTTGCCAAGATGAGTGATGAACAGTGGCGAAGATGGTTGTACACGGCCGTTACTCGGGCCGAGGAGGAGTTGTATATCTTTGCGCGGGAGTAGATGTGAGTTTAAGGTTATAGTATTTCGTGTTAATAATTGAATCATAGTTTACTTTTTAGTATCCTTTCAATATGGGCGTCGCAGATTGCTTTGACTTTAGCCAACAATGTCTCATCTGGAAAAGAATGTTAATGGAGGGATTCATTTATGAACATGGGTTTTATATTCTGTGCGCAATTTCTTTCTTAATTGGAGTTTTTTTCTTATTATTTAGGAGTAAATTTAAGAAATTATCATTTTTGGTTATACTATTTGGATTATTTTTCATTGTATTAGTTCTCAGGATCATGAATCAAATTTTTTAGATTTTTATTTTAAAATAGAAGTAACAAAGCATTCCGTTTCACCCACAAAAATTAGATAATCCTGAAATTATGAAGCGATGAAGTCGCGAAGATTTTCTGCTGTGATTTTGAAGCTTTGATTCTGACCGCTTTGCACTATTTTGTAGGCTGCTTTACGCACCATTCCCTCCACTGCCCGCTCAAGTGAACGGACTCCAGAGTCAAATCCCAAGGGGCGCACAATCTGTGGCCACACTGTATCGTCGATAATCAGGTGTTGTGGGGTAAGACCTGCATCTTTCAAGTATTGCGGGACCAGGAAGTTCTTACCTATCGTGATCTTCTCATCATCGTTGTATGAGGGCATCTGAATAATCTCAAGTCGGTCGAGCACGGCAGTTGATATGTTGTTGGTGTTGTTGGCTGTTGCGATGAACAGGACTTGGGATAGATCAAAGGGATAATCGACAAAGTAGTCTGTGAAGTTCATATTCTGCTTCGGGTCAAGAATCTCAAGTAAGACTCCCATAATCGAGGCTCTCGATTCCGGTGTAATTCGGTCGAGCTCATCCAGTAGGATGATTGGATTTCTGGATCCAGTGCGTCTGAGTGCCTTGATGATCATTCCTGGCTCGGATTCTGGTGATGTTTTAGACTGGCCACGAAGGTCGAGCGCAGAGGAAAGACCTCCAAAAGGAATTCGGACATATTTGCGGTTGAGAGCTTCGGCGATAGATTTGACGATCGAGGTCTTACCTGTACCGGCAAGTCCGACAAAAAAGAGTGAGGGAGCGTGGAAGGACTCAGCTTTGAGGTTCTGCTTTTGAAGAATCAGAACGGACAAGTATTCAAGAATTCTTCTTTTAATCTTATCAAGGCCGAAATGAGTGCCATCCAGTATTTCCTTCGCATGATTCACGTCGAGGGAGTCTTCAGTACGGGTCTCCCAAGGAAGAGTTGTGATCCAGTCGATATACTTCTCGACTATATCCAGCTGAGCAAGGTTGCCGCCAAACTTAAGAGTGAGATTGATTCGATCAACCTGCTCAAGTGCTCGTTCTTTGAGGTTAGCAGGCAGGGTCGCTGACTGCAACTTTTGTCTTAGTTTATCTATTTCTGACAGGCTTTTTTGGTCATCCATGGCGTTAGCAGACTGATTATGTACTTGACAAAACTATTGAATTTTTATATGATAAATACTCTCGATTAATTTAGATTAGTTATTAATTTTCATTTTAAAAGTTTTATTACTAAATATCTATGGCAAAAACTAAGACAGTAAAACCACTATTCGACAATGTTCTCATTAAGCCACTTGAGGGCGAGACACAAACTGCATCAGGCATTCTTCTTCCAGACTCAGCAAAAGAAAAACCTCAAGTAGGTGAGGTAATGGCTACAGGACCAGGCGCGCGTGGGGAGGATGGCAAGGTAGTTCCTATGACCATCAAAGTCGGCCAGAATGTACTGTACAAGAAATGGGGCGGAAATGAAGTCAAGGTAAACGGACAGGACTGGCTTCTGGTTGAAGAGAAGGATATCATGGCAGTTGTTGAATAAATTAGAAATTTTTTTTAAAAAAATATGGCAAAACAAATAGCATTCGCAGAAGACGCACGAGCAAAACTCGCACGGGGAGTAAACACATTAGCAAAAGCAGTAGTCACGACACTTGGTCCACGAGGCCGCAATGTGGCACTTGATCGCAAATGGGGCGCACCGACTGTCGTACACGATGGTGTGACTGTTGCCAAAGAGATAGAGCTTGAGGATCCCTTTGAGAATATGGGCGCTCAGCTCGTCAAAGAAGCAGCATCAAAGACCAATGATGTCGCAGGAGATGGTACTACCACATCAACTCTTCTAACTCAGTCAATTGTAAACTTGGGGCTCAAAAATATTACCGCAGGATCCAACCCTATGATCCTCAAAAGAGGAATAGAGAAGGCAGTGGAGGAAGTAATCTCTCAGATTAAGAGCATGGCCAAGCAGATTCCGCTCAATGACAAGCAAGCGATTACACAGGTTGCCACAATTTCAGCAGGAGACGCTCATATTGGCTCTATAATTGCCGATGCAATAAGCAAAGTTGGTAAAGACGGAGTCGTCACAGTTGAGGAAGGCAAGGGTCTTCAGATGGAGATAGAGTACAAAGAAGGTATGGAGTTTGACAAAGGATATGCATCTCCTTACTTTGTAACTGAGTCGGACAAAATGACCGCTGAGGTGGAGAGCCCGTACATACTCATTACTGACAAGAAGATATCGGCAGTGTCCGATCTTCTGCCATTTTTGGAGAAAGTCGTGAAAGTAACCAAGAATGTTGTCATCATAGCGGATGAGGTGGATGGTGAGGCTTTGGCTACACTGGTAGTCAATAAGCTCCGTGGTACTTTCAACGCACTTGTTGTCAAAGCGCCAGGATTCGGTGACCGCCGAAAATCTATGCTTGAGGACATTGCAATTTTGACAGGCGGCACAGTTATCTCGGACGACCTTGGCAAGAAATTTGAGAATATTGAGCTTGACGAATGTGGGCGGGCCGACAAGGTATGGGCTGACAAAGAAACCACTCGAATTATCGGTGGAAAGGGTAAAGAAGCTGATATCAATGCTCGAGTCGGACAGATTCGTCGAGAGATCGATGAGTCCACATCCGAGTTTGATCGAGAAAAGCTTACCGAGCGACTCGCAAAGCTTGCAGGAGGCGTAGCTGTTATCAACGTTGGAGCTGCGACTGAGGTCGAGATGAAAGAAAAGAAAGAGCGAGTCAATGACGCGGTTGCCGCGACCAAAGCTGCTCTTGAGGAAGGAATAGTGGCCGGAGGTGGAGTCACACTTCTTCAGGCACGCAAGACTCTTGAGAAGCTGAAGGGAACTTTGGCCCTTGATGAGGAAAAGACAGGTGTCGACATTGTCTATAAAGCACTCGTTGAGCCTATGCGAATGGTCGCTCAAAATAGTGGGCTCGACGCCGGATGGGTAATTCGCAAAGTCGAGGACTCCAAAGATCCAGACTACGGATTTGATGCCGTCACTCTTGAATTTGGACCTATGTATAAGCGAGGGATTGTAGATCCAGCAAAAGTAGTTCGCACAAGTCTTGAGAATGCAGCATCAGTCGCCGTCATGATTCTTACAACCGAGGCGCTTGTCACCGACCTTCCTGAAAAGAAAGATGAAGGTGGAGCTGGTGGAGGTATGCCAGGCGGAATGGGTGGTATGCCCGGCATGATGTAAACCAATCAATTGAAAATCAAGCCCCGCCTTTTGGCGGGGTTTTTTGTTACGACTCCTTGATTTGATGATATAATTAACACATTCAGTCAACCAGGGATGGCGGAGTGGCCAATCGCATCAGACTGTAAATCTGACGGGCTTTGCCCTACGGGGGTTCGAATCCCTCTCCCTGGACAGACACGGTCAATAGAATATGAGAGCCGATACTGTCAGTTGGATTTCTGGTAGAATTCTTTCTGATGACTGGCTTTTATCACAATAAGTGGATACACATTCTCTCACTCATCTTCTTATACCTCTTGGTTATTTTTCTCTTCAAAAAAGACATAGTCTTCTATAAATTTGATCAAAAACTCATTCATCGGTATTTTCTCTCACAGGATATTACTCACGAAGTTCTAGGAGTACGACAATTTCTTTCAGATGGAGATATATACACTGCAACCGGCTATCTTTACGCAAAAGGCGCAGATCCAACAAGCTATAATTTTCAAGCTCCTCCCTTAATCAAGTATCTCTTTGGACTGTCCATACTTATTTTTGGAAGTCCCTATTATGTACAAATAATTTTTGGGGCAGTTACTATAGCCATAGTCTATACACTGGGCGTCAAGATGTATAAGTCGTCCCTTGTACCACTTTTGGCATGTATTTTTTTAATCATTGATCCTGTTTTTTTGGAGGTGTCGTCAAATGCCTTATTAGATTTGGGTCAAGCGGCCTTTTTACTATTATATTTTTATCTTGTATTTTTCCACAAGAAAAGATACGCCTTGCAAGGCATCGTGCTTGGTCTTTTGTGTGCTTCCAAATTTTGGGCTGGTCCACTTTTTTTTGTACTTTTGTTAGCCGCATATAACATTTACAAAAAGAACTTTGACCTTAAAAAATTTACACTCCATCTAATTATTGCGGCTGTAATTTTTTCACTCACATATATAAAAACATTTATAAATAAAGGATTTGAATTTAATATAGTTTTTTTCCAATTGAAGATCTTAAAATTCTTAGTTATTCATGATATTCGTTCTTTTCCATTTGCTTCTTTATTTCTTTTTCTAACGGGATATTATCAAACATGGTGGGGAAGTAAATCCGTATCCCACGCTCAAATTTGGTCTATCTTCTGGCCGATTGGCTTGATGTTAAGCGCGAAAAGTATACTTGACGCTATGATAAAGCGATTTGTAGATCTCAAGCTATTTGTCGGGATTATTCCAATGGTTTATATTCTTTATCTTGGAGTACAGGCGCCTTTTACACGGTATTTTATCTTGATTCTTCCCTTTTTATATCTAAACTTATCGAAGAATCTCTTAAAGCGATGAAAAAGTCGACTCTTTTTGTCTTTATTCTAACTGCTATTTTTTTTATCTATTTTTCTTTGCCTTTTTTTCATCATGGATTTTTTCCAACAATGGATGATGTTCAGGTAGTCAGAATAGACCAGACACTTATTGAATTAAAAAGCGGTCAATTCCCCGTACGATACATTGATAGTTTTGGCAATAGGGGAGGGTACATGCTTTTTAATTATTATTCACCCCTTCCATATTATATTGGGTCGGGGTATGAGCTTTTGGTGAAGCGCCCCGTCAAAGCAACAAAAATGGTATTTCTTACCGCACTTCTCATAGGGTCACTGGGTATTTTTTTCCTACTTAGAAGATACACCAATGCCATGACATCCTTTTTAAGCGTTTGCTTATTTCTTTCATCAGCGTATCTTGGATATGATATTTATCTTCGGGGAGCGTTGGCCGAGATATGGGGGATGGTGTTTTTTCCATGGATTCTCTGGTCATTTCTTAGAGTAAAAGACAAGCCTACCATTGCCAATTGCATTATTGCAGGGATTTTTTACGCCTTAGTAATTTTGTCACATATTGCTATCGCTTTCTTTTTTTCCTTTTTCCTTTTTTTTATGATATGTATTCCGCCTTACAAAAAAAAGAATATTGTGAATCTGGGCATTTCGGTAGGAATAGGATTGCTTTTAAGTGCGTTCTTTTGGCTACCCATCCTCATTGAGCAGAATTATATTGTCTATCAACATTCAGAATATGCCACTAAGCAATATCTTGTTGGTTTTTTGTCTTTTAATCAGCTTATTGGATTTCGGATAAACCCCACGCAATTACATGCAACGTTGGGGTTGGGATTATTTTTACTTACAATCGCCAGTGGCATATTCTTACTTTTTAATAAAAAAAATCCCCATAAACCAATTTTTATTTATTTTTTTATTGTATTTTTTTGTTCATTATTTTTTGTGCTTCCTATTACTAAGTTCATCTGGGACAAAGCTCAGCCGCTTCGCTATTTACAGTCACCATGGAGATTTCTGGCAATAAGTACGATTTATGCGATCTTCATATGTGGGATAGCTCTGTCTTTTATTAAAAAATGGTGGATTCAGACACTTATAGTAAGCGTGGTTGTAATCTATACTTTAATTTTTCAAACGGGATATATGCGACCCTATGCCTATAATGATATACCCGAATATAAAGCTGAAGGGGTCTGTGGCACTACTACATGGAAAGATGAATATTTGCCCAAATGGGTAAGTAGATGTTTACCAAAAGAAGTAAGCGGTAGCCCATCATATTCTATTTTTTCACACACTGCATCCAAAATTACCGATGTATCTGTTGAAAAAAATGGACGTTTAATAACATTTGAGACAAGTGGGAAAGAAGGAGTGGTGACTATTGCTAAGTATTATTTTCCAAATTGGCATTTATTTATCGATGAGAAAAAAACTCTCATATATCCCTCGACTCAATATGGGCTTATTACTTTTACGGTACCCCGAGGTAGCCATCAAGTAAGGTTGGTATTGGGTAGTACTTTTGTCCAGACCTTGGGAAATGTTCTTTCTCTTAGTGGCCTATGCCTTATTCTATATATAACTTTTCGGCAAAGGAAGGAGATTTTGAATCGCTTGAGACATTTAAGCTCTTTCTTTAGGAAGTAGCCAAGCCTATTGATATTCAAAATTTAGATAAGAAGCTCTAATGTTGTCCATTTTCAGAGACACTTCGGAATACTTCATATATTATCTTGTTGACGGGAAGGTCGGTCGGATATATACTCAGGGTAAGTTAAGAAAAAGAAGGGGGTGAATATGAATTTATGAAAGCATTACACATGGTGGCATTTTTGCTTACCGTTGTTGGAGCATTGAATTGGGGATTAGTTGGTGCATTCAACACCAATCTTGTAGAAAAACTTTTGGGAGCAGGATCAACAGCTGAGCGCGTAGTCTATATACTTGTTGGAGTATCAGCGCTCATTCTCGTTGTGAATCACAAAAAAGAGTGCACGGTCTGTGGAAAATAAAAGTGGACTATAGAAATCCTCCCTTACAAACTTTTTAGAAGTGATAATTTTTGTGCGCAAATTAATACTTTTCGCAAGCTTTCTTCACCATTGATTCGTATATGTATTTTCTGCTATCATGAATCTTATGACTCTGACCGAAGTATCTTATTACGCTCGTAAGTATATGCCTTTTGCAATACTTTCAGTTCTTGTAGTTCTCATTCTTTATTATAGTGTGAAGTTGACGTTTATCTATATTGAAGCTCAAAAGCCTGTCGTACTACCCCTTGACACATCGCTTGGCAAGATTATAGTTCCCCAGATATCAAAGTCGTCAAGTAGTGCTAATCTTAAGTTCAAGCTTGATACGGTAGAAGGTGAGCCTGTGATTGCGACTGAGGCAGCTAAGGTATTTTTCATCCCAAAAAACGTCCCGCGATTTGGCTATCTTGAAAAAATAGCGCTTGTCGCAAAGACGCTTGGCTTTGAGATCTCAAACATCACTCGTCAACAGGAAGGGAATACTTTTAGTTTTCAAGGAGATAATCAAAGCCTTAGCATAGATAATGCCACCTTCAACTTCACCTACGATTACGATTTCCAAAAAGATCAAAGCGTATTCACAGATGTGGTGACTCCACAAAAGTCAGATGCGGAGCGAACTGCCAGTGACTTCTTGAAAAAAATTGGCCGATATCCTGACGAGTTGGCACAGGGTAAGACCAATACAATTTTTATGAAGTATGATCCAGTTGAAAACAAAGTCACTCCTCTTCAAGATAGGACAGATGCAAATCTTGTGGAGGTTGATTTTTATCGCCCGGACATAGAAGGAGTACCTGTGGTGACTCCTGGCTATTTTAATAGCCAGAATTATGTCATGATGGTATTTTATGGAGACAACGTAGAGAAGCCCCCAAAGATACTGCGTGCTCAGATCAAATTCTTTGATAAATCAAGTGATCAGGTTGGATTTTACCCACTAAAAAGTGGCAAACAGGCCTATGAGGAGTTGTCGACCGGTAGTCCAAGTGCGCAGGTTGTCTCAAATAAAAGTACATCTGGCAAAATAACCATCAAAAAATTGTTCTTGGGGTATTTTGACCCGGAGATATATCAAGAATTTTTGCAGCCAGTATTTGTATTTGTTGGGAGTGATGATTTTGTTGGATATGTCCCAGCTATCTCTTCTGAGTACGCAGTTCAACCATAATAATGCGACGGGCTACTACGGTATTGAGTTTTTGTAGATAACATTATTATTCAACCACTGAACAATAGTTGTGGTATCTTTGAATCTATCTTCACTTTTTAGAACAACTATTATGTATGTGTTTGATCCCTGTTTATAAAAACTTACAAGATTTTCTCCCGCCTCTTCCGTGTAGCCTGTTTTGAGACCACCTATTCCCTGAAGTTCACCGAGGAGCTGATTAACATTGCTTAGCTGATGAAAGTATTTAAATTCTGTGTCTGAGATTGATATGTTTTTGATCGAGACAATCTTGGCTAAATACTTATCTTTAATAAGTGCTCGTGCTGCAAGTGCCAGATCAAATGGGCTTGTGTGTTGGCCTGTTCGATCAAGCCCTGCCGGATTTTTGAAGGCGCTACTTGTCATCTTTAGATCGCTAGTTTTTTTATTCATGAGATTGATATATCGATCAAATCCATATTCATCGGCAAGTGCATATGCGCCGTCATTACCCGAATGGATAAGGGTACCGTAAAGGAGATATTCTGCTGTAATTTTTTCACCACGGACAAGTCCCATACTCTGTCCTTCTACGCTGTCTCGTTTGACCGTGATTACTCGATCTGGTTCGTAGAGATCTCGAGCAACAAGAGCCGTGATTATTTTGGTCGTTGAGGCAGGAAGAAAATACCCATGGGGGTTTTTTTCAAATATTGGCGTGAAGGATGGTAGGTACACAACATATACTCCTTGAGCTGATACGGAAGGGTAATTGGGGAATCTTTTTATTGGATAGGGCTTTATTGAGTGTGCGAGGGCAGGAGCCTTGTGCTCGGCGAAAACATCTCTATTGTTGGAGAATATTGAAAAATAATGAGTATCTCCAGGGTAAAAAGCAAAAAGGAGAGTATAAAAACAAAAAAAGATAATAAATCGAGTTTTCATAATCAATAATTAAACTTTCCTAAAATAGTTAGCTTTTGACCTTTATTCCCAGCTCTGCCAACTGTTCAGAAGATGCAGTAGATGGAGCGTCGATTGCGGCAGTTGTTCCTCCAGATGATGCGGGGAATGCAATTACTTCTCGAATAGATTTTTCGCCAAGTATGGCCATTAGCAATCGATCAATACCTGGTGCGATTCCGCCATGTGGGGGCACTCCATATTCAAAGGCTGTGAGAAGATGTACAAAATCATTTTTATGCGCATCACTAAAACCAATTAGATCAAATATCTTTTGTTGAATAGAGGAGTCATGAATTCGTATACTTCCGCCTCCGACTTCATATCCATTAAGCGATAGATCATGTTGAAGCCCTCGGACTTTTTCAGGGGCCGAATCAAGGAGCTCAATATCTTCAGGATGGGGAGCTGTGAACATATGGTGAGATGGAGCAAAGCGTGTCTTGCCCATTCCGTGGAAATATTGTTCTTCAGACGCCTTTTCAAATAGAGGAAAATCTAGAATCCAAGCAAAAGCCAGTTCATCTTTATCTTCTTTATTTTTTCTCAAATCTGGTTTGTCAGATTTATATTTTTCAATTGCCGTTTGGTGCGAAAGACGTGGCCAAGGAGTTTGTGTAATTTTTTTTTGCGGGAAGACTTCTTTAATGAGACTCGTGAAAAGCTCTTCTGTGAGAGTGAGTATGTCCTCCTGATCAACGAAAGACATCTCAAGATCCAACTGCGCGAATTCACCATATGCGCGATCTGCGCGAGGATCTTCATCTCGGAAGCATCTGGCAATCTGGAAGTACCGCTCGATACCGGCTACCATAAGCATTTGTTTGTACTGCTGTGGGGATTGAGGTAGAGCGTAGAATTTGCCCTGCTGGAGACGAGAAGGAACCAAAAAGTCACGAGCTCCTTCAGGCGTTGTCTTAGTCAGAATTGGCGTCTCAATCTCAAGAAAATCGCGAACCGTAAGAAAATTGCGAATAAAGTGCACAGTCTTTGCTCGAAGTGTCAGATTGTCAAGCATGCGGCGACGTCTGATGTCAAGATACCTATACTTAAGTCGCACCTCTTCATCAACCTCATATCCATCAGTATCGATGGGGAGTGGGAGGCCTTTTGATCTGGATAGCACTTCAATCTTTTTGATCTCTATCTCGATACTTCCTGTTGGGATTTTTGAATTCACAAGTTTTTCCGGTCTTTTTTTGACGAGTCCTTGCAGCTTGACCACGTATTCAGCCGATATGTCTTTGCACTCTGCGCCCCCAATGCATTGTACGACACCTGATCTATCCCGAAGATCAAGAAATACGATCTTACTGTGATCGCGCTTAGAGTCAACCCAGCCATAAAGTTCGACATCTTGTCCTTCAAGTGTGGGTGTATCAGCTACGAATATTTTTTTCATTGTTATTCTTGTCTAAGATTATATGAGCTATATTATAGTTGCATCCTTCAAACAACTCAAGGAAACTCAACAATATCTGCGCAAAGATATTTGATCATTCCTTGTAATTTCTCTGAATGATTCCATTTATTTATCTCTACGGAGTAGACGACGTCAACTATTGAGTTCAACTGCACTTGATTTTTTTTGTGAAAGAAGAGAAGGCTTTCTAGTTGATTAGATGGATTATCAATTGCCTGCAGAATAATCTTTGCATGATTCATCTTTTTACCCATATATTTGATGTTGACGATTTTACCCTGGCTATAAAAAAGCGGTTGAGGGTTGCTGATCCCATATGGTTCAAGACACGCAAGTCCGCGTGCAAGATCGATAGTCACCATAGAGAGAGGAATTTTAAAATCCGCCTCCATCTTTGGCTCAAGATCCTTATTTTTTATAAGGTTTTTGGACTCACTCTCGACTTTCGCTACAAATCTCTCAAGATTTTTTCTTTCAAGACTAAAGCCCGCAGCCTGTGTATGACCGCCAACACTAAGTAGGAGATCTTTCTGCTCTTTTAAAAAATCGGTAATCGCAAATCCTGATATTGAGCGTGCAGATCCTTTGATTCCACTCCCTGAGTCAGTCATCACAATAGCTGGGCGATAAAACTCTTGAGCTACGTATGAGGCGATAAGTCCGATAATTCCCTCATGCCAGTTTTTATTATAAAGCGTGATGAGTATTGGCAGTTTTTCACCCCACTTTTGTTTTACGAGTTCTATCGCTTCGGCACGTGCTGTATCCAGAAGATTCTGACGTTTGATATTGATCTCTCCAAGTCCTTGCGCTAATTGTTGAGCTCTTTGTGGGTTGTTCGTACAAAGTAGCCGTAGTGCATTCATCGCATGTCCCAATCGTCCGGCTGCATTGATGCGTGGGGCGATAATATATCCAATTTCGTAAGGTGTGATCTTACGATGTTCAATTCCCGCCTCTTTAAGAAGAGCGGTCAATCCTATTCTATTTACTTTTGAGAAAGCAGTGAGTCCTGCTGCAACTGTCGCTCGTGCTATTCCAACAAGGGGAACCATATCAGAGATAAGGCCAATTGTCGAAATAGCAAGGTAATCATTTTCAAAATGATTATCAAGCTGAGTCGTCGTGCTCGTATGATCTAAGACCTTGTTTCTTTTAAGATCTTTAAAGAGTTCTTTTGCAAAGAAATATCCCACAGTCGAGCCGCTGAGTAGTGAGGTGTGAATTATTGCATGGGCGTTTGGCAATATCTCGGGTTTGAGATGGTGATCTGTAATGATGACGTCTATTCCGAGTTTTTTGGCGTAGGCGACTTGTTCAACCGCTGTGATTCCATGATCAACGCTTATGATAAGACCAGGATTATATTCTTTTTTTATCGTGTCAAGCGCCACTTGCGAAAATCCATAGCCTTCGTGAAGTCGGTGGGGAACATAAGGCATGGCGTTAAATCCCATCAAATGCAGAGACTCCCACAAGACAGTACCACCTGTGATACCATCAGCATCATAATCTGTATACACGATTATTATCTCACCTTTCGCGTGGGCATCTATGAGCCGCATGTAGGCTTTTTGGTATTGCGGCATAAGATCTATATCAATATCCTTAATAGATATATTTTGGGGAGAAGGAGGATTTAGAAATAGTTTTTTGTCTTTTATCCCTCTAGACTTAAGTAGTATATTTATGATCTCATCTGCATTGATCTGCCGGCCATCATCAATCTCATATTTGTAGGCAATCTTCATAGACTAATTTTGCTTCTCGGAGACAACATCCAGAAGAGGAGTGGGAGTATGCTCGGGTTCTTCGAGTCGTATCTTATCGACTGTTTTCAAAAGTTGCTTGGTGCGGGTGCTGTCTACTTTGTTGTACTGGTCAGTAAGTGACACAATTCTATCTCCGATTTTTTCAAACTCTTCATTGTACTTGGTGAATTCTTCCTCAAAAAGCTGAATGTAGGTGATGATATTTCGTACATTTTTTTGATACTTAAAATTATCGTAGGACTGCCTGATAAGTCGCAAAATTGCGGTGAAGCTAAAAGGCCCAGCAAATATCACTTTTTGCCGCATTCCCTCCGACCATACACTGTTGAGTCGTTCGTAGATATAGGAAAAAATCATCTCATTGGGGATAAACATAATGACAAAATCAACCGTATTGTCTGCGGGATTGATGTAGTTTCTGTTTGTCAGTTGTTTGATTTTTTCTTT
>CAZGZD010000005.1:13285-30796 GCA_964530005.1 uncultured Gammaproteobacteria bacterium
TATTGTCTGCGGGATTGATGTAGTTTCTGTTTGTCAGTTGTTTGATTTTTTCTTTTACATCTCGTTCAAACGCTTTAAGATGTTCTCGCTTGGCGGCTTTATCTGTCGTCTCTGTTGATTTTTGAAGATTATTGTAGGGGAACTTAGAATCAACATTTATCTTGACTCCGTCTGGCAGAAGAATTGTAAAATCTGGTCTTTCGGCACTACCTTTTGATGCAGTATTGACTTTGTAGTCTACTCCTTTGACAAATCCCGTCATCTTAAGAAGATCTTCTGCTACCTGCTCGCCAAATTGTCCTCTGAGTTGATTGTTTGAGAGTACATTTTTGAGGCCTTCTGTAGTGAATGATAATTGCTCTGTGACTTTTTGGTTATTCTCAAGCTGGGCTTTGACTTCTCTGAATGAGCCGATTGTTTGCTTATCACTGTCCTCGACTTTTTTGTTGGTTTCTTTAAGTTCCTGCTGCATCTTTAGGATGAGCTTTTCAATAGAGTCCTTTTTGTTGGAAAGATCATTCATAATCTCACTTTTTTTTCCATCAAGAGATTGATTCGATACTGTTGCGAGTTTCTCTATCGCATCTCGAAATGACGCATCTATCTTCTTTTGAACATCGCTGGCGAACTTATCTGTATTATGTGCGTTGCGGCTTTTGAGTATCAAAAACACTCCTACCGCAGTCAACAAACCAAGAGCTATACCAAAAATGAGATACAGAATCATAGAAGGAAAAATTTACGCAAATAATAAGCCTCTATATTATAGAGGATTATATTTGGGAATGAAATTCAGGAAGATGGCACTTATGAAATTTTTTTAGGAGGATTGATTGCCACGAAAGATTTTTGGTTTGAGCCAGTCTTTGGGGGCTGGTTTATCCACGACCATCTTCTCTCGCTCAATTGTCTCAAGCGTGCTTGCGATCTCAACTTCGTGCTGAGGTGGTTTTTGTGGGTTTATTGGTGCTTGTTGAGCAATTGGTTGGCTCTGAGCTATTTTTTGTGGTGGCGCAGGTTGTTCAAATTCAAAATCATCTTCCTCCTCCTCTACGCTATCTGAAGAGGGAAAGGGTTGTGGAGTAGGCTCATACATTGGTTGTCTCAGGACTTGGGGACTTTGAGGTCTTAGTACTTGGGATTGGGCAGGGGCTTTTTTTTGGGCTCCGAGTTTGAGTAGTTGTGAGGCGGTCTCAAATGTTGTGGCATTGACTGAATATGAGGTGAAATTATTCGTTGCAGCCATAAGTCCTGCGTATAGATTGGTAGCGATCTCACGATCGATCTGGACTCCAAGCGCTTTAATTATAGAAAGTGCGAGTTCAGAGGTCGATGTTGCTGCTTTTTGGACAAAATTGACTTTGCCAAAATAAGAATTCGCTAAGTGACGATCTATATTGATTACAGTTGCTGTGGTAAATTGTTGCTGATTTTGCTCGTAGAGACCGCCCAATGATTTGAGAGACGAAGCATCGACTGTGATTAAAAAGTCGACAACTCCACCGGTAAATGAATAGGATACTTGGTTGGGATCGAGCTTCGGAAACCCTTCCCGCGGTGTGATTATTAGATTGAAGGTCTCATCCTGAATATTGTAATCAACTTTATCAACAGAGCCGTCTCTGTAGGGAAACGAAATTGCAAGGTTGTCGCCAGATGTCTCAGGCGCAGGCTTAATTTTATCAGCCGCAATCAGGTCTGAGGTGACTGGGGTTGAACAAGCGAGTGATACATTTTTCCCCAGCTTAACAAGTGCAAGGTATAGCGCGCAGGCTGCGGCAATACTATCTGCCTGCGGATTTTCACGAAGACAAATAATGCCTGATACATGTGTATTGAGCGCCTCAACAACTTGATTTAGTGAGGTTCCACTTGTGTTATCCATACTATAAGATAGATTTTATCACATCACCTATAGTAATGTCAAGGGGTGGAGATATCAGAATTCCGGCCTCTTCATCTTTTTTTACCTCCTCCACCTTTTTAGCTCTTTGTCTGAGAGATATGAGCTTTGAGGTAGAGATGAGGTTCGTGCCTCGGTGTAGTTCGATAGAATCTCCAAGGTTGATCTTACCCTTGGTTACCTTTATTCCATATACCTTTTCTCCATCGATAATGAAATTCGCCAACACTTTTGCCTCTCCCTTAAGAGTCTTTTCTTGTATTTCTTTTTCACGAATTAGCTGTGCCACTTCGGATAGCTCATCAAGCGCCTCATATATGATGTTGTACGTCTTGATAATCACTTTTTCTTGTTTGGCAGCATCAACAACAGTCGCATCAGGCTTTACACTAAATCCTATTATTATGGCACCTGCTGTCTTCGCCAAAAATACATCTGATTTATGAATATCGCCAACAGCTTGAAGGACTATCTGTATATTACTTTGTTTTGAAAGAGCAGTGACAATAGCTTCAAGTGAACCCTGCGCATCTGCTTTAATGACAAGTGAAAGCTTTTTTTCAGTCTCTTGGTTGAGAGATTCAAGAATACCAAGAGCGGGGACTTGGGTCTGGTTTGCTGAAGGCGCTGCGTCTTGCTCAATGCGTGTTAGAATTGTTCCGACTTCTGGCATTGCACTAAATCCCAAAAGCTCAAAAGGCGCACAAGGTACCACTTCTCGAATCATAGTGCCTCTATCGTTAACCATCGATCGGACTTTTACTCGCTTATCTTGGGCAAATACAGTGTCTCCAATTCGGAGAGTGCCATTTTTTATGATACAACTTGCCACAACGCCTCGCCTATCTTTTTTTGTTTCGATAATTACAATCTCGGGCGGAGCATCTTTGTCAAAGGTAAGATTGAGATCGGCTGCCATAAGAAGAATTGACTCGAGAAGATCGGGTACGCCAACGCCTGTTTTGGCCGATATTGCAAGTGCTGGTACCTGACCTCCTTTTTGCTCAATCATCACCTCATACTTGAGTAGGTCTCTATAGACTTTTTCCGGATTTGTGTCGGGCATATCGATTTTATTGACGACGACAATGAAGGGGAGCTTAGCTTCCTGTATGTGTTGGATTGATTCAATTGTCTGTGGCTTGAGAGAATCTTTGACATCGACTATAAGTAGCGCAATATCTGCGACTGTCGCGCCTCGTGCTCGAAGCTTAGAGAATGCCTCGTGGCCCGGTGTATCGATGAATGTGATCTTGTCTTGCTGATATCCTTTTATTCCGGTTGAGATTTCGTATCCTCCAATTTTTTGTGTGATTCCGCCAGCTTCACCTTCGGTGAGTGCTGTTTTTCTAATATAGTCCAGAAGCGTCGTCTTGCCGTGATCGACATGGCCGAGTATTGCGACAACAGGTGGACGTGGAGTAGTAGGCGACATAGCGAATATTCAATGTAAGTGAAATTTATGTAATCAGCCCTTATTTGGACTTTAGTTAGCTTGCTTCTTGATCTTCTACCTTTTCACTTTCGGTCGGGGTGGCTTCATTTGCTTCAGCCACTTCAGGAGTCGACTCGACAGATGTGGAATCAACTTCTTGAGCATGTTCTTCTTCTGGCTCTGCTTGTTCAATTATTACCTCATCCTTTGTCTCCACTTCGGCAGTCTCTATATCTGGCTCGGAGGCTTCTACTACCTGATCTAGATTCGCTTCATTTTCTGTGTCTTTTTCTTCATCAACTTTTTCTTTTATATCCTCTGATTTTGACTCAGGAGATTTAATTTGATTAATATCAATCTCATATCCGGAAAGCTGGGAGGCGAGATTCACATTGACGCCACCCTTGCCAATTGCAAGAGGAGCTTGTGATTCATCGACTGTGACCTTAGCTCTTTTGTCGTCTCGATCAAGCTCTATTCCTATAATCTTGGCTGGAGAAAGAGCTGCTGTGATGAACTGCTTCTCATCTTTGTTCCACTGGATGATATCAATTTTTTCATCTCCACCAGCTTCGTTGGTGACTGTCTGTACCCGAATACCTTTTTGACCGACACAAGCCCCGACTGGATCGACTCCTGCTTGAGTGCTGTGGACAGCTATCTTACTGCGCTCTCCTGGAACGCGCACAACTTGCTTGATCTCAACAGTTCCATTGGCAATCTCAGGTACTTCTCGTTTGAAAAGCTCAGCAATAAGTCGAGGATCGGAGCGAGAGATGACGATCTTGGAATTGCCGAATTTGTCTTCTCCAATATCCTTGATGTAGAACACAAGATTAGTATTGACAGTGTAGTGCTCGGATTTGATCTGCTCTTCTTTGGGTAGTACAGCCTCGACGCGACCGATATCGGCATACGCATTGTATCCGTCGTAGCGAATGATACGGCCTCTAGTTGTGGTGCCGACTTGAGACTTGTAGTGAGAAACCACTGTCTTTTTCTCTGCCTCTCTAATTTTCTGCAAGATCACTTGTTTGGCGGTCTGGGCAGCTATACGTCCGAATCCAGGTGGCGTGATGTCAACTCCGTCTTTGAGAATATGTGCTTCTCCATTATTTTTGTTTACTTTGACTACAGTCTGATCATCCTCTTCTTCGCTGATGTCAGCTACTTCTTTTTTATAAGCTGCAAGAATTGCGGCCTCAATAGAGGAGACGACATCATCTGGAGTGATGCCTCGCTCGGTCGCAACCTGATTCAGTGCGAGCGCAAACTCGCTTTTTACAATACTCATGGACACTCATTGTACCATAAATTAAAGCAGATTTAATGAAGAATGAGGCGTATTGCGGTGTGATTCAGGAAATAAATCTACATACCGAATTTTTCTTGATACAAATCGTGGTAGTTGTGTTCTCCATTTGTTTTTTTTGGATCAGAACATCCTTTTTGATATTCTTTGCAAAACTCCTCAGTTTCGCGACAGACGCTGACTAACTCAGGAGGAACTTTATTGTCAATAAGAGTCTTGCATGAAAAACCTTGTTGTGATTCATCAACACCCTTCCAAGCACCATTTTCATTTTTCCAAATAGCTCTGTAACCGCTATTGCCATTCAGAGTTATCATTGTGCCAAGAGTAAAATTACCAGCAGTTTTTTCTACCTGCACATATGTTTTGCCATCACTATTGGGGTTGATTAATTTGATTAACCCACTAAAGTCATAAACGTGAATCGCTTGGTTATCCTTATTTTGTAAAAGGGGCTGTGTAGGAATCGGGGTAATTTGTACAACGTTCATTTGTTGATAGGACTCAAGCTGAGTTTGAGATTGTTTATTGAGGAAGTAATACGTCGTAAGAGATGATATGAGTGCAATAAGCAGAGCAAAAAATAGCAAAGCGGCAATCCTTAAAAAAGGAGTTCCATGTGGAGCTATTTGTTGAGTTTGAGAATATTCTTCCATTATTTTGTGAATTTGAAAGTTGAGAGAAATAACTCGAAGTTTTTTAATTCGACATTAGTTTGGCTATAAGTACCAATCATATAAGTAAATCCATTTCTTTTTATAAATACTCTTCTGTCTTTTCCTCCTTTATATTCCCATGGATTGTTATTCTCAACTACTATTGCTGATTGATTATAAACACTAGTGTTTGGTAGTTTTTTAAAATTTCCGTAAACATCGTGATTAGAGCCTTGCGCAACGATTTCATTGACTTTGGCCTTAAAAAAATCATCTATGGTCGTTGCGGATATAAAATTATAAACCTCAACATTTTTGTTTTCATAACCATTAGGAATAGTAGATACATAAAAAGTCGGAAAGCCTGGTGCTCCGGGTTCATTTTGAATCGCATTGAACAAAACGCTATATTTAAATTCATCATTAATTTCAAGGATAGTTGGATACTTAACTTGGAAGCTGTACTTTGAATAATATGTTTTCCACTTACTTGTTTCATCTGGAATTGTCCTGGGTGAAAGAGAAGGAACGACTGTTGGAATTATTTCAGGAGCTGGCGGTTGGTAGCTTTGCAACTGTGGTTGATATTGCTTGTTAAGAGAGTAGTAAGTAGTAAGTGATGAAATAACAGCAATCAGGAGTGCGAAGAAAAGCAACGCTAGTATTCGTAGCAGTGGTGTGCCATGGTGGGCTGGATTTACTGAATTTTCTTCCATTAAGTACAAGAATAGGGAGATGGAAGGGGAAAGTCAAATATAGCGTAAGATTTAGGTAGATTATTCTTTATTCTCTTCTTTGGATTCTTCTTCTTTTTTGTCACCTTCGGATTTTTCAGCCTCGCCTTCTGATTTTTCGCCTTGCTCACCCTCTGCAGCTTCACCTTCTGCGGCTGGTGCTTCTTCGCCCTCAGCTTCTGCCTCTACTGCGACTTCTGGCTCAAGACTCTCTTCTTTGTGAGCGGTGATTGAGAGGATGAGCTTGTCTGGCTCATCTTTGATCTCGAAGTTGCCAGACTTCTTGAGATCTGCAACCTTGATCTCGGCACCAATCTCAGTAAGGCCTGATATATCAATCTCAATCTCAGCTGGCAGGTCTTCCGGAAGTGATTCGACCTGAAGGTGATCATGTTGTAGGATAAGGACTCCGGACTTTTCAGAGACAGCTGGAGCTTCACCCACGACCTTGACAGGTACAGAAGCTTCAATTTTTTGTTTCAAATCGACTTTTCTGAAGTCGACATGCAGAATCATGTCGCTTACTGGGTGGCGATGTACAGATCTTGTAAGGACAGGCAATTCGCCTTTGTCGACCGTGATATAAATGACTCCTGTCTCTTTTGCCTGTCTGAATATCTTCAAAAAGTCTTTGTGATCAATGCTGATTGATTGAGACTTGATATCAGGTCCAAAGATGTTGGCTGGTATGATTCCTTCGCGCCTGAGCTTTTTTACCTTTTTGCCGATTATTGTTCGAACGCTTGCCTTAAGGGTTAGATGCGCGTGTTTGTCTTGAGTCGTCATATATTAATTTTTAGAAAGTGTGAATATAAAAATCTTATCAGTGTTAAGAGATGTATTATAGAAAATTCTATTATCTTTTACAAGCGGGGAAAAATTCTGATTGGTAAGTGCGGTATTTTGAGGCAGAAGTATATCAAGGACGAAGTCTGAATTCTTGGACCCTATCTGTTTTTGCACCACAAGTTGATATGTGTTTATACCTTTTTTAAGTCTTTGCGGTAGGCGATAAGTAATACGCACCTCTGTTGTTTTTTGCGGTGGAATTGAGAGAAAAAATCCAACTGTCTTATAATTACTTTCTACCTCTTCATATTCTGTGATCGGACTCTCGTTCTGGGTAATTTTTTGTACCTGTGCACCAGTTGGGATGAGTAGCTGGAAGTAATTCTTATACTCGCCCCCAGGAAACACACCCTGTATTGATTCATTTTTGAAGCTTACTCGGAGCTCATTTTCGATTTTTCCTGAGTCTTGAATGATGACGCGATGAGTAACCAGTCGACTGACATAAAAATTAGCTTTATTGACACCCAGGTTGGCATCGATTGGGAAGATGAAGTCATTGATGCAGGACCCATCTGGGACTTGGTCGGAACAAGTAGGTGTGATAAGCCGACCCGACCACTGGAGCTTATTGATCTCCTGAGCAATTTGTCTGTCATCAAATGCCAGAACCATCTGCTTCTCGTCAAGCGATTTTTTGATAGCTACGGCATAGGGAATTAGCGGTGCGTCTTCTATGTTGACAATCAGATATTTGGCAACAGCTCCAAGAAATGTCTTTTTTTTGGTAGATCCTGGGAAAAAGTCCTGCTCGGAGTGAGTCTGCGCTTTAATATAGAAGTTGTCCGCAGTTACTGTCTCCCCAAAGTCTGGTAGATATATTGTCCCATATGCTCCCAGAAGATTTTGTACGGCAGTTGTTGTCAGAAGAATACTGCCTGCAAAGTCTGGAAGATCCATCTCTTTTTTTAGAAAGTATTTAGCTTTTTGGTAGTTGTCAAAAAAATCAGGGGAGAATGCGCTGTCTCGTAGGAACCAATGAGGTTGATGTAGGTATTTTTTGATTGGAGTTGGTGGCTCTACATGCGCCACGAGCTGGCCATCTGCGTCATATACATCATAAATACGGATATCTTGGATGCTAAGATCACGCACCGTGAGTGTGCCAAATGATCCGATGAATCCACCACCAGGTCTAAGTTCCATATTGTTGGCGAAAAGGAGAAGGTACGTCTTTTCTGAGTCGCGAGCTAATATCGAGTCAAGATATGGGATTGTCTGCTCAAATTTCGAAAGTGTGTCTTGAGCAACGCCTACTTGTTCGCGCAGTCGTGTAAGCCGCTCTCCTGTCGCTGGTAGTTTTTGATAAAGAGTTGTGAGATCGGTACGCATGGAGTGAATATTTTGACCAAGTATCTGTAGTCTTAATATGAGGTTTTGTTTCTCTTCGGCAGTTTTATTTTTATTAAATACAAGCTGCGCAATGTGGCTGACATTTTCTTCAAGCCTGAAGCTTGAGTCAAGTATGGTAGAGGCTTTCTCTTCTGTCTCAAATAGATTGTCGGGCGTAAGCGCAAGAGAAAGAAAAAGATATACTGGTCGAGCAGGAGCGTAGAGAAATCGAGCGATTTTTAAGGTTTTTTTTGCTCCACTGAGTGTATTTTTTGAAGCCTCAATGCGCTGTTTCTTAAGCTGCATTGCTGACTGGTATATCAGCCCTCCTGAGATGATAAGCGGAATAATAAAGCTCAGATGTATGATGAGAAATATTCCGACAACTGTGCGAATGATAAATTTGCGGGTTGCATACTTCTGCCAGTTGAATGAGAATTTTCGAGCACTTCTGGGTGTTTTTTTTATTGTTGCAGCAGGCATAAGATGCTGAATATTCAGAAATAACTCAGCGCTACTTGAGAGACTGAACCATAATATTTTTTCAGCATCACTATCGGTTATACGTGGGGTAGTAAGGAGGATGACCTTGACATCGTCAATCTTATTTTCCTTCACATATGCATGGACCTGATTGGCCGATGCTTTTTGACCGATAAAGATAAAAATTATCACCTGTCCATCTGCCCTTTTTTCTAAAAGACTTCGGACCCCGGTCTGATTTACGAGGAATAGATAATCAAAGTTTCCGAGTCTTTGGGGAAATTGTGAGGATGCAAATATTTCGATGCCAGAATCATTTTTTTTAAGCTCAGTCTTGAGTCGTGCAGCAAGACCAAAAGATGTTGGGTCGACGATAAGGACTGACTGTTTCTTTTCAAGTGTTTCTGTAACAAGCTGCATAGTATATATACTATAGTATAATGTTTTGATGCCAAAGGCGTATCCTACTCCATCTAATAAAATATATTCATGGACTGATTTTAAAAAGCAAAAGATTGATCCCAAGAAGTCGAGGATATTGGTTGGCGGGTGCTTTGATCTTTTGCATTATGGTCATGTACGATTTTTAGAAGAAGCGCGTGCATTGGGCGATATTCTTATTGTGGCGATAGAGTCTGATGAGTTTATAATAAAAAGCAAGAAGAGAAAACCTATTCATATCCAGACTGAGCGCGCCCACAACCTAGCCGCACTTATGGCTGTTGATTACATAATCACTCTTCCTTATTTGGCGACAGATCAAAAATACAGGCAGCTCGTCGCAGATATTCAGCCGTCAATAATTGCCGTCACAGTAGGCGATCCTCAAATCCAAAACAAAAAAGCACATGGGCAGCTTATTGGAGCACCCGTCGTCTCACTTCCACACTACAAGAAATTTGCAAGTTCACACATATCCCGTAATGCGTCTATTTATCGCGATTGATATTCCAGATTCAGAGAAAACAAAGATTGCTACTGAGCTTGTGGAGCTTAAGAGGGACTACAGAGACTTTCGGTGGGTGGCGGCTGCCAACTACCATATCACGCTGCATTTCTTGGGAGAAGTGCCAGAAGGGGAGCTCAAATCACTTATTTCACATATTGAAAATACAATATTTGATGCTCGATCTTTTTATCTCTATGCTCTGCATGGCGGAATATTCATTCGCAACAAGATTACGCTTTATCTTGAGTTTCAGAAAAATCGAGAGCTTACGGCACTTGTTGAGGCAGTACGCACTATACAGACTCCAAATCAAAATAATCACAAAATCTTTATACCGCATCTTACTCTGGCCCGATACAAAATTCCATCAAAGCAGCAGTATCTGCTAATAAAGAAAAAATTCAATAAGTTCGCACCAGATACGTCATTTGAGGTGAGCAAGATCTATCTTTTCAGTAGCACCCTCAATGAGAAGACTCCAGAGTATACGAAAGTCGCTGAATTTGATCTTCATTGAAGGCAAACGGCGTCGTCGACTCCTTAGAAGATAAAGTAGAGTGCGATCTCAACTGCGATGATTGCCACGACAAGCACGATGCTTTTTTGAAAGTCGTGGATGAAATATTTGCGTAGCTTGGTATCTTCGTCTGATGTTTTAGCCGTGGCAACTTTTACTGGCTTTTCGCGGGTGGCAGAGATATTTTCAGCGATAGCTGGTTTAGTCCCTCGCGTAATTTCGGGTACACGGATATGAACATGTTGTCCGTGTTCAAGAGCGTGAATCTTGTGTTCAAGCGCCCGCATTTTTTGCTTTTTAGTCTTTTTTCCCATAGCTTTTTCCCTTTGTAATTCAATCATATTGACAGCAATTTGTAAAGTGTTTACAATGATCTCACGATGATTATTTATGGAGCCATGGCTTTTATTGTTGTCTGGCTCGCTACCTTGAGCTTTTTTCTTTACAAGACACGTCGCCACTACCTTACACTGGTCACTCATACGAAAAAGCACACAATAGAGGGAATTCTTGATCAGTTGGTCACAGATGATACGCGCTTAACTGACAAGATCGACACAATTGGCAAAGAGCTAAGTCGTGTAGCTGCTGAGCAGACTGGGCATTTTCAAAAAGTCGGGGTTGTCCGCTTCAACCCATTCGGCAGATCAGGTGGAGGGGAGCAAAGCTTTGTGCTGGCACTGCTTGATAAAAAAAATAGCGGAATTGTGCTGAACTTTATTAGTACGCATGAGGGGCTGCGCGTTTATACAAAAGAAGTCGCCGAAGGCGCGGGGCGCGGAGTACAGCTTTCTGAGGAAGAGAAACAGGCTATTGCAACAAGCACATAATATATTTTCGGCAAGTATTTATTGATATTTATATAAAAAAGGTTCACTTGTTTTGTAAAAAGAATTACTTTATTATGTATTAATTACGCAAAAATTCTGATATGTCCAAAAAATTAACAATCATATTTGCCCTCATTTTTTTTGTAGTATCTGGGGGTCTTTCATACTTTTTGTTTGCACAACACGCAAAGGTCGAGGAACAAAAGATTCTTGCAAATCCAGATGCTGGACCAAAGACTGAGGAATGTCCAATGAATGGCAAGCTTATGACTCGTGGTCAAAGACAGATCTGGGAAAAACATCGGCCAATGGGGGTCATGGTCGAGAATCACACCGAGGCCCGTCCGCAGTCCGGACTTTCAAACTCAGACGTAATCTACGAAGCAGTTGCTGAGGGTGGAATCACACGATTTTTGAATATATTTTATTGTGACAATGCACCGCTGATTGGGCCTGTTCGATCAGCCCGTATCTATTTTGTTCGTCTCCTTGAAGGATATGGAGCGTATCCTTTGTATGCGCATGTTGGCGGAGCCAATACTCCAGGACCGGCCGACGCACTTGGTGAGATAGTGGATCTTGGGTGGAACAATTACAATGACATGAATCAGTTCTCAGTGCCGTTCCCCATATATTATCGTGATTATGATAGGCTTCCAGGTGTCGCTACAGAGCACACCATGTATGCCTCGACGGCAAAGCTGTGGGACTATGCCAAACAAAATAGGCATCTTACTGAAAAAGATAAAGATGGGGAGCCGTGGGACAAAGCATTTACTCCATGGAAGTTCAAAGATGATGCAAAAATTGCCGAACGTGGAGATGTATCTGCAATCTCATTTGGCTTTTGGGCGCAGTTTGAAAGCGATTATGGAGTGAAATGGGCATATGACAAGGAATCCAATACCTACAGTCGCTCAAATGGCGGCAAGCCTCACCTTGATAAAAATACTGGCAAGCAGCTCACTGCTAAAAATATTGTCGTTGTTTTTGCTGATGAGTCAGTCGCAAATGATGGGTATGAGGATGGGCAGCACTTACTCTACGACATAGTTGGCACAGGAGAAGCCCTAGTATTTCAGGACGGACAGGTCATAAAAGCATCGTGGAGCAAAAAGGACGATAAGACTATGATGAGATTTAAGGACAAGTCGGGTAGTGAGATCTCGCTCGTTCGAGGAAAAGTCTGGGTTGAGATACTTCCAACGGGCAACAAAGTGACGTATTAAAACACTCGGTCTTTAGGCGCTGAAAATTCCTCTTTTTTATTCTCAATGTCTGCTACAATAGTTGTGATAATTTGAACAATCATAGCTAATACCTTATGTTGACACATATAATTCCGTCCAAGACTCGCCGCAAAATCTTAGCTCTCTTTTTCCAGAATCTTGAGACTCCATATTACCTGCGCCGAGTGGTCCGAGAGGTAGATGAGGAGGTCAACGCTGTCAAGCGGGAGCTTGATATTCTGGAGGGTGAAAAAGTTCTTATTCGAGAGAGGCGGCTTAATAAAGTATTCTATTCAATTAACAAACACTACGCGCTGTACGATGAGTTTCTACGAATTTTTACTAAGATGGGTTCATTGGCAACAGCAGTCTATAAGAATCTTCCTAAGCTTGGTAAGGTCAAATTCATTGCTCTATCAACCAAATTTGCCAAAAAACAAGTGATTGGAGAAGACGAGGTCTATATGCTAATTGTGGGGATTGTTGTCGTACCTGAGATCGCCTCAATTGTCACAGGAGTGGAGGCTGAATTTGGTCGGGAGATAAACTATACTGCAATGGCAGATGAAGAATTTGTCTTTCGAAAGCGCAACAATGATCCCTTTATCTGGCGCTTCCTCAGGCAACCCAAGGTAATGTTAGTTGGTTCTGAGGATGATCTTTTGAAATGAAAATAATCCGTATCGCCCTCATCGCTCTTCTTCTAATTATCCTTATCTGGGTTGGTCTGCCTGAAAATACCCACGTCAAATTCTCCATAGGTCCAGTGAAGGTGGATCAAGTAATTAATCCACTGGTCATCGATGCTACTGTATTTGGCCAGCCGATAAGGCGTGAATTCAAGACTCGCTTGGGTCTTGATCTACGAGGGGGAAGTCAGTTGATATTTGAGGCAGACACGAGTCGTGTCAAGGCGGCAGATCTCAAAGATGCGGTCGACTCAAGTCGAGATATTATTGAGAAGCGAGTGAATCTATATGGTGTGTCTGAGCCAGTTGTCCAGACAGTAAAATCAGGCAAAGTATATCGAATCACAGTGAGTCTTCCGGGGATTACAAATGTCGCGCAGGCTGTAGCACTAATAGGAAAGACTGCCCAACTTTCATTCAAAGAGCAGAGTACAGTTGAGCAAAAACTTATTGCTTCAGGAAGCGGTACCATTGCTCTTCCCTCAAAAGACACTGGTATGTCGGGCAAGCACATCAAGAAAGCCAGCGTTACCTTTAATAGTCAAAATGGTGAACCAGAAGTATCTCTTGAGTTCACTCCAGAAGGCAAAAAGCTGTTTGCCGAGATAACTCGTCGCAATGTGGGAAAGCCGGTCGGTATCTATATTGACAAATCTCTTCTATCGGCGCCAGTCGTACAACAGGAGATTGCTGATGGCAATGCTGTGATTACCGGTAAATTCACAACAGATGCGGCCAAGAATCTTGTCGTCTCGATAAATAGTGGAGCATTGCCTGTACCACTAAGACTTATCCAGCAGCAGCAGATTGGTCCATCACTTGGTCGCGTTGAGGTACAAAAGAGTGTGATTGCCGGCATTATCGGACTGGCGATGGTCCTCATTTTTATGATTGGGTACTACGGCCGATTGGGAGTTGTGGCAGCAATTGCACTCATTATCTATGGACTTATTACACTTGCCCTTTTTCGGGCAATTCCGATTGTACTCACACTACCTGGGGTTGCGGGCTTCTTACTATCAATTGGTATGGCAGTGGATACTAATATTCTTATATTTGAGCGGATCAAGGAGGAGTTGCGAAAAGGCAGATCTTTTGACGTGGCATTTAAACTCGGATTTGGTCGCGCGATGGACGCGATAAAAGATGCCAATCTCACGACCTTGTTTGTCGCATTCATTCTCTTCAATCCTCTGAACTGGGAATTTTTACCCCAGTTTGGACTAATCCGTGGATTTGCTGCAACTCTTATTGTGGGTGTCTTGACAAGCTTATTCACAGGAGTCGTAATCACTCGAAGGTTAATTCCATTATTTTATAAACAAAAAGCATGATAAATTTTCTCAAATATAGATTTGTGTATTTTGCCATCTCAGCAGTCGTGATTTGTATTGGCATCTTCTCGATATTTAGATGGGGATATATATTCTCGGTTGAGTTTGTAGGTGGTACACAGCTTGGATATACAGTCGAGCGGACTATTGATGCTGGTCAAGTAAGGCGTTTTGTTCAGTCGCAAAATATTGAGGTGATCGATGCAGTAGTGCACAAAAACATACTGGCAATTCGTACAAAAGCACTTGATGAAAAGCAGCAAGCCGCGCTTCACACAAAGCTGCAACAGAAATTCAAACAGAAGTTTGATATTCAGACTACAGAGACAGTTGGTCCCACACTTGGTGCCGAGACGATGAAGAAGACTGCAATTGCAGCTGTCTTGGCGATACTTGGCATTCTTCTTTACACGACTTTTGCCTTCAAAAGCGCGAATTTTGCTATGTCGGCCGTACTTGCTATGCTCCATGACTTACTTGTTCTTTTGGGTATGTATTCACTACTCTCACACTTTATGCGAGCGGAATTTGACACGCTATTTGTGACAGCGGTACTGACAACTCTTTCCTTCTCAGTGCATGACACGATTGTGATATTCGACAAGATTCGTGAGTACAGACGAGAATACGGGACAGGAAATCTGGTGCATTATGCAAATCGAGCTCTTACTGAGACGATGGTGCGGTCGGTAAACAACTCTATGACAATTGTATTTATGCTGCTTGCGCTTATTCTGCTTGGTGGTGAGACTATACGATTTTTTGCAGTCGCACTTCTTATTGGTACAGTGACAGGTACCTATTCCTCTCCATTTGTCGCAACACCTATCCTGGTCGTTCTTGAGAAAATGAAGAAAAAATAATATGGATTTTACGATCTACTCACTCGGGCAGATGCAGGCAAACTGCTATCTTATTGAGGATGGTGGCGACTGCATCCTGATTGATCCGGCCGATGAGGGGAGCTTCATACTTGAGCAGCTTGTCTCGCGCCGCCTCCATCTATTGGGGCAATTTGCATCTCACGGACATTTTGATCATGTGATGGCAGCGGGCGAGATCGAGGCAAGCCTTGATGTTCCACTTTCTATTTTTAGAGAAGATCAATTCTTAATTAACAGGCTTGAGGATACGGCTAAGCATTTCTTGGGCCATGAACCAATCGTCATAAAACCCGCAAGCTTTTCTTATCTGAAAGAGGGGGAACGCACGCTTGGACCTTTTACTTTTGAAGTTCTGCATATCCCCGGACATACGCCAGGATCTGCCGCGTATTACTTCAGACGCGAAGGTTGGCTTTTCACAGGGGACACATTATTTAAAGAGACGATAGGTCGATATGATTTTTCCTACAGCAAGAAGGATGAGTTGAAGAAATCACTTGTAAGATTATTATCTCTTCCACAAGACACGATTGTGTATCCAGGCCATGGGGAATCAACAATGATAAGTGATGAGCAGAAGGTAATGGAAAGATTTAATCTTTAGCCAGCTTTTTGACTTCAATAAGAAGAGCTTTTTTCTCGTTTTTTATCTTATCTTCAACTACTTTTTCAAAGATTGCATTTAATATTTTGCCAATCTGTGGGCCGGGCTTAAGCTTCAATTCATTCATTACGTCGCGGCCCGTAATCTTTAGATCTGTCAGATCAAATGGCTTTTTCTGCACCTCAGTCAGTCGCTTTATAAAAAGCTCAAGGCGCCAAGAGGTTGGAGTTGCTCCTGACCCAATTCGATCTCCTGTCCGGACAGCAAGCATGTCCTGGATATTTTCCCGCCCCACAGCCGTTATAAATCGGCGCACTGCTTTGTCTGTCTGCTCCTCTGATACTGAGAACATATGATGGCGAACAAGCATTACGAGCTTATCCTTCTGAACTTTTGAGAGATGAAGGCGGTCTGCAATCTGTGCTGCAAGATGTGCTCCTACGACCTCGTGATTGTAGAATGTGATGATCTCAGTATCTGGATCTTTTTTGAATGTGTCATATTTGCCGATATCATGAAGAAGTGCTGCGAGGCGTGTGATTGGATCGCTTGATGGACAATACTTGAGTGCCATCACGCAGTGGGTGCCTACATCATAGATATGGTGGCGCTTGGGACTTATCTGCGAGATCTCAAAGCAGCGATCAAGCTCTGGTAAGATGTGAGCGAGAAGCCCACACTCGCGAGCAAGGAGAATTCCCTCAGCCGGAAGATCGGAGGTAATGATTCGCAAGAGTTCATCTCGAATTCTTTCTTGAGCAATATTTGTGATAAGAGATGCATTAGCGCTTATTGCTTTTTGTGTATTTTCTTCAAGAGTAAATCCGAGCTCTGTGGCGATTCGCACAGCCCGAAGAAGTCGCAGGGCATCTTCGCCGAAGCGCACATTCGCATCCCCGACTGCTCGGATTATCTTCTTCTCAATATCCACCTGCCCGTCGTATGGATCAACAATTTTCTTACCATCATATGCTATTGCATTGATCGTCAAGTCGCGACGGGCGAGATCTTCCTCGATAGTTGTGGCCCATGTGACATCATCTGGCCTGCGGCTATCTTTGTATTCACCCTCATGGCGATATGTCGTCACCTCAAATATTTGTTTATCTTTCATCTCTATCCCGACTGTACCGAAGGTGTTGTTGTAGAAGCCTTTGGGATAGAGCTTGAGGATCTCCTCAGGTGTCGCTGCAGTCGCGAAGTCCCAGTCATTGACAGATTTTTTGAGCAATAGATCTCGCACCGACCCGCCAACCACGAATATTTCGTAGCCTGCATCGGTAAATGATTTCATAAATTGTGCAACGTAATCTGGAAGCTTTAACATGTAAGTTATTATACAGCGCATACAATCTGTTTGACTTTATATACTAATCTAATTATTCTTAATCTAATGGACGAAACTCAATCTTCTACTCCACTAAATCATCACGGTACACCATTGCTTCGCATCTTGGCTTTGCTCGTTTTTGCACTCACTATTGCGATAGTATCGTCTTTAATCACCTATTATTTCATCGGCAAACAGTCGCAAATGCAGCTACAAAACTATCCTCAACCAACAGCTGCACCAATTCCAACAATTACTCTTTCGCCTCCTGTACAAAAGCCCAGCAGTTCATATAAGCCCAATATTCTAAAAGATTGGACCACTGTCAAAAGCAGTGAGTGTAATGTAATTTTTCCTCTACCGCCTAAAAAAGAGCCGTATTCTTATCCAGAAACTGAGAGTGATTTTAATAGTGGGCGAATGTGGAAGTATTCACAGCAA
>CAZGZD010000005.1:30806-46139 GCA_964530005.1 uncultured Gammaproteobacteria bacterium
TGTCAGAAAGTGTGGATATATCATATTTGCGCATTGATGATAAGGAGCCTGGGGGTGATTACTTGGCCGGTAGAGTAAATATAACTTGTCAACAAAATCTTAGGAAGTCCAATCAAGAGGTATTTGAAGCGATTAAACGTTTTCAAGAGAATTCAGGCAATGGTCCTTATTATGAATTTAAAAGAAATGAATCTAAGTGGGGAAATGATGTATTAGTTTATCTAGTGAGAGGACAATTTGATATCGAGCATTATATTTTCAGCTCAGGTAAATTTACCTATGATATATCTTACTATTCTGGATCTGAAAAACAATTTGTAAAAGATACTACAAAACAAATATTTGACAATCTTGAATTTTTTTAGATAAGTTTTTTTAGTGATACAATACTTTCTTTTGTCGGACCATTGCCCTCACCAGGGACTTCGAGGATAAATGGGAGATCCTTAAGCTTTGGGTGATGGAGGAGTAGGGAGAATACATCAGTCCCGATTGTGCCTTCTCCGATATTGGCATGCTGATCACGAAGACTTCCACGAGGATTGCGACTATCATTCGTGTGAATCACCTCAAGTCGATCAAAACCGATAAACTGATCGAACTCTTGAAGGAATTCATCTAGCTTTTCGCTTGTCGAGAAGTCGTACCCTGCATCATTTGCATGACAGGTATCAAGGCAAACCTTGAGTCGATCGCTACCCACTTCGCTAATGATTTTGCCAATCTCCTCAAACTTGAGTCCGATCTTGCGATTGCCAGCGTTTTCGATGATGAAGAGGGTATCGGTCGGAGTCTTGTCGATAATTTCTTTGATCTGTGTGACAAGGTGGGAATAATCGATCGATATGGTCTCGTCAAAGAGTCCATCGGCAGATTTTGACGATCCGTTTTTGAAAGATCCCAAATGTACGATGCTTCCTCGGACTCCCAGGCTGAAGGCAACTTTGAGTTCATTCACCAGAAGTTGTTTGGAGAGCTGTCCTCCTCGCTCAGGGTTGGCAAGATTGATAAGATATGAAGCATGGAAGTAGATGGGGTCGATAGCTAATTTGGCCTTCAGTGTCTTAAACTCTGAGATTTCTTCCTCAGTAGGTTTGGCGAAGTTCCATCCACGGGGAGACGCTGAGAAGATTTGCATGCAGTTGCCGTCCATTGCGCTTATTTTTTGCAGTGCCTGTGTATAGCCTCCGGCAATCGTGACATGAGCACCAACTAAGTAGTCCATAAAAGTACATTATAGCTGTTGATTTTCTAAATTTACTTTTACTTATTTTTGACTCCAGTGGGTTCCCTCCCATCCTAGATGGTAATTGGATGGGCCTCCCAAGTCGCACAAATAAGCAAAAGTAACAAAAAGAAATAATGGGAAATTTTTAGCTCTTGATCCGCCATATCTTAGCTTTCGCCTTTTGGTATTATTCATACACGGCTCAAGCTGCGATAAAAGGCGAGATCTGCGCCCCGATTAACTCCGATTGAATCGGGATAAAATCGGGACTTGACATGTTAGCAGAGTTCATGTATTATTGCTAATACCACGTTGTCCCAACTTTATCTGGGCTACGCGGTACAAGTATGGAAGATCTTACACAACGTCAGACCGATGTACTTAAGGCAATAATCCGTGAATTTACCGAGTCTGGTGAGCCTGTGGGGTCGGACATTCTTGAGAAAAAGTACAAGCTTGGTGTCTCGCCTGCGACAATCCGCAATGAGATGGTAGAGCTTGCTAAAAAAGGGTATCTTGTGAAGTCTTACTTCTCCTCAGGTCGTATTCCTTCATCTCGTGGATTCCGCTTTTATATCAATCATCTGATGCGAGAGAAAGAGCTATCCACATCCGACGAGGTCGCATACAAAAATAGCATCTGGGATGATCGTGCTGATTCGCATCGACTACTGAGTCACGCAACTCATATGCTTGCTGAGAAGACGGGTTTACTATCTCTGGCGATCACCAACAAAGGAGATGTGTATTACGCTGGTGTATCAAATCTTATGGCAATATCTGAGTTTTTGAACTGGGAGCTCTCTCGAGTAATATTTGAGAGACTTGATCGTGCAAGTTTTTGGGAAAACATATTCGATCGAGTTCAGAAGTTGGAGGATAATCTGCATTTTGTACTGAGTGAAGATGATTTTAGTGACCCAGTTTACGCAACATGCGCAAGTGTATTCGGTGAATTTGAGGGTGCAAATCTGCACGGCATGATAGGTGTGGTTGGCCCGAAGCGAATGTATTATGACTCTGTTGCTCCACAGATAAAGTATTTCTCAGGGCTTATTGAGCAGATTGTAAAAGATCAGGGGATGTAATATTAAGGATTAATATGGTAAAACAAAAAAAAGAAAAACAACAGGAAGTCGCACAGGTTGATTACAAGTCATTGTATCTTAGAGCTTTGGCTGATTATCAAAACCTTGAAAAAAGAGCGCAATCTCAGAAAGAAGAGATCGCACAGGCGACAAAGGGGCATGTAGTCGCGCGCTTTTTGCCATTTTTGGATAATCTGGACCAGGCCGAGATCTTTATCAAAGATCCAGGCCTTGCAATTGTAAAGCAGCAATTTGTGGATGCATTACTAGGCGAGGGATTAGTTGAAATCGCTCAGGTTGGGGACTTGTTTGACCCAACGTTTGCTGAGGCAGTTGATGTCGTGGAAGGCACGGAGGACAATAAGATTGTTGAGGTGGTGAAGCGAGGATTTGCAATTGATGGCCGCGTAATCCGGCCAGCACAGGTAAAAGTAAGTAAAAAAGTCTAAGGAATTTACATCTATTATTAATTTATAAATTTATAAAAATATGTCAAAGATAATCGGAATCGATCTCGGAACAACCAATTCATGTGTGGCTGTTATGGAGGGTGGAAAGCCCAAAGTTATTCACTCGCAAGAGGGTAAGAATACTATTCCCTCAGTCGTTGAGCCTGTAAAGCGCATAGTAGGGGATGTGGCCAAGCGCCAGATGGTTATCAATCCAGGAAGCACTATCTACTCGGTCAAGCGACTTATGGGTCATAAGTTCTCAGATGAATCGACTAAAAAAGACCAAAAGCTTCTGTCCTACGCCACCAAAGAAGGGCGGGACGGTATGGTAGTTGTTGAGGTCGGAGGTAAGTCATACACTCCACAGGAGATCTCAGCTCAGATCTTGCAGAAAATAAAAGCAGACGCTGAAGCGTACTTGGGTGAGAAGGTCGAAAAAGCTGTAATCACAGTACCTGCATATTTTGATGATGCTCAGCGCCAAGCGACAAAGCAGGCCGGCGAGATTGCAGGTCTTGAGGTGGTTCGAATTATAAATGAACCAACAGCAGCTGCACTTGCGTATGGTCTGGATAAGCAACATGCCCACACCATTGCAGTATATGACCTTGGTGGTGGTACATTTGATATCACAGTCCTTGAGCTTGGAGAGGGAGTATTTGAGGTAAAAGCATCAAGTGGAAATAGCCATTTGGGAGGGGACGATTTTGACCATGTGATAATCGAGCACCTTATCTCAACATTCAAGAGTGAAAATGGAATCGACTTAAATGGCGATAAGCAAGCTCTACAAAGGCTCAAAGATGCAGCCGAGAAGGCCAAAATTGAGCTGTCCACATCGACTGAGACTGAGATCAATCTTCCTTTCATAACGGTCAAGGATAATCAGCCTCAGCATCTTGTGATGAAGCTTACACGAGCCAAGCTTGAGTCACTTGTTGAGCCGCTTATTAGTCGTACATTTGAGCCGGTGACGCAATGTCTTAAAGACGCTAAGGTCAAGACCTCAGACATCAATGAAGTAATCCTCGTTGGAGGAATGACTCGAATGCCGAAGATCATCGAAAGCGTGAAGGAGTTCTTCGGGCGCGAACCCAATCGATCAGTGAATCCGGATGAGGTCGTAGCCATTGGAGCAGCCGTACAGGCAGGTGTGCTGACAGGTGAGACCAAAGATGTGGTCTTGCTCGACGTGACCCCACTGAGCCTCGGAGTGGAGACGCTGGGCGGCGTGATGACCCCACTTATTACAAAAAATACAACTATCCCGACATCAAAGTCGGAGGTCTTCTCAACTGCAGCAGACAATCAGACAAGCGTTGAGGTGCATGTTTTGCAGGGAGAGCGACCATTGGCTCGCGACAATAAGTCGCTTGGTCGATTTATTCTTGAGGGAGTGCCCCCGGCTCCGCGTGGAGTGCCACAAATTGAGGTGACTTTTGACACGGATGCTTCAGGAATACTGACAGTCACGGCAAAAGATAAGGCCAGTGGCAAGTCTCAGGAAATTCGTATCACAGGATCGACAGGGCTCACAAAAGAGGAGATTGAGAAGATGCGTGAGGAGGCTGAGAAAAATGCCGACAGCGATAAGCTTGAGAAAGAGCGAATTGACGCGAAAAATCAAGCAGACAACCTCATCTATACATCTGAAAAATCTCTTAAAGACGCAGGAGATAAAGCTCCTAAGGAGATCCGCGAGGATATAGAGAGCAAGGTCAAGGAGCTGAAAGATGCTCTTGAGAAGGCACCGGCCACTGAGCTTGAGGAGAAGACAAAAGCACTTTCCGAGTCCCTCAGTAAGATTGGTCAATATATGTACGATCAGAAGAAAGAGGATGCGGCCCCAGGTGACGTGCCATCTGATGCGGAAAAAAGTGAGGGGTCCAAAGAAGAAGATGGTAAAAAGCCATCCGACGGACCTGTCGAAGAAGGAGAAGTGGTTGAATAAATTGATTAAAAAATAAGCACACATTATCCCCGCCCTACATAAAGGCGGGGATAGTTGTATATCTTAAAATATGGCTGATTATTACGAAAGTTTGGGAGTCAAAAAGAGTGCGACAGTCGCTGAGATAAAGGCGGCATATCGTAAACTGGCTCTTAAATGGCATCCTGATCGCAACAAGTCAGCAGAGGCAGTTGGGAAATTTAAAGAAATTACCAAAGCATATGAGGTGCTTTCTGATAAAAGTAAAAGAGAGCTGTATGATCAGCATGGTGAGGCGGCCTTTTCGGGTGCAGGAGCAGCTGGTGCAGGGAGTCAGTACACGTATCAACAAGGACCATTCACCTACTCTTATGGCGGGGCGGCGGGGGCGAATCCTTTTGAAGGCGTAGATGTCGGGGATTTTGGCAATCCATTTGATATTTTTGAGCAGTTTTTTGGAGGTGGAGGTCGTGCACGAGCACGCGATGTCTATCAAATTTCGATTTCATTTGACGAAGCTTTGTCGGGTATTGAGCGCCAGTTCAGAATAGGTGGACAGAATAAAAAGATAAAGATTCCAGCTGGAGTAGATAATGGCAACAGAATACGATTTGCGGACTTTGATATTGTCGTTGAGGTGGGTAGCCACCCGCAGTTCAAGCGAGAAGGACAGAATATAATTCTTGAACACGAGATATCCTATCCGCTTGCCGTATTGGGAGGCGAAGTAGAGATTCCAACGCTAAAGGGTAAGATAAAGCTCAAGGTGCGACCTGGCACAAAGTCGGGTACTGTCGTGCGACTTAAGGATCATGGAATAGTCTATCCAAATAGCAAGAGACATGGAGATCAGTATGTAGTCTATAAGGTGGCGATACCAGAGCGAGTTTCAGGACGTGCTAAAAAGCTGCTTGAAGAATTAAAAAATGAACTCTCATAGATACTTATGAAAATTGAAGCAGGAAATCTTAAAAAAGGTGGATTTGTGATTTATCGTGATAATCTGAGCCAGATTCAAAAGGCAGAGCACTATATGCACGGTCGGGGCGGTGCAATAATGCGGGTTAAATTTAAAGATGTTGAGTCGGGCAAGACAATGGATGCTACATTTCGCTCAGATGAGATTCTTGAGAGTGCAGATGTGACAAGCGTGCGAATGCAATTTTTATATGCGGATCCACAAGGTGCTCATTTTATGGATGAGTCTTATAATCAATATTCAGTAGCCGCATCTATAATCGGCGAATATTTGGAATATCTAAAAGAAGGGGACCCGTATTTTGTGTATTTATATAAAGATCAAGCAGTCGCAATCCGGCCACCAGCAAGTGTAAATCTTAAGGTTACTGAGACTGAAGATGCTGTTCGCGGGGATCGAGTATCAGCTGGACGTAAAAAGGCAGTAGTTGAGACGGGAGCAACTGTTATGGTTCCTCTTTTTGTCAAAAATGGAGATCTGATTGTGATAAATCCTGAGACTGGAGAGTATGTGGAGCGCGTTAAGTAAAGATAAAATAAAAAATTATTATGCTATCTGTTGGAGAGATTCTTCAAAAAGAAAGAGAACGAAAAAATATCACACTTCTCTCAGTTGAGAAAAAGCTTCGAGTACGAGCAAAGTATTTGAGCGCAATTGAAGCAAATGATTGGACTACATTTACCTCAAAAATATACATCGAGGGAATAATTAAGAATTACTCACTCCACCTGGGACTTGATCCGGAGCGTACCCTTGCCTTTTTTAAGCGTGATTATGCCTCAGTTGAGGAGGTAAAATTCAAAAAAAGAGTTGCTCATAGATATCTGACACCACATACACGTACTGTAGTTGGGGTTATTCTTTTTTTGGTGAGTGCAATTTTTATCTTTTACTTTGGGTATCAGTTGAAGCTTTATTTTACACCTCCTCGTATTCAACTTATGGCACCGCAAGAAAATTCTTTCAAAAGAGCAGATTCTGTGACAATAGTCGGTCGTGTTGATCGAGAATCTGAGATCTCAATATTTGGCACACGAGTCTATCCAGACAGTCAGGGCGTCTTTAGATATAATTTCCCCCTTAAAAAAGGTAAAAATGTCTTTGTTGTTGAGGTGACTGGAGCAAATGGAAAAAAATCAAGCCTTACTCGCACATTTGTTAACTCCCAATAATTACACCCAACTTACGTATATTTGGAATCTGAACAGGAGAGTAGATGGGGCTGAATTTTAATCTTTTAGCTTCAGCCTCAAGTTTACGTTCAAAATACACATGCCGAACTTCTCCAAGAAGTCCTACTTCGCCAGTAAATACAGACTTGGTGGGTAGCGGCACATTTTTAATTGAGGATATGATTGAGGCGACAATACCAAGGTCGGCTCCAGTGGACTTGATATCAATCCCACCGACTACATTTATATATACGTCATTGCGATCGACTGGAAGCTTTAGGTGTTTCTGGATAACTGCAAGAAGAAGCTGTACCTTATTGTAATTCACTCCTCGTACAACTCGACGTGGTACAGCGAGAACACTGGGTACAGTCAGAGTCTGTATTTCAAAAAAAAGTGATCTTTTACCCTCAATCACGCCACAAGTTGCGCGTCCTGCGACTGATTCATCATTTTGATTAAGAAAGACAAGAGGATTTGTGACTTCAGAGAGACCTTCCTCAGTCATCTCAAAAATGCCAATTTCGTCGGTTGAGCCAAAGCGATTCTTGGTGCATCTTAAGATGCGGAAATGCGAAACCTTCTCACCTTCAAATAGTAATACGCAGTCGACAAAGTGCTCAAGTGTCTTGGGGCCTGCGATCTCACCCTCTTTAGTCACATGTCCAACAAGGATAATCGCTATTTTATTTTTTTTGGCGAGCTGAACAAGTTCGGACGTGGCATGCCTGAGTTGTGCAACACTTCCGGCAGTTGAGGCCACCTTCGGAGAGTAGATCGTCTGAATTGAGTCGATAATAATAAGCTCAGGCTTTTGATCTAATTTTTCGACACCCTGCACAATCCCTTCAACTTGAGTGACGTCAGAGAAAGTAAGGTTATTTGCTCGGCTTTTAAGACGGGCTGCGCGGGCTGCCACTTGAGAAGCAGATTCTTCGCCTGATATGTATAAGCAGTTGAGAAATTGAAATGACTGTAGAAGCAGTGTGGATTTTCCGATTCCGGGCTCACCGGTGATGAGTACTACCTCACCCGCAACAATTCCTCCACCAAGCGTACGATCGAGCTCTACGCTACCAGTCTTGAGTCTATTTCTGTCATCAGTTTTTATCTTAGAAAGAGATATTGTTTCAAGCTTTGCTGTTGGTTCAGATTTACCTGCTCCGTCTCCGATATCAAGTACCTGGCGGCTTAGTGTATTCCATGCCCCGCAATTTGAGCACTTGCCCATCCAGCTCGCACTTCCATATCCACAGTCTGAACAAATATACATAAATTTAGTCAATAATTACATTCTCTCCACAACTTCAATACCAAGCAAATACAGCCCCTCTTTTAAAATTTTTGAAATTGTTGCTATAAGAAATAGGCGGAACTCTTGGGTTTGAATATCCGGTTGTAGCACTGGGTGCTTTTCATAAAAAAGATTAAATTTTTGACTCAAATCATATAGATATGTACAGATTAGGTGTGGTTCGAATGCTTGAGCCGCTGACTCAACTACTTCGGGATATAGGCAGATTGAAAGCATAATGTCTCGTTCTTCCTCATGTATATTGCCCTCGTAGACCTTAGGTGGCTCAACAACTGCCTCAGTATTTTTTAATATGGACTGACACCGAACATACGTGTATTGAAGGTAGGGTCCAGAATTGCCCTTGAAACTTATTGAGTCGTCGAAGCTGAACTCAATATTACTACCTATTGTGTTTTTCAAAAGCGCATATTTTATCGCACCCGCTGCGATTATCGGAGCAATTGTTTTCAGATCAACCTTAGCGGTAGATGTCTCAGCTATTCTTTCAGCTGCCAATTTTTCCGCCTCGTCTAGTATAGAAGTTCCCTGTATTATATTCCCACTACGGCTCGACATCTTGCCGCTTGGCAACACTACCATTCCATGGGCGATATGCTTAACTTTACTTGCTAATTGTGGATTAATTTTTGTAAGTGCGGCTATGAGGACTTTAAAATACTCCACAATCTCATTGCCAGTTATTACGATGAATATATTTGCTCCAGATCTTTTGTCTTTTTCAATTGCGAGCCCAAGTTCTTTAGCCTCATAAGTTGGTAACCCGAGAGAATTTATAAATACTCGATTGTGAAGTCCTATCTTTTTGCCTTCAAAAATTACAGCCCCGTCTGAATTTTTGAAAATGCCTTTTTTTAAATATTCATTTACAAGATCGAGTCCTATTTGACCGACTTCGCTTTCAAAATAATAGTCATCAAATGCACCTTTTCCTTTATTATTACCAAGTCGTCTGTATATTTCTTCAAAATAATCAAGACTCCATGTTCGTCCAGCTTCATATAAGGGAAAGATTTCAGAATCTTTATCATATACTTTTTTATTGATTATTTTTATTTCTTCTGCCGCTTCTTTGCTATGCTCATAAGCATTTGAGCCAAGTACATATGCCGCGCCAAGAAAGGCAACCTTACTGTGCAATTCTTTATCTGCGAGCATGTCAAGGCTAAGTTTGTCGTCGGTTAGCTTTTTTTGCAGTCCCCACACAGCCTTTGCAACATGCATGCCAACATCTCCTTGATAGTTGGCACGTTGGACAACTGCCCCATTTGCCTCAAGAAGACGAGCTAAGGATTCTCCGACTATATTGCTATACAAGTGTCCAACGTGAAACTCCTTAAAAGGATTGGGATCAGTATATTCAATGAGAATTTTTTCTCCATTGAATTTTTTAGACTGAACAGAGAAGTGCTTTTCGTGTTCAATACTGAGAGTTTGTCGAAGAAGCCACTTATCGGAAATCCATAGATTAATAAAACCAGGATTTATTTTCTCTGCTTTTTCTATAAATTCATTTGTAGGCAGTGCTTGAATTATTTCATCAGCAAGATCGAGTGGATTTTTCTGAGCGGCTTTTGCTAATTGAAGCGCAATATTGGTAGCATAATCGCCAAACTTTTTATTTGGTGTTTCGGTAAGTTGAATATCAATATCATGGAAGCCAAGATTTAAAATTGATGTCTCTAAAATATTGTGTATTGTGGCCCGTATCATGTGCTACTCATGATATCACAAAACTGCTAATTTGAGGCTCTCATAGTCTCTATTGCTTGAATTCAGATCATGCGTGTCATACAATAAGTACCACGCGACAAACATATGAAAAAGAAACTTTTCCTACTTACGATACTTTTTTTTCTTTTTGTTGGGTTTGTGATAGTGAGATTTTTCATACTCGATAAGCAGAAAGAGGTTGGGCGAGTACAGATTTTCTCCTCACCGACAGCATCTGTATTTATTGACAATGTGCCAGTTGGGTCTACTCCTTATGAGAGTGAGGCAAAAATAGGAGATCATGCGATTAAGCTTATTCCACAGGGCGAAGCTACTGAAACAGCCTCATGGAAGAAGAATGTACTTATTGGCAAAAACGCCCTCACATATGTCAATGTAGAGCTTGGTTCAAGCGATATATCAACAGCAGGCGAGATTTTCACGATTGAAAAAATGAAAAAGAAAGACGGAGGAGTGGGTGAGATAGCTATCGAGACTGATCCGGCAAGCGCAATAGTATCTCTTGATAATGACGAGAAGGGACCAGCAGCGCTTCTTGAAAATGTTACAAGCGGAAGCCATGAGCTTTCAATCTTTTTACCAGGTTTTTTCAAGCGTACTCAGAAGATCAATGTTCCGGTTGGATATCGAGTGAATGCGTATTTTAAGCTGTCCATAGACAAAAGCCAGAAAATTGATTCTGACGTAAAACAAGCTACGGATAGTGCAACAAAAAAGAATGAGACCAAAGCCGCAAAAATAACTATTAAGGATACCTCAACTGGATTCTTGAGGGTACGAAGTGAGCCGACAGTCGCAGCTTCTGAATCGGCTCGAGTTGCACCGGGTGATGAATTTGAACTTCTTGAGGAAAAAGACGCGTGGTACAAAATTGAATATGAGCAGGGAAAACAGGGGTGGGTGTCTTCTGAATTTGCTACAAAAAAAGAAGAATAGGTGGGGGGAAACAAACTTACTTATTTCTCCAGATTACCTTATTGTAGAGAATATAAGAGTAAGGAATAACCAGAAATATAATAACGATCATATTGTAAAAGAGCGGATAGAAGAAATGTTTGCCAAAAAAAGTAGTAAGAAGTACTATGCCTATAGTCTGAATTGCGATAGAGGGAAGAGCGATTAGATTAAATTTTGCAAACTGTTTAGCATATGTTGCGAATTTGTGATCGAGCTTTTTGTGAGAAAATGACCAGAAATTATTGAGTGTGAAATTAGAAAGAATTGCTACTTCAGAGCTTATAATTTTGGAAAATTTGATACTATAGTGTCCGTAGTGGTAAAGAGTATATAGAAGTGTAGAGTCGATAAGAAAGCCACATCCTCCAACCATGACAAATGCTATAAATGATGAGTGAGTAAATACATACAAAAGGGTATTTACCGTATATTGCAGTGAGTTTATCTTTGATATGCCGTGCTTGCGATCTATAAAATTGATAGGCACAGTGGTAATGCGTGCATTTTTTTTGACGGCAGCATCCAGAAGGGCCACTTGAAAAACATACCCTGAATATTTTTTTATTTCCTCACGTGCGTCTTGAATGATCCATACTTTGATTGCTCGATAGCCAGAAGTCCAATCGTTTATTGACAAGCGCATAAAGCCAAATCGTATAATAAGATTGCCGAGTACAGAGAATATTTTACGGTGGAAGCCCCAGTCAGCCGGAATAGATCCACCGCGCATATAGCGTGAGCCGACAACAAAGTCGGAGCCTTTCTCAATCTGTGCGAGGAACTCTGGAATTTTAAGCGGATCATGTGAGAGATCCGCATCCATCTCAAAGAGCACATATGGATCGAGGTTGCGAATTGCATAGTCAAAACCTTCACTATATGCTCGGCCCAAGCCTCTTTTTTGTGTTGTAAGAAGATGTACGAAGGGATATTTTTTCTTATTTTTTTGAACAAGAGCTGATGTGCCGTCGGGGGATGCGCTATCTACGATCAAGACCTCTATATTCCATCCCTTCACTTTTTTTGCAACGCTTGCAATATGGGCGAAAAGATTGTCAATATTTTTGATTTCATTATATGTTGGTATTACCAATACAGCTTTTTTCATACATTTTTTATAGAGAAATAGTACTTTTTCTACACCAATCAGTCAACTTTTTGAGCCCGTCCTCTAAAGACGTATGTGGTTCCCACCCAAGAAGAGTTTTGGCTTTTTGGATATCTGGTTTTCTTTTCTTTGGATCATCTTGTGGGAGTTTTTCGCTAAATACAATTTCGCTTTTTGAATCGGTGATTTTTTTTATAATTTGGGCATATTCAAGTACTGTATGTTCGATAGATGCGCCAATATTGACAACTTCCCCCTTCGCGTTAGGGGTAAACATGAGATTTAAAAGTCCCTCAACTGTATCATCAACATAGCATAAAGATCTTGTTTGGGTGCCATCTCCAAATATTGTGATAGGTTTATTTTCAAGAGCCTGGAGGATAAAAATAATGCTCATCCGCATGTCTTCAGCTGACATATACGGACCGTACGTGTTGAAAATTCGTGCGATTCGAGTATCTGCGTCTAAATCTCGGTGGTAATAGCTGGTGAGAGTCTCTCCAAATCTTTTGGCCTCATCATATATAGATCGGGGACCAGTGGTTGAAGTGTTGCCCAGATATGTCTCGCTTTGGGGGCTTACGTGTGGATCACCATACACCTCAGATGATGATGCAAATAAAAAAACTGCATTGTTTTTTTGTGAAAATTCAAGGAGCTGGTGAGTGCCCTCTGTATTCGCCATCATAGTTTGCATAGGAAGCGCGTGGTAGCTTATTTTGCTATGATGATTTGGTGAAGCGGGGGACGCGAGATGAAATACATAATTTGCGGTTACAGTACTCGGTAGAGGCTTTGTAATATCATGCTCAATAAACGTGAAGTTTTTATTACCTTCGATTTCTTTAATATTTTCACGTGAGCTCGTTATTAGATTATCGACACAGATAACTCGATGTCCATCGTTGAGGAGTCTTCGACTTAAATGAGAACCGATAAAGCCAGCCCCCCCCGCAATGAGTGATGTTTGCATCTTTTAAATTATGTATGTTTTCCAACGCCAATATAGGTAAACCCCATTTCTTTCATCTGTGCCGGATCCCAAATATTTCGTCCATCAACAATAACCGGACTTTTGAGTAGACTTTTTACTTTTTTAAGATCTGTATTCACAAATTCTTCCCATTCTGTAAGAACACACAAGGCGTCGGCACCGGTAAGTGCGCTATATGGATCATCTGCGTAAGTGATTTGATCAGGATAGACATTTTTTACATTATCAACTGCTTTAGGATCATAAGCCGTCACCTTGTATCCTGCGGCAAGAAGTTCTGATATGACAACTAAAGAGGTAGCGCTGCGTATGTCGTCTGTATTTGGTTTAAATGCAAGTCCCCAAAGAGCAATGTGCTTGCCGTTTGTGTTTTTGATAATTTTATTGACGATATTCTTTTTTGCCGACTCATTTATTTTTTCCACTGAATCAAGTAGTGAAGTATTAATTCCCAGATCCTGTCCAATTGAGATTAGAGCTTTTACGTCTTTAGGAAAGCATGCGCCTCCATAGCCGGCTCCTGCATCGAGAAATGCACGATTTATCCGTTTGTCGAGTCCAACTGCGTCCATCACTTGTTCAACATCTGCGCCTGAGCGCTCGCAATAAAAAGATATAAGATTTGCAAAAGAAATCTTGGTCGCTAGTAGGCAGTTGGCCGCATATTTAATAAGTTCAGCTGAGTCAAGATTTACGACAATTCTGTGCCCTGGGAGTGGTTCATGGAGCTTGAGAAGCAGTTCTTTCGCCTTTTGTGATTCTGTTCCAATTACAATTCGATCGGGATTGAGAGTATCGGTAAGCGAGAATCCTTCGCGCAAGAATTCAGGACATGATGCGACTGCAAACTCTGCTTCTTTGGGGAGCGCCTTATTGATTTCTACCTCTACTTTTTTATTTGTTCCAAGAGGCACTGTACTTTTGCATGATACGACGGTAAAACCACGCTTAAGATGAGGGGTAAGTTTGCGAACAACCTCAAAGACAGTTTTTGTATCTGCTTGACCTGAGGGAGTTGAGGGTGTTCCAACGGCTATGAAGACAATATCAGAGCTTGAGATCGCTTCTTCGTACTCTGAGGTAAAGTGGAGATTGCCCTTTTTAAGATTACTCTTGAGAATTTCCTCAAGTCCTGGTTCGTAGATTAAAGGGTCGCCTGATGATAGTTTTTTAAGCTTTTCTGGATTTCGACCTATAACCCACACTGTATTGCCAAGTTCAGCAAATACACATGAGGACACAAGTCCAACATAGCCATGCCCAATTACAGTAATCGTCATATGAATCTTAAAATAATATCTAACTTGAGGTTTAAAAACAACTTAATCCTCAATGCTCAGCACACCTTTCTCAAATGATCGCATAGGAGTGAAGCTGTTTTTTTTACTTCGTATATCAGAATATTGTGGGCGTTTCGCTCGACCACGAAAAAATTCTTCAAAAGAAACAGGCGTAATAAGCGACGAATCAAGATCATATTGATTGGCGATTATGCGAGCCGCATCAAACGGAGACAGTGCTTGCGCTCCGACAATATGAAATATATCGTGCGAATAATGGGAAATAAGATATTCCAGTGCAGATGCAATATCGTCAATATGAGTTGGTGTGAAAAGTGAATCAGTGACAGCTTTAATCTCTTTTCCTTGTTGGAGCATCTTTTTAATTGTGCGGGCAAAATCACTTTTTGGAAAACTTGTGCGGTATGGATAGGCAATACGAACGATCATTGCTGTATCTTTTACAATCTGCTCTCCTTGATACTTAGATTTTGCATAAGCAGAAAGAGGATGTGGGATGCTATCTTCAAAATATGGAGGATTTGACCCATCGAAAACAAAATCTGTGGAGATATAGATAAGCTTTATTTCTTTTTGTCTGCAAACTTCAGATATTTTTTTTGTTCCTTCAACATTAATTCTTAATGCAAGCTCCGTATTTTGCTCTGCTCCATCTACATCAGTATATGCTGCGCAATGGATGAGATAGTCAAAGGTTAATGGATTGATAGTACTCTCAACATTACTCTGATCTGTAATATCAATATCCGTGTGAGTCAGAGGAATAATTTCATATGAACTGCTTAGAAGCTCGACAATTCGTGACCCAACCAGACCAGCGGCTCCCGTAACTGCAATCCGCATCTTATTTGCCATACTGAGTTTCGTAGTATTTTTGGTATGCACCTGTTTTTAGATCTTGCCACCACTTTTGATTTTCCGTGTACCACGCAATAGTTGCCTCAAGTGCTTGATCAAAAGTATGCGCTGGTTCCCATCCAAGCTCGCGCTTTATCTTACCCCAGTCTACGTCGTAGCGTCTGTCTTGACCAGGTCTATCTTTCACAAACTCAATTTCATCTTCCGATTTGTCCAT
>CAZGZD010000006.1:0-39596 GCA_964530005.1 uncultured Gammaproteobacteria bacterium
CAAAGTGACAAGTCAGAGTGGTCGTATCGATAAAATTGAGAAATTTGATCCGCTTACTGGTGTGGTTGATGAAAAAGAATCAGATCAAATCATCACTATCTACCCGGCCAAGCACTTTATGACCAGCCCTCAAGCGATTAAAGATGCAGAAAGCCAAATCCGATCAGACCTCGAATCCGAATACAAAGAATTGAAAAAAAGCGGCAAGCTTATTGAGGCTGAGCGACTTCTCAAAAAAGTAAATTATGACCTTGAGATCATTAAAGAAGTCGGGTACGTGAATGGAATTGAGAATTACTCCCGCTACTTTGACGGCCGAAAGCCTGGCGACCCACCACACTCACTTATAGATTACTTTAAGAAAGCTTATGGTGACGAGTTCCTTGTCTTTATAGATGAATCGCATATGAGCGTTCCGCAGATTCGAGGAATGTACAATGGTGATTGGGCACGAAAGAAAAATCTTATCGACTTCGGATTCCGGCTCAAATCCGCATTCGACAACCGCCCACTCCGATTTGAAGAGTTTTATGCGTCAGTACCGCGAATCGTATACGTATCAGCGACTCCGGCTCCATGGGAAGTAAATCAGTCCGAGCTCGAAATAGTCGAGAAAAAATACAAAGAGCACGGTGGCACAGTTGAACAACTTGTCCGTCCTACGGGTATACCGGACCCACAGATTCGAATTCATCCAGCAACTGATGAGATTCCGCACCTTATTGGGGAGATAGAAAAGAGAGTCGCTCGTGGCGAGAAAACGCTGGTCACGACACTTACCAAGAGGACGGCCGAAGACCTTACACTCTATCTTAAGGAAAAAGATATTCGAGCAAGCTATCTACACTCTGATATTTTGACCCTCGAGCGCAGTGACATACTCGACTCTCTTCGTAAAAATGAGTATGACGTGCTTATTGGCGTCAATCTTCTAAGAGAAGGACTTGATCTGCCTGAGGTGACACTTGTTGCCATACTTGATGCAGACCGTGAAGGATTTTTGAGGTCTCGGACTGCACTGGTTCAGATTATGGGACGAGCAGCTCGAAATATAGATGGTGAAGTGATCCTGTATGCGGACACGCTGACCGGCTCAATAAAAGAGGCCATGGCCGAGGTAGACCGCCGGCGCGAACATCAGCTCAAATATAATAAGGAGCACGGCATAACAGCCAAGACGATTCTAAAGCCTATTCGAGAGAGGATTGCTGAGAAACATGACGCAGTAGGCTTTGAAGCTGAGTATGATACAATCTTAAATCCTGAAGTCACGAACTTTCTGACCTCAATTGATTCAGACGGACTGACTCCATATGACAAAAAGCGAGTTATCAAAAAGCTTGAGCGCGAGATGAAAGAGCAGGCGAGCGCGATGAATTTTGAGCTGGCTATACAAATTAGAGATAAGATCAGAGAAATCAAAACTTAAATAGAAATATGAACGATCTTATTAAAGTCCGTGGAGCTCGCCAGCACAACCTTAAAAATGTTGATGTCGATATTCCCAAGAACAAGCTTGTAGTGATGACCGGCGTATCCGGGTCAGGCAAATCATCCCTTGCATTCGACACGATCTATGCCGAGGGTCAGCGCCGCTATGTCGAGTCTCTCTCAGCATATGCCCGCCAGTTCTTGGGAATTATGGATAAACCGGATGTTGATACAATAGAGGGGCTGTCTCCTGCAATATCAATTGACCAAAAGACAGCGTCTCATAACCCCCGATCCACAGTCGGTACAGTGACTGAGGTATATGATTACCTGAGGCTTCTGTATGCCCGTATAGGCCGCCCAACTTGCCCAAACTGCCATATTGAGATTACCAAGCTCTCACTTGACGAGATTGTAGATCGAATTCTTGATGATGTGAAAGCAAAAGTAGCAGACGATAAGCTCAAACCGCATTCTTTTAAGCTATTCTCACCTGTTGTTCGTGGCAAAAAAGGTGAATTTGTTGATCTTTTTGCCAATCTACTTGCAAAAGGTTATCGCAAAATTCGGGTAGACGGCCGAGAAGTGGAAGCTGATGGCGATCTTTCCCTAATAAAAACAAATAAGCACACAATTGAGGTTGAGATCGACTCTTATTCGTTAATGAATAAAGACATCAAAGATCCTATATTTACGTCCAATCTTCGCTCACGCTTGTCCGAGTCAGTGCAGCAGGGATTATCTCTTTCAGATGGCTTGGTAATCCTAAGGGCAGCAGATAGTGAAAGTCTGTATTCTGAGAAGTTCTCCTGTCCCAATTGCGGACTCGCGCTTCCTGAGCTTGAACCACGTCTTTTTTCCTTCAACTCGCCCCTTGGGGCCTGTGAGGGATGCCGAGGACTTGGCACAGTCTATAAAATCGATCCAGATCGTATACTCAATCCGCGCCTCACAATAAATGAAGGTGGAATTCTTCCTTTTAATAAACTATTTTTCCAAAATACGTGGTATATACGCCTTCTGAAGGTGGTGTCAGACGAGGAAGGAATTGATTTTAACTTAGCGATCAAGAATTTGAGCGATAAGCAGCTCAGCACATTGCTCCATGGGACTAAAAAGACATATGAGGTGCATGGTCAGAATAGATTCGGGAAAGCCACATCAATTTATGAAAAATTCGATGGGATAGTGGGCGAACTTGAGCGACGCTTTTTCGATAGTGATTCTGGCCAGTCATACGACCTCCACAAATATATTAAAGAAGAAATATGCCCGGCATGCGAAGGTAAAAGACTAAAGAAAGAGATTTTGGCTGTGTTTATAGACAAACGCAATATTGCAGATATCTGCGAGGAATCAATCGATAAGCTCACTAAGTATTTTGACAAAGATCTCATCCCAAAGCTCAATCAGTATGAGCTTGAAGTGGGCCGTAGCATAATCCGTGAGATTATTACTCGACTTACATTCCTAAACAATGTAGGTCTATCATATCTCACAATCTCTCGGGCTGCCAGATCGCTCTCTGGTGGTGAGCTTCAGCGCATCCGTCTCGCCTCACAGATTGGGACAGGACTGACAGGTGTGCTCTATGTGCTTGATGAGCCTTCAATTGGGCTTCATCCAAAAGATGTGTCGGCCCTTCTTAAGACCCTCAATGATCTGAAGGATCTGTCCAATTCACTGCTTGTTGTCGAACATGATCGCGAGACAATAGAGGCGGCAGACTATATTATTGAACTGGGCCCGCATGCGGGTGCCGAAGGCGGAAAAGTCATGTTCGCAGGTACACTTGATGAGATTAGACAAAGCACAAAATCCCTGACCGGTGCTTACTTGTCTGAGAAAAAGAAGATCGTATTTCCCAAGAGAGAACTAAACATGGGAGTTGGGCAGCTTACCCTTCACAAAGCTTCTGAGTACAACCTTAAAGACATAAACATCTCTATCCCACTTGGGAATTTGGTCGCTGTTACTGGCGCATCTGGATCTGGCAAATCCACACTTATCGTAGATACCCTATATCCAGCACTTAAATATCATATTGCGGGCACATATTCAGAAAAGATGGGGACATATCAACGCCTTGATGGATTCCACTATATCAATCGAGTATATCTTGTGGATCAGTCTCCAATTGGTCGCACACCAAGGTCTAATCCAGCAACGTATACTGGCTTTTTCGACGACATTCGAGAGCTCTATTCGACGACTCTTGAAGCTAAAGCTCGCGGCTATAAAAAAGGAAGATTTTCTTTTAATCTCAAAGGCGGACGCTGCGAAAAGTGTCAGGGAGCTGGAGTCATAAAGATTGAGATGCAGTTCTTATCTGACGTATATGTGACGTGTGATGTATGCAATGGACATCGCTACAACAAAGACACGCTTGAGGTCACCTTCAAAGGTAAAAGCATCTATGAAGTGCTTGAGATGACGGTGGATGAGGCCATAGATTTTTTCAAAAATCACGACTCAATCTATGTCAAGCTCCAGTTTTTGCAAGACGTAGGGCTTGGATATATACAGCTTGGCCAAGCCGCCCCGACTTTTTCAGGAGGAGAGGCACAGAGAATCAAGCTTGCCAATGAGCTCTCTCGGCGGGATTCAGGCCATACGATGTATATTCTGGATGAACCCACAACAGGTCTTCACTTTTACGATATCGAGAAGCTGCTCACGACTCTTTATAAGCTTGCTGAGAAAAATAACACCGTCGTGATCATCGAGCACAACCTCGATGTGATCAAAAACTGCCAGTATATAATCGACCTGGGACCAGAGGGAGGAGACCGAGGAGGCGAGCTTTTGTATCAGGGCGAGACAGAGAAGATTGTTAGCGTCACAAGATCGCACACAGCACGTTATCTTAAAAAGTACCTGTAAGCTTATGCTCAGTAAGCTGTGGCGTATAATGTGATAATGAAGAGAATATTTAATATAGTCCTCCTTATTTTTTTCTTCATCTTTATTATTCCTCAGGTGAGTTTTGCGCGGGATTATATTGCAGACTATAATGTTGAGTACTTTCTCAATGAGCAAAATGCAGAGATTAATTCACGTGTCAAATTCGGGATAAAGCTCACAAATCTTAAGACTGAGGTGTATGTCCGTCGCTTTGGTCTCTCTTTTCCTAAAAGCTTCACTATCTCCAATTTAGAAGCTGAGGCAGACGGTGTTCATATCAATCCAAAAGTCACCACTGAGGGCACTCAAACTATTGTTCAGTTGGATCTTCCCAATCCAAAAAGAGGTAAAGATAGCGTCAACAATCTCACTCTTTCGTTTGATCAGACCAATCTTTTTCAGATATCCGGCACCATCTGGGAGGTAATTCTCCCCACTTTGAAAGGCGAGAGTAAGGGAGAATACAAAGTCACAGTCCATCTTCCATCAAGCACTCCTCGTAAGATTGCAATAGCCAAGCCCAGACCAAGTGGAATAAAGGGTCATGATATATGGTGGGATAATCCAGCCAATTCCACAATCTATGCAGTATTTGGCGATACACAAAACTACAAAATGAATCTTACCTATAATCTTCAAAATGAAAAAGTCAAAAGACAAGATCAAGAAATAGCTCTCCCGCCAGATACTCTATATCAAAAAGTATTTATAGAATCACTCAGTCCAAAGCCTCTGAAGGTAAGGACCGACGAAGATGGCAATTATCTTGCAACATATGCGATAAATCCTAAGCAAAAGTTGACTGTCAGCTATGCTGGTGTGGCACAGCTCACCACATCCACACGACCTGAAGTGCACGCTCTTCAATCGACCATCATCAAACAGCAAGAGCAATATCTACTCACAAATCGGCCCCTGTGGAGTATTCAAAGCCCTGAGAAGTACAGCACTCTAAAAAGCCCAAATGATATATACAAATTTGTCGTCTCCTCGCTTTCCTACAACTATGACAAACTCAGAACCAACGTTGGACGAGTGGGGGCTCAAAAAGCGCTTTCAAATCCCACAAGCGCTGTCTGTACAGAATTCTCAGATACATTTGTGGCTCTTGCGAGGGAAAAGGGCATACTTTCGCGTGAGGTAGAGGGCTATGGATACTCTAAGGATCATGCGCTTCGTCCGCTTTCCTTGGTCTCCGACATTTTACATTCGTGGCCGGAGTACTATGACAAGGACTCTCAAAGATGGATAGCGATTGACCCCACATGGGAGAGCACATCTGGAATTGATTACTTTACGTCACTTGATCTAAACCACATTGTATTTGCTATTCATGGTCAGGATACGACAAATCCACGTCCTGCAGGATCCTACAAAATAGGAAATTCCAAAGACATCAGTGTTCAGCCCACAAGCACCACACCGACTGAAATAAACAAGCTTGCAGTCTCAGACCTCAAGATCCCAACTCAGATCAACGACAAGGAGTCCCACGACTCCCAATTTACGATAGAGAATCAAGGAAATACATCCGTATGGGGAATCCCCCTCAACTTCCAGTCTGAAGATATTATTGCTCGTATGTCTGAAACCCAGATTACTCAATTGGCACCTTATGAAAAGAAGAATGTGCGATTTACAATTCAAGCAAAGCACAAGGGCCAGAAAAAAAAGGCAGAATTGATACTGATAGTGGGCAATGAGCAAAAGATTATGCGCCAAGTACTTATACTTCCATATTCTCAGGATCTTGGGATCAAAGTCGTCTATGTCTTTTTGGGAATTTGTATTGTAATAATCTTTATCAGAATCTCGACAATAAGAAAAAGGAAATAACAATCGTTTGCTTTTTAATTATTTGGTAGTAAACTACCAATGTATGGGTGAAAGAAGTCCAATAACACCACTCATCACGCCTGGTACCCCTGTATCATTGACTGAGGTATGGGGAAACCCATTAGATGATAATCGACCCGTCAGTCTAAGAACTTATAGGCAGGCTATCAATAGAGTAAGACGAAGAAATCAACTTCACCCTATAGAAGACACAGTGCACTCAGATAGTCGTGGAGTATTTCACGCTGCTGAAAACCGAGATCTGTATCGAGTTTTGACCAAAGTACTCAGCACAGCCGCTATTAGTAGACGTGCCTTGAGGGAATTGTGGATCGATCTAGATACAGGACTACAACCACCTTTAGTTCCTTCTCTTTTACCACCGACTGATGGTCTTGTAAGATACTTAAGTGATCCTGAGCTTGGAGTTGTGTATCATTCGGTGAAAGGATTTCACCACCCTACACTCAACCATATGCTTAGTAGATCAGTGTTTCCAGGTGTGTATGTTGCTTGGTTACAGGCAGATTTACAATCATCAGAGCTTCGTTATTCAAGTCACTTGATAGGCTCAAATCGACTTCCACCAGGAAAAAAACCAGCTAAGTCTTAACTTCGTTTTAATATATAAAAGGTAAGTATATAATTAGAGCCTATGGACGCTGATATTACTTGGATTTCTATTGATAAGAAAAAGAAGGCGCAAGATCTACCTTCGTCAAATGGTGTATATCTTTTTTGCAAAGGAAGGCAGGTATTGTATGTAGGGAAGTCCATAAACATAAGGGCCAGAGTCGCCTCTCATATTGAGAATGCTAAGCTTGATCGTAAAGAAAATAGAATTATAGAAGAGGCGACTGAAATAGGGTATTTTGTCACAGACTCAGAATTTGCTGCTCTTATTCTTGAGTCGACACTCATTCGCAAGCATCATCCTCACTACAACGTCCGGTGGAAGGATGACAAAAGCTACATCTACATCAAGATTACAAAAGAGACCTACCCCAAAATCTATGCCACTCGCCAGGACCATGACAAAAAATCATATTATTTTGGGCCGTTTTCTTCTACAAAGGTTGTCCGCGAATTACTTCGCTCTATCCGCCGGGTATTTCCATATTGCAGTCAGCGAAAGATTGGTCGAATTCCTTGTTTTTGGTCCAAGATAGGGCTTTGTGATCCGTGCCCAAACTCAATTGAGAAAACATCAGATTCTGAATTAAAAAAGCGTCTTGAAAGCAAATACAAAGCCAATATACGGGCAATCAAGCGAACCTTTGAGGGCAAATCAGAAGTAGTGCTCAAATCCATGAAAAGTGAGCTCAAGAAACTAACTCTGTCTGAGCAGTTTGAGAAAGCCATACAAGTCAGGGACAGAATCTATCGGCTCGAGCATCTTGTATTCCACAGATCATTCACGACCGGCTCAGCAGACCTATATAATAAGCTTGAGGATGGAGTAGTCACCCTCGAAAAGCTACTTGTTCAGTATTTTCCCAACCTTCAAAGGATCGAGAGGATTGAATGCTATGATATAAGCAACCTGTCATTTCTCGAAGCTACAGCATCCATGGTAGTCATGACTCGAGGAATGATAGATAAGTCTCAATATAGAAAATTCAAAATATCCAAAAGTCAGCGCAAGTCTGATTTTCATATGCTTGACGAGGCTCTTCATAGACGCTTTCGCAACTCGTGGCCTGAACCTGATCTAATAGTTGTGGATGGAGGCAAGCCTCAGGTAAGAATTGCCTTAAAGGCTAGAGCACAAGCCGGGAAGTCTATTCCGATTATAGGACTTGCTAAGAACCCCGACCGTGTTGTCATTGGTAATTCTTACTTACCAACCCTTAGACTATCTCGGGACAATGCCGCCCTCAACGCACTTTCGCTTCTTCGCGATGAATCTCACAGATTCGCCAAAAAGTATCACCTGTACCTACGAAGCAGTAAGCTCCTCACAAATTAGATATGATATAATAGAAAAGTATGCGAATAGCTCTTCTGATCGCCAATATCATACTCTCAATTTTGATTGTACTTTTTATCCTTATTCAAGGCAAAGGGGCAGGACTGGGAAGTGCTTGGGGTGGGGGAGGAGAAGTATTCCAGACTAGACGAGGAGTCGAAAAGCTCACACTTCAAATTACAATTGCGCTTATTGTGATATTTTTTGTCTTGTCCGTCATTAATCTCTTGTAAAATCAGTTCAATAAACTAAGCCTTCATGATTCTCAAGAAGAAGACTCTTCGATACTACTACTGGCTCATGCTTGAGTTCGCCAAAAAGCATGTCAAGCTCATTACTTTGAGCTTTCTACTTACTTTTTTTGTAATTATCAGCTTTATATCTTTCTCCCCATATTTTGCATCATTTTTCTTCGCTCGGCGTGACGTGATTGGAATTGTTGGAAATTACACCATAGGTGAGCTTCCAGATGAGATCATCACCAAAATCTCCCATGGTCTTATTAATTTTGATCAAAATGGAAGTCTTATTCCAGCACTGGCCTCATCATGGGAGATCACAGATGGCGGACGACAATTCCGCTTTCATATCAAACAAAATTTATATTGGGATGACAATAAGCTTTTCACAGCCCATGACATTAATTATCATTTTGCAGATGTCGAGACAAAAGTAGTCGATGATAATACCATACATTTTATACTGAAGAAGCCTCTTCCTATATTTCCATCTTTTCTAAATAAGCCAATTACTCGCTTTCCGCTTCATGGAGTCGTTGGCCTCTATAAGGTTGACCAGATAAAAGAGAGCTTTGGTCGAGTAAATGAGATAAGCCTTACTCCAAATAAAAGTACCCTGCCACATACTACGTACAAATTTTATAAGACAGAGGGAGACATGATCAATGCATACAAGCTTGGCCAGATATCTCAAATGAAGATAAATAAAAAAAGCCTTGCCGACTCTTTACGTGCTTGGAAAAATACTAAAGTCGAGAAGAGTGTGGACTATACTCAAGCTCTTACTCTTTTTTTTAATACCTCAAGTCCTATTCTGAAAGAAAAAGAAGTGCGGCAGGCAATCGCTCAATCAATTCCCCAAGAGGATATAGCTGACCTGGGAGAGATTGCAACAAGCCCTATTCCACCGACTTCTTGGGCATACAATCCTGGACTCAAGAGAATCGTCTACAACCCTGATATTGCCAAGAAAAAGCTTGAGCCCTACTCGGACGCGTCTGGCTCAGCAGTTCTTAATTTTCAGACCTCCTATGAATATTTTGACATTGCAAGTCGAGTAAACGACAGTCTTCAGAAGGCAGGCCTCAAGACCAAGCTCAATCTCGATGTATTCAGAGATATTGGCGGATTTGATATGCTTCTTGCTTTTTGGAAAGTACCACAAGATCCAGACCAATATTTCTTCTGGCATTCAACCCAGAAGCAAGGAAATATCACAGGCTACAAGAACGTAAAGATAGACAAGCTCCTTGAGGATGGTCGGAATACTCTTGCAATTGAGAAGAGAAAAAAGATCTACTATGATTTTCAAAAAGTATTTATGGATGATCTGCCTGCTGTATTTTTGTACTATCCCAATGTCTACACAATCTCAAGGAAATAAAAAAGTTGCGTCCCTGGCGCGACTCGAACGCACAACCTATTCCTTAGAAGGGAATTGCTCTATCCAGTTGAGCTACAGGGACTTATGGATATTATAGCAATTTATAATAGATTCCTAATCGATTGAGTGCTTGGGATAAGTTGATCGATTATATTCATTGAACTTTGAGTAGAGTGATCTAAAGGATCACTTACCTATAAGGAAAAGATGTCTTATGCTTTTGAAGGGGATATGCGCCAACCTATTTTACTTGGTTTTCCTCTTTTATTGACTTTTTCAAAAGTCATTCTGGGAGTATCATCTGGGGCTCTTAATGTTTTTGTATCGGTCCAGTAGTGGTTATGACCGCTATCAAAAAATGAATCTGGCATTTGAAGTCGACTAACTTCGACTTTATCTGGTTCTCCAAGACCTGATTTTCGCTCGATTATTGTTTCTGAATGAGGTGTTCTTCTTGGCCCATCAAGAACCAGCCTCACTCCTGGTTTCCATTCCCTGCGAGTTCCTGGAACTGGATGTCCCCAAATTGTTCTCGTTTTTTCCATGTAGTAATTATACTATACTCCAAATTATAAATAGTTGAGCCGACTGTCGGATTCGGACCGACGACCTACGCTTTACAAAAGCGTTGCTCTACCACTGAGCTAAGTCGGCATGCGTCTTTTTTAATCGACCGCGATGTGTGCCGCGGGAGGGACTCGAACCCTCACGCCTTTGCAGGCACAGGATTTTAAGTCCTGCGTGTATACCATTCCACCACCACGGCGAATACCAATGTATATTTTACCATTTAAGCTGTAAAACATACCACAAAGCTATATTTGTTGATAATCTTTATCTTGAGAAGTACTATACGCATATATGTCAGTTGAACGACTACGACGAAATCTTGATTCAATGTCCACTTCCGAAATTTTTCCAATTCTTGCGCGTCGTACAAAGCGATTGGCACGAATCTCAGGATTTGAATTTGAGGATTCCCACCGTTTTATAAAAGCGAGAGCTACTGCATTTGGATCAGAATGCGACTTATTTGAAGTGGCAGATCTGCGAAGTGGGCAATATTTAATTACAGATCACAGGCCAAATGGAGCAATGCGTGATTACTCAGGCAATCAGACTCACTATTTACTGACGAAAAGATCACTATCTACACTTGCTACAAATAAGGACATGTTTGGAGGTGGTTTTTTGGATTTTCCTGTTGGAATTTATGGTCAGTTTACATATGACGCACGAGTTGAGCTGACAAGGATAATGTTGCTACACGAAGGTGAAATTCAGATTTTCGCAAGTCACAAAAGAGATGAGCAATCGAGTGCTGAATTTAGGTCACGACTTGCAATTAAAAGACTAGCTCAACTATTTAACAAAATTAAGCTAAATTCTACATAATTATACAAAAATGATATGTTTTCAATTCAAAAAGAGTGATTTTTTATATTTTTAGTGAAAATATAATATAAAATGAGTTGAAGTAAGCTATTTTTCCTGTATAATTGTTTTTTAGAATGAAAAAACTACGAGTCGGAATAGTGGGCGTAACAGGATACTCTGGACTTGTTCTTCTTGAGATACTACTTAGTCATCCGGGCGTTGACATAACTTTTGCCAGTGCTGGATCCACAACAGGCCAAATTGCAGATATCTGGCCTCAACTTAAAGGCAAAACCAGTCTTATTTGCGAGGAATACAGCGAGCAAAAAATAATTCAAAGCTGCGACGCGGTATTTCTTGCTGTTCCACATACAGTGGCTATGCAGTATGTACCTGCACTAATCACTTCAGGCATCACGGTGATAGATCTTAGCGGGGACTATCGCCTGAGTGACGAGGGTGAATATAAAAAATGGTATAAAGCAGATCATAGCGATATCAAAAATCTTTCTAAAGCTATATATGGCCTGCCTGAACTGTATCGAAGTAAAATCAAGGAGGCAAACCTCATCACCAATCCAGGGTGCTATCCAACGGCCGCGATTCTTGCTTTAGCTCCTCTTGTCAAAAATTTAGCCTCAGACATTGACTCAATCATCATAGATGCCAAATCTGGAGTCACCGGCGCAGGCCGCAAAGCACACACATCACTTCTATACAGTGAAGTAAATGAGAATTTCAAGGCCTACAAGGTATTTGCACATCAGCATAATCCTGAAATTGATCTTTATCTAACAGATATTGCAAAAAACAAGATAAAAACTACATTTGTCACCCACCTTTTACCCATGAATCGAGGCATATTGGAGACAATCTATGTAAAATTTAAATCTCCGAAGCAACAAGTATCAATAAGGAGCCTTTACAAGCAAATGTATAAAGCTGAGCCATTTGTTCGTCTCCTTGAGGTCGGGAGTCAACCTGAGACCAAGCATGTGGCAAATACCAACTACTGCGATATAGCAATTGAATCAAGCGATGATGGAAGTATGTATGTTGTCACAGCGGTCATTGACAATCTTATGAAAGGAGCTTCAGGGCAAGCCGTGCAGAATATGAATATCCGCTTTGGTTACGCGGAAAAGGAGGGGCTCTTATGAAAGTAATTAAGGATGCTCAAGTCACCAGTACGCCTGGCTTTAAAGCTGGAGGAATAGCCTCTGGAGTAAAAAATAAGGAAAAGCTGGATCTTGGAGTCTTACTATCTGACGTCCCTGCAACTACTGCCGCAGTCTATACGACCAACTCTGTGAAAGCCGCTCCACTCAAAGTCTGTGTCCAGCACCTTAAAGATGGTGTGGCACAAGCGATTGTGGTCAATAGTGGCAATGCAAATTGCTTTACTGGAAAAATGGGGTACTCACTTGCACAAAATACAGCTCAATTTGCAGGTGAGCTTCTTGGAATTAAAAAAGAAGACGTTCTTGTTGCCTCAACTGGAATTATTGGGCAGATTCTTCCATTTGAAAAGATTGCAGCGGCCCTCCCCGAGCTTGCAAGGTCGCTTTCATCAGAGAATGTGGCAGGTGAGAGTTTTGCTCAAGCCACACTCACAACCGACAAGTACCCCAAATCATTCGGAGTAGAGGTAGAAATAGGTAGTAAAACTGTCACAATAGTAGGTTGTGCTAAGGGATCTGGAATGCTTGCTCCCAATATGGCCACCATGCTATCTTTCATCACGACAGACTGCGATATCGAACATAGCTTGCTACAGGAGGCTCTACTTAAATCTGTTAATACCAGCTTTAATATGATCACAGTTGATGGTTGTATGAGTACCAATGACATGGTTGTTGTGATGGCAAATGGCAAGGCAAGCAACCCAAAAATCGAAAAAAATGAAGAGAACTATCAACTTTTTGCCGATGCACTGTCTAAAGTGTGTCTTGAGCTTGCCAAAAAGCTTGTGCGTGATGGGGAAGGAGTCACCAAGTTTGTTGAAATCGCGATCACTGGTGCACCAACTGAAGAAGATGCCAAGCAGGCAGCCTTTGCAGTAGCTAATTCCTACCTTGTGAAGACCGCAGTATTTGGCGAGAATCCCAACTGGGGACGTGTGGCACAGGCGCTTGGCACGATTGGCCTCAACATCACGGAAGACACCCTAAAAATAAATTTTACCTCTTTAAAAGAGGACACTGTCACAATCCATGCTGACCTTGGACTTGGGGATAAATCAGCTACAGTATATACATCAGATCTCTCCTACGAATATGTACGAATTAATGCCGAATATAATTAAGGTATGAAAAATCTACTAACACGGGCTGGAATACTTGTTGAAGCAATTCCCTATATTAATACATTTAGGCGTAAGACATTTGTGATCAAGTATGGGGGAAGCATGCTTGAAAATGAAAAGCTTCGAGCGACCATCCTTGATGATATTGTATTTCTTCAGTATCTTGGTATTCGGATTGTACTAGTGCATGGGGGAGGACTTCATATAAATACTCGACTTAAAGAAAGTGGAATTACGCCGCGCTTTAAGCATGGTTTGCGAGTAACTGATAAGGCCACCCTGCCGATCGTACAGCAAGAGCTTCATGATATAAATAGCTCGCTCGTCATGGATATTCTAAGTCGCAATACCAAAGTTGTCGGCCTGTTTGGCGAAGAAGGACGTACACATGCTACGCGTCGAAATGGGGGAATAGACCTGGGATTCGTGGGCTCAGTCACGTCTGTAACTCCCACAGCAGTCACTGAGTACCTCAGGCGAGGATATGTCGTCGTATTCTCACCTATGGGGCGAGATTCAGTCGGACAGCTATATAATATCAATGCGGATGAGGTTGCCAGCTCACTTGCTGTAGCACTTAAAGCTCAAAAATTTATCTTACTTACCAATGTACGTGGTGTACAGCGAGTAAAAAATAGCCCTAAGTCATACGTCCCAATTCTGTCTTTAAGCGAAGTAAATAAGCTTATCAAGGATGGCACAATTGCGGGAGGTATGATACCCAAAGTGCAGGCGTGTATTGCCGCAGTTCAAGGCGGAGTGAAGCAATCCCACATAATTGATGCTCACATCAAACACGCTCTTCTCTTGGAAATTCTGACCAGTCGAGGAATCGGTACCCAAATTAGAAAGCAGCATGAAGACAACTGATATATACGACAAATATATTCTCAATACATACACACGTAGCCCAATTGCATTTGTCCAAGGCCATGGTTCTGAGCTTGTGGATGAAAATGGAAAAGTGTATCTTGACTTTTTCCCAGGTTGGGGAGTGAACAATATCGGCCACACTCACTCCAAAGTAGTTGGAGCTATTCAAAAGCAAGCGGCTAAGCTCATTCATGTGCCAAATTCTTTTTACAACCCACTTCAGGCACGACTTGCTCAAAAAATTGTCGAGACAAGCTTTAATGGTAAGGTATTTTTTGCAAATAGCGGAGCTGAGACCAACGAGGCAGCAATAAAGTTTGCAAGAGCTTACGGCAAAGGTGAGCGTTATGAAATTATTACGACTGCAAGTTCCTTCCACGGCCGCACCATGGGAGCACTCTCAGCTACAGGACAGGATAAAATCCAGAAAGGCTTTGAGCCGCTCCTTACGGGCTTCAGAAGGGTAGCTTTCAACAATATCCAAGCTATTAAGTCTGAATTAAACGACAAGACTATAGCTATAATGCTGGAGCTTGTACAGGGTGAGGGGGGAATTCGCATTGCAGAACAAGAATATGTAAAAGAAATTAGGCAGCTATGCGATAAATTCGATCTTCTTCTTATTATTGATGAAGTGCAGACTGGGATTGGACGAACAGGTGCTATGTATGCCTACCAGCACTACGACATAGAGCCAGATCTTATGACTCTTGCCAAGTCCCTTGGTGGAGGTCTACCAATAGGAGCGCTTGTTGCAAAAGCTTCTATTTCCGACACTTTCAAGCCGGGTATGCACGGCTCGACATTCGGCGGCAGCCCTTTTGTATGCGCAGCATCGCTTGCTGTATTTGAGGCGATTGAGGAAGAGGGGATACTCGAAAATGCAAATAAGATGGGTAAATATTTTGTAAAAGAACTAAATAGACTTAAAGAAAAGCACAAAATTATTAAGGAAGTGCGTAGCCTCGGACTTATGATTGGCGTCGAGCTCACAATTCCCGGGCGTGAGATCTATGAGAAATGCCTTGAGAAAGGACTTATTATCAACTGCACGGCTGAAAATGTCCTCCGTCTCATGCCAGCTCTGAATATTACTAAGAGTCAAATTGATGAAGGACTGCAGATTATTGACGAGGTTATGAAGGTTATTGCTTAGCGCTACTAATCAAACCAACCTCTTTCTTGTATTGTCAGGTGTGGAATTGATCCATCTATCGGTAAATGAGAAGCTTTAGCAACAGATACTCCGTCTATGAAGCTCGCAGTTTGACGTAAATAGTGAGCAGCTTCAAAGCTGGGAACAATCCAAAATCTACTAACCAAGCCCAGTTGGTCATTTTTTCTATCCTTTACACCCTTAGACCATTTTACTTCACTATCTTTTACATGTTCTCCAATTTGGACTATACCTGCTTTAAACTTATCTCCAACTACTTCATATTTGACTACTTTTGTAAATGAACCCACTCCATCAAAGCACGCTGGTACGGATAAACCTCCGGCTGTCAAACTATCATTCGAAATTTCCACAGGAGCATCCGGCATAAAATGCCTCGTTGCTAAAACTATATCGTTTAGCATTGCCTCCATAACCTCTGGTTTCCTTGGAACTTTCCAGCTTGAAGTAACAAGAACATCTGCGCATAGACCATAATACTGAGGAAAAATGACAGGATTTAAGGGCCACAGTGTAGGGTTTGATTTTAATTCTGCTAAAACATCACTCAATACAGTGTTATGGGGTAAAGAATCCAATCTTTCGGCTTGTGGAGGTTGAATAAACTCTAGCCTTGACATAAGCATAATATATCACAAAATCAGTAAATATTCAAGCCTATAGCAATATAGAGAGGTTCTTCGAAGAATCAACTTGTCAAAGTTGTGGGCGAGAGAGGAGTTGAACCTCCACGCCTTGCGGCACAGCCACCTCAAGACTGCGTGTATACCAATTTCACCACTCGCCCTCACAACTGAAATACTATTATATCAAACTACGCTTATTTAGAGAAGTTTTTGTTGCGCCGAAAGCGGGGAACCTATGTGATCCGCGGCTTTTGATGTGAGCACACGCCCACGTGGCGTCTTCTTGATAAATCCAATCTGCAGCAAGTATGGCTCAATATACTCCTCGATAGTCTGGCGGTCTTCTGACAGAGAGGATGCTATAGTCTCGACTCCGACAGGGGAATTGCTGAACTTCTTGCCGAGTAGCTTGAGATACTTGCGATCTATGTCGGCAAGTCCATACTCATCAATCTCAAGCATTGCAAAAAGCCTTATCAGGACGTCTTCATCTATCACCTTGTGGTTCTGCACCTCCTGAATATCGCGTGCTCTTCGAAGGATGCGAAGGGCGATACGAGGAGTACGACGAGATCTCTTGGCAATCTCAGCCACAGCACCTTTTGTAAGCTTCAGCCCCAAAGTATTGGCTGCATTGGCGATAATCACACTGATCTCCTCAAGTCCATAAAAGTCGAGACGTAAAAGTAGGCCGAAACGATCACGAAGTGGTGAGGACATAAGAGCAAGGCGCGTGGTGGCGCCTACAATCGTGATCTTAGGTATAGTAAGTCGCACTGTACGTGCAGATGGGCCCTTGCCAATCACGATATCGAGTGCATACTCATCCAGGACTGGGTACAACATCTCCTCTACAGTCTTTGGAAGTCTATGGATCTCATCAATAAAAAGCACATCGTGGTCCTTAAGATTTGTGAGGATAGCGGCCAAGTCACCGGACTTTTGCACTGCAGCTCCAGATGTGATCTTGATATCTCCCGTGAGCTCATGGGCAATAATGTAGGCAAGAGTCGTCTTGCCCATTCCAGGCGGGCCGTAGAAAAGCACGTGGTCGCCAGCCGTGCCTCTTTTTTTTACTGCATCGATGAATAAAGAGAGCGTCTTGACAATCTTCCCCTGACCAATAAAATTCTTGAGAGTATCTGGACGAATAGTCGCATCATTGGTACCTTGTTTTACAGGTTGCTTTGCCATACGGCTCAATTGTATACTATTTTAGCTTTGTATAAAAGTAATTGAAGATAGGAGCTACTGAATTTTTTTTAGGGCCTCTCGAATTTTTTCCTCAACTGAGAGAGTAGAATCTAGTTTGTCAACTGCAGCCTTGGCGTCAGAAACTCTGAATCCAAGAGCAACAAGCGCATCAACCACAGTCTGATCCGAATCAGAGAGAGCTCCACGACTGCTTATCGCCTGCTCATCAACCTTGCTTGAAAGCTCGACAATTATCTTCATAGCGGTCTTCTTGCCCAAACCTGGGATTTTTGAGAGACCTGTCACATCATTTTTCTGGATCATATCTCGCAAGGCATCTTCTTTGGCGAAAGAGATGAGCGTGAAGGCAAGCTTTGGACCTACACCTGATACAGTAATCAAAAGCTTAAAAAGATCATGTTGGGTGCGATCCTCAAATCCATAGAGAGTAAGGCCGTCTTCCTTGACGTGAAGATATGTATAAAGCTCAAATGCCTGTCCTGTATGTTGGCCGCCTAAAAAAAGTGGGGGAAGGTAGACTTCGTAGAATACACCGGACGTGGTCTCAATAAGGCCTCGATTGCCATGAATTTCCGTGAGCGTTCCTTTGATCTTGCCAATCATAGAATACTTATTGTATACCTTCTTGCGCGATTTGCCACAGTCGATTGTACTTGACGACACGCTCACCTCGAGAAGGCGCGCCAAATTTGGCAAAATCTGCATTCACCCCAACAGCAAAATCTGCGATAAATGAATCGCTCGTATCTCCCGATCTGTGGGACACGACATAGTTGAACCCGCTACGTCGAGCTATATCGACGACTTCAAGAGTCTGGGTAATTGTCCCGATTTGATTCGGCTTAATGAGGACTGTGGTACAGGCTTTTTCTTTGATCATCTTGACAAGCCTGTCTTTATTGGTAGCTATGAGATCATCGCCAATAATATCTACGCTCTCCGAAAAAGCGCCGGTCAGCTTTTTCCAATTAGCCACATCATCCTGCTCAAAGGGATCCTCAATCATAAGAATCGTATACTGCCTCACAAGCTCCTCTATAAACACGTAGTACTCATCTTTTTTAAGTGGTTGTGGTTTGTCTTTAAGGACGTAGCGATCGTCTTTAAAAAAATTATTTGCTGCAATATCAAGTCCCAAAAATATATCCACACCAGGTCGTAAGCCTCGCTGTTGGATAGTCTCACGTATTGCCTCCAAAGCGTCAAGATTAGACGAGAGATTGGGGGCAAATCCACCCTCTTCACCGACAGAAATATTGGCATTCCTGTGTAAAAGCACTTTCTTGAGCTCGTGAAATATCTCGACACCAGTCTGATAGGCTTCAGTAAATGTAAGTGAGGATGAAGGAATTATGTGGAATTCCTGAAACTCAAGATTATTATTGGCGTGTTTGCCTCCATTTATGATATTGAATATTGGAGTGGGTATGCGATCGACTTTGACATTCTGCTTAAAAGTCTGATTTAAGAGTGTGTTGATATACCTATATAACTTGACTCCTGAGCTTACTGCTCCCGCTTTTGCGACGAGAGTCGACACAAGAAGTAGGGTATTAGCTCCCAACTTGCTCTTATCAGAGGTACCATCCGATTTTATTAACCAACTGTCAATTTGCTCCTGTTTGAGAGGGGAGACTCCACTAAGCTTGGGGCCTATAAGATCATTGATATAGGAAGCGGCTCTGGATACTCCCATGCCCCCAAATCTATTTTTATCACCATCTCTGAGCTCAACAGCTTCATACTTGCCAACTGATGTGCCAGAAGGAATCGAAGCTACTACCTCACGACCATCATCAAGCTCAAGTCTCCCTTCGAGAGTCGGTATGCCACGAGAGTCAATAATCTCATGTGCTTTGATTGACTTGATATTTGGCATAGTTTATTTATTTTTCAATTTTTCAAAGTTTCTTTTTTCTATTTCAAAAATCAATTCTCGAGTACGGACTACTGCGTCCGGCGTCACCGAGACACTTGTGATCCCAGCCGCAATAAGACGCTCAACTATGGCTGGATAATCCGATGCCGCCTGGCCACAAATAGATGCTGTAATACCATATTGTACACAGGTACGGACAACCTTCTCAAGGACTGAAACTACGACAGGACTTCGTTCATCATAGATATGAGCAACATTTTCGTTGTCGCGGTCTACGCCTAGTAGCATCATGGTCAGGTCATTCGTTCCGATCGAGACTCCATCTATCCCTATTTTTATAAACTCTTCCAAAGAAAGTGCGGCGGCTGGCACCTCGACCATAATCCATAGCTTAAATCCAGGAAGCTGATCGAGCCCCGCTTTCGCAACAAGTGTCTTTATCTGAACAAGCTCCCAGGGCGCTCGCACAAAAGGAATCATAAGGTGCAGATTGTGATAACCTTTTTCCCAGACTTGCCGGATCGCTTCAAGCTCAAGAGCAAATACATCTGGATCTGCCACATATCGGCTTGCACCACGATATCCTAGCATTGGATTCTCCTCATGCGGCTCAAATCGAGCACCACCCTTGAGGTTTCTGTACTCATTGGTCTTGAAGTCAGTCGCTCGATACACGACCGGACGAGGACGAAAAGGCTCCACAAACTTCAGAAGATTCCGAGCGTGGGTACGAATAAATATATCCTCTTTGCCCTCACGGATAAATACCTTGGGATGGACTCCGAGTTGTGCCATCATAAATTCAGCTCGAAGTAGTCCTATTCCATCAACATCCATCTCAGCCACGCGTCGAGCAAGCTCAGGCTCAGCCAAATTAACGTAGACGTGGGTCAATGTTTTTAGCTTTTTTTGAATTGGTGTGATCTCTTTAGAATCCTGCTCCTTTTTTTTAAGGCTGGATAGGATACTTCCTCGATATATCTCGCCAGTTGCGCCATTGACGCTTATTACTTTCTCATGTTTGAGCACCTTAAGTGCGCCGGTTGCTCCGACAACAGCTGGGATTCCAAGCTCTCGAGATACAATTGCGGCATGTGAGGTACGACCTCCGCGTTCAGTCACAATTGCAGATGCTTTTTTCATGGCTGGAACATAGTCTGGATTGGTTTGAGGAGCAACAAGCACAGACCCACGCACTACACGCTCAATCTCGCGCGGCGACTGAATAATGACCACCTCACCAACGCCAATTCCAGGAGCTGCTGGATCTCCTGTAAGAATCGGTTGCGATTTATTAGAATCAGACAACTCAGTTGAAGCGTCTGCATCAGTCAGCGCTCTCTTTTTATCCTGACCAATTGTTGTAATTGGACGAGACTGCACAATATACACCCGACTCCCCTCGATAGCCCACTCAATGTCTTGTGGGAAAAAGTAGTGCTTTTCAATTTGCGCGACAAGAAGTGCGATTTCAGTAATCTCAGTATCAGTAAGCTTTGGAGCTGAGCCTGCTTTTTTTGAAAGCTTCACAACCCGATTTACACGGCCGCTTTTTTCGTACTTTTCCGACTGATATTTATGTACTTTTTGTGTAATTACAAAAGACCTCTTATCTATTTCATAATGATCCGGTGTGACTCGACCCTGTACGATAAACTCACCCAGTCCAAATATAGCTTCGATGACGATTTTGTTTTTCTCATTCGTCACAGGGTCAATGCTAAACGCAATGCCAGATCTATCAGACTGCACCATCCGCTGCACGACTGCCGCAAGTCCCACCTTGAAGTGATCAAACCCTTGCTGATGGCGGTAATAAATAGCCCGTTGGGTGAATAGCGAAGCATAGCATTCCTTAATCTTCTGGATTAGGTGAGTCTCACCTTGAATATTGAGATATGTCTCTTGCTGACCGGCGAATGACGCACCAGGCAGATCCTCAGCTGTGGCACTTGAGCGAACCGCCACATAAGGTAAATTTCCAATTTTTTTAATACCATGCGCAATCTTGCGGCCCACGCTCATTTTGCCAAAAAATGATTCCTCCTTGAGCGCAAGATCATCATAGTAGCTGGAGATTTGCTGGGCTAATTTATCCGGAAAGCGAGAGTTTAGTATTAGCTGTTGCACATCCTCTGATGCTGATTTTAGCTCCCCGTGATTATCGGAATTTATGGGGGATAGGATATCCTTGATCTGCTTCGCAATCTGCGCCTCTTTGATGAAATCAAAATATGCGCTTGATGTGACTATAAATCCGTAGGGAACTGGTATACCGGCCGTAGTCATCTCGCCCAAATTCGCTCCTTTGCCTCCAACAAGCCCAACATCTTCTTTCCGCACTTCTTCAAACCATACGACATCCTGCTTACTGGCCATACTTTAACTATAGTGTGATTCTCTATGCTTTTCAACCAAGAAAAGCTGGAAATTGACACATGTTTTTGAGATAATATAACTATGGGAATAGAAAGCATTCTGCGAAGACCAATTCCAGGAGTCGATAGAAGTACAAGGCGCCGAAGTCGTAGAACTAGGGGAATCCGCAACCCATTTGCCAACACTCTTGAAAACTCTCATGTTCCCACCAAATCTCAAGTCCCTTCATCCGGGACAATATTCAAAAGAGAATAAAGATTGACAATATCATAATATAGGAACTTGCAATTTTTTAAATAAGATTGATATATAGGTTCAACTATATATACTATAAATAGTATGGCAACAGTTGAAGTATTTAGAGGAAGTCAACCAAATCTATCACCTGAATCTTCTCCTAATAAAGGTAATCATAACTACAACACCCTTATTGCACCACTAGTAATCGGTTTAGCGCTTGCTGAATTAGCTATATCAACAGGGCTTTTTGCTAGGAAAATAAGCTATTCTGATCTACGAGCAAAAGAAAGACGTGAGTTAAATGGAAAGCCTCCAACTAGAAAAGATAATAAAATCAACAAAGGTGGTAAAAAAGTTGCACAGAGGCTATATGAGCTCAGAGATGATCCAGCAGCCTTTTCTCCTGAGGGTCAGGCAGCAAGTGCAAGAGAATAAATTACTTCACAATAATGGCTTTTTGATTATACAAATAGAATAATCATTAAAGTCTCGTACCATTAATTATTAATTGCTTTTGACAACACTATTCAGGTTTGTTATCATATTCGTTAGGTTATGCAAAAATACCTTACCTAAGGCACTATTGGAGGCTCAAAGCCAGTTCTCCTAACAGCCTACCAAACAAACATATTTAGTGCCAAGCGATTTTTCATTGAATAAGATTTTCTATACTGGACTGTTCTAGCTGGGCCTGTAGTTCAGTTGGTAGAACGCCTCGTTTGCAACGAGGAGGTCAGGGGTTCGAATCCCCTCGGGTCCACCGCACTTTGACAATTTGGACAAATGCATGTGTAGGCGCCTCGATTTTATCGAGGTTAGCATCAAATAAAGACTAAGTGATTCATCTCTAACTTAGCTTAGATTAACTCCGATTTACTACCTCGGTGTTGACTAACGAAAGAGATGGGAAAGATAATGCCAATGGTGGATGCCTTGGCAGTTTGGACCGAAGAAGGACGCGTGCTCGAGCGCGATATCGACGATGAGTCCTTAAGCAGACATTACCAATCGTCGGTTTCCGAATGGGGCAACCCCCTGGATAGTAATATTCGGGAGTTCCGATTTATCGGAATGGGGAACTCGGGGAACTGAAACATCTAAGTACCCGAAGGAAAAGAAATCATATGAGATTCCGTTAGTAGCGGCGAGCGAAAGCGGATCAGCCTAAACCTCAATTTATTGAGGTGTTGCGGGACCCGAACATGGGAGAAATTTTTATAGAGGAACATTCTGGAAAGTATGACCAAAGAAGGTGACAGTCCTGTACTCGAAATAAAAATTTCCTCTACGGGTATCCCAAGTACCACGGGACACGGAAAACCCTGTGGGAAACTGGGTCGGTCACGATCCAAGGCTAAATATCCAAACTGACCGATAGTGAACTAGTACCGTGAGGGAAAGGTGAAAAGTCCCCCGGAAGGGGAGTGAAATAGATCCTGAAACCATTGGCTAACAAGCAGTCAGAGTCCCGATTTATCGGGATGATGGCGTGCCTATTGAAGAATGAGTCAGCGAGTTTTCGGCTGCTGCGTTTAGGTTAACCAAGGTGACTTGGGTAGCCATAGCGAAAGCGAGTCCTAATAGGGCGACCATAGTAGCTGCCGGAAGACCCGAAACTAAGTGAGCTAACCATGGGCAGGGTGAACCCCACCGAAAGGTGTTGGGGGAGGCCCGAACCCGTTGTCGGTGAAATGACTTGGGACGACCTGTGGTTAGAGGTAATATGCCAATCGAACTTAGAGATAGCTGGTTCTCCCCGAAATATATTTAGGTATAGCCCTGTGTGATCCCACTTGGGGGTAGAGCTACTGGATGATCTCTGGAGCAGCTTGCTGCGACTTGGATTAACCAAACTCCAAATACCAAGTGACTAGAGCACAGGAGTCAGTCTCGCCGGGATAAGCCGGTGTGGGCAAAAGGGAAACAACCCAGATTCCCGTCTAAGGTTCCTAAATGATTCTTAAGTGGTAAAGGCCGTGTATTCCCCAACACAGCAGGAAGGTTGGCTCAGAAGCAGCCATCCTTTAAAGAGTGCGTAACAGCTCACCTGAATAGTCTCGCCTCGGCGAGATGGGAAATATGCGCCGAAAATGATCGGAGCTCAAAGAATCTACCGAAGACGGAGACTTTATGCAAATGAAGTGGTAGGGGAGCATTCTTATTGCAGTGAAGCCGTGTCGTAAGGCATAGTGGAGCGGTAAGAAGTGAGAATGCTGACATGAGTAGTGAATCTTGTGATGAAAACTCACAATGCCGAAAACCCAAGGTTTCCTCAGCAACGCCAGTCGACTGAGGGTTAGTCGGATCTAAGGCTCTATTCGTAAGGAATAGGCCGATGTACAAGCCGTTAATATTCGGCTACCGTACTTTATGCGTTATTACTGCACCAGGTGACGAAATATGATAGGCAGAGCCCACTATATGCGGGTTTAAGTGGTAAGTCTTCGGGCAAGCTACGAATACAATCTGTACCTCTGGTACAGGGAGTCTGTTGATTTATGTTTCCGGGAAAAGCCAGATGTGGGAGTGTAGAGTACGTCCGTACCGCAAACCGACACAGGTGGGTTGGTAGAGTATACCGAGGCATACGGGTAATGGTAGTTCAAGGAACTCGGCAAAAAAGCTGGGCGTAAGATTACGAGATGCCCTATCCTGATTTATCAGGATCGCAGCGAAAGTTTGTCAAACGACTGTTTATCAAAAACACAGGTTCCTGCAAACCCCAAAAGGGGACGTATAGGAGCTGAGGCCTGTCCGGTGCTGGTAAGTTAAGTACTGAGGTTGATCCCTATTTATAGGATGAGGCTTTGGTATAAGCTCCAGTGAACGACAGCTCTAACCCTGAGAGTTCTAAGGTAGCGTAGCCCCTTGCCGGGTAAGTTCCGGCCCGCATGAATGGCTTAACGATTTGACAACTGTCTTGAACTACTGCCCGACGAAATTGAAATGGCTGTGAAGATGCGGCCTACCTGCACCAGGACAAAAAGACCCCGGGAGCTTTACTGAAGCTTCACATTGATAAGGGATTGCTAATTGTTTAGCGTAGGAGGGAGGGCTTTGCCCATCAATGAAACACCTCTCTTTAGCAATCTCAAGTCTAATCCCTTTTGGGAGACACTGTGAGGTGGTCAGTTTGGCTGGGGCGGTCTCCTCCAAAAGCGTAACGGAGGAGTACAAAGGTATGCTTCTTTCGGATGGAAATCGAAAGTAAAGTACAAACACATAAGCATGCTTAACTGCGAGGACGACCATCCGAGCAGATGCGAAAGCAGGTGTTAGTGATCCTCGATTGCTTCGTGATTGAGCAACGAGCTTAACGGATAAAAGCTACCCCGGGGATAACAGGCTAGTCTCCCCCACGAGTTCACATCTACGGGGAGGTTCGGCACCTCGATGTCGGCTCACCGTATCCTGGGGCTGAAGTTGGTCCCAAGGGTTGGTCTGTTCGCCCATTAAAACGGTACGCGAGCTGGGTTCAGAGCGTCGTGAGACAGCTCGGACTCTATCCGGTGCAGGCGTTTGGATTTTTGAGAGGGCACTCCTCTAGTACGAGAGGACCGAGGAGTGGGAATCCCTGGTGTACCGGTTGTTCCACAAGAGCAATGCCGGGTAGCTATATTCCTATTTGATAAGCACTGAATGCATCTCAAGTGCGAAGCTTACCTCAAGATTAGAAATCCCCATCAGTTTGCCGGCAGATTACCGGCTTGATAGGCTCTAGGTGTAAGTACCGCAAGGTATTAAGCCAAGGAGTACTAACAAACGACTTTCCCATCTCTTTAGTTAGTCAAACACCCCGACTATTGTCGATTTTGTCGAAGTATGTCGGGGGAGAAAACTAAACATTGCATTTGTCCAATTGTTCTTGTGTAAATTCAAGTAAACCTACTCTTCTAATGTTTTTATGAGAAAAGAAGTAAGGGTATCATCACCACACGCTTCTCATCGAATTCCGCCAAGTGAGCCTCTACCACTGTATGTCGAGCCTATTCCCACTCGAAAACCACTAACATTAAAGGGAAAAATTAGAAACGTGAGAAACAACACACTTTTTACAGGAACTGCATCAATAGGATTTAGCCTAGTAACTTGGTTTGGTGTTGAGAAAGATAGTGATCTTGCGCTCACAATTGGAATTGCAGAACTTACTATTACACTACCCTTAACAGCACTAGGTGTAAGTGCATGGTATTCATTAGTCGCTCCTTTACGGAGTCGACAAAGATAAAGTAGACCTACAAGAAAAGCCTTTATCCATTGCTATTTTTCTATCTTATAGTATAATCAAACTATGAGAGAACGCAAACCTTTGACTTCAAAAGAAAAAAGGATAAAGAAAATAAACATGGCAGAGTGGCAAACCAAAACTTCCAGGAATTGGGCTTTTACATTTATTGGGCTTTCTGCATTGACAGAAGCGGGTGGAATGTCAGTTCCAGATAACTCCTTGTGGCAAGCTCTATTGTCTAACACCGCTGGAGTAGTTGCTACTACTTCATGGCTTTTAGGTCTATATAATGGAGCAAAATACACTTATAGATATCATAATACTAACGACCTAAAAGCTAAACATGAGGCCAAACGCGGTAGCTGGGTTGGAGAAATTGACTTTTAAATCTACTTTTACCTCCTAGTATTCTTAAATTGATCTCAATATTTTGCACCTTTGCTTTGCTTGTGGGCAACAGAAATTGCTACAATAGAGATTAATGATTATCCTATCAATCGACTCAGGAGTAGAGCGCACAGGCTGGGCAATATTTGATAAAGATAAAAAGTATAAAGACGGACTCTCCTACATTGCCTCCGGCCTAATTAAGACACTTGCAAGCCGCGATCATGCAGCTCGACTTGCAGATATTCACGAACAAGTTGTCCAAATAATCAAAAAATACAAGCCAGTGCACATGGTGATCGAGCAGCTATTTTTCTTCAAAAATCAAAAGACTGTAATATCGGTCGCCCAAGCGCAGGGTGTAGTTCTCACCTGCGCAGCGCTACATGAAATCAAAACCAGCTCTCTCACTCCTCTTGAGATTAAGCAAATTGTGACAGGCTATGGGCAGGCAGATAAAAAGGGAGTGCAAAAAATGCTAAAGCTCACACTTGGCCTTGATGATGAACTCAAACAAGATGATCAAGCAGATGCTATAGCTTGCGGGCTTGCATACTGTTTTCTCAATAATCAGCTACAATAGTAATCATGAACTCTGTCCTACTTATCGTACTTGATGGATTTGGTATTGCCCCAGAAGGCCCCGGTAATCCGATTAAGCTTTTAGATCTCCCGACTATAAGCTCACTATTCCACAGCTATCCCAATACAACGCTCAAGGCATCTGGTGAGGCAGTTGGTCTGCCAGCCGGAGAGGTAGGCAACACAGAAGTAGGCCACATCAACCTTGGTGCTGGTCGAATAGTCTATCAGGACTTGCCGAGAATCAATATGAGCATTGCCGATGGCACATTTTACAAAAATCCAGAGTTTCTCAAAGCGGTCGAACATGTTAAGAAAACAAATGGCACCCTACATCTTTTGGGGCTCGCTGGTCAAGGATCAGTGCACTCAAGTCTTGACCACCTCTTCGCATTGCTATTTTTTGCTCGGGAAAATGGTATTGGGAACGTCGCCATTCATGTAATTACAGATGGCCGCGACTCACCACCCAAATCTGCGATCGAGGTAGTGAGTCGAATTGAGGAGAAAATTCATCAGCTTGGTATCGGGCAGATTGCAAGTGTGATGGGGAGATATTTTGCCATGGATCGCGATCGCAGGTGGGAGCGAACAGAAAAAGCATACAGATGTCTGACTCAGGGAGCAGATATGGCGCCAAGTGCGGCTGACGCAATTTCCGTATCATACGCGCAGGGCAAAACTGATGAATTCATTGAGCCAATAAATATCATCCCCGAAGGCAAATCGCCAGTCCTTATTAAAGAGGGAGATGGTGTGGTATTTTACAACTTTCGCATAGACAGACCTCGTCAGTTGACCAAAGCGTTTGCTCTTGATGATTTTGAGACGCAAGCAAATAAGACATTGTCGTTCGACCCCTACGCAGTCAAGTATCTTAAGACTCATCTTCCAAAAGAAGAAAGTGTCAGCCCCCCTTTTGGCCGTGGGCCGAAGATTGCAAATCTCGTATTTGTCACTATGACTGAGTATGAGAGAGGACTGCCCGTTGAGATGGCATTTCCGCCAATTGAGGTATCCATGCCACTTGGTCGAGTTCTTGCCGAAAGATCACTTGCACAACTCCGTATGGCAGAATCCGAGAAGGAGCGATTTATTGGGTTTTACTTCAATGGGCAGCGAGAAAGTCTATACCCATATGAGGATCGCATTATAGTACCTTCCCCCAGAGTAGCGACTTATGACCTGGCACCAGAAATGTCAGCTGTTGAGCTGACAAAGACTCTATCCGAAAAGCTCCAGTCGGAGTTGTACCGATTTGTTCTTATCAATTTTGCTAATGCTGATATGGTAGGGCACACAGGAAGCTTTGAAGCTTGTCAAAAAGCCCTGCAGACTATTGATAGCTGTCTTGCCAAGATTATTCAAGTGGCAGAAGACACTCATTGCACTATCCTCATTACAGCAGATCACGGCAATGTGGAACAGAAAATCAATCCGCAGACTGGTCAGCCTTCGACAGAACACACTGACAATCCTGTTCCATTTATAGTTGTCGCCCCCCATCTAATGGGAAAAATGATCAAGCTCCAAACAGGAATACTTGCCGATATTGCCCCGACTGTACTGAAACTTTTGGATATACCCAAGCCAGAGGATATGACCGGACGGAATTTACTTGAAGAATTGGGACACGAATAATATAGTTTTTAGATTGCCATATAGATCCAAATCAGAAAGCATACTCAAATAGCAGATAGGAAAGCCCTCTGACAAACTATAGAAATTTAGGCGGATTGCTGTGACAATCTAAAATATATTTGGATTGTCAGAAAAGCCTTTTTTTACACTTCTATTTATACTGTTGTAACGGGCTAAAATAAAACTCAAAGCTAATTAGCAAGCTAATCTACTATCTGCTAATATTGAGTTTTGCCAGATAAGCTCAAATCCGCCCCCACATAGCTACCCTAATAGATAAAACCTGCTACAATGTAGAGAAGTATGATTACGATAATATGTGGGGAGGATGTGGTGTCTTCTCGCGCATACTTTCTTTCACTTTGTACTAAGTATGAGGAGGAAAAATCGACCGTCCAATATCTGACGTATTCCGAGCTTCCTCTTTTGCTTGAACAAGCCCAATACTCAACAAACCTTTTTGATCAAAAACAAGTTTTTGTGATTCATAATCTCAACAAAGGTGTGTCTGCTAAATCAAAGTCTACGCTATCATACCTTGAACAAATAGCCGGTGATGATTCTATTGAGCTTATAGATTGGGAAGACGGCACGACTGCGCGTCATCTTAAATTCGCTCACCTGGCTAAAGTAAAGGAGTTTAAGCCCACAGCAAATATTTTCAAACTTACGGATAGCTGTTACCCAGGCAATCTAAAGGAGTTCGTTACAACTCTTTCAATACTTGCCAAGCCCACTGAGGAGATGTTGATTTATGTCGTACTTATGCGCCACATTCGAAATATCTTGCTTGCAGCTCTTGGGGATCCCCTTACTAAGTTGCAATCATGGCAAAGGGCAAAGGTTGAAAGACAAGCAAAGCTATGGAAGCAGGACGCTCTTATTGCATTTTATGACTCACTTCTTCGTATTGATATCTCACTCAAAAGTGGAAAAAATATCTATGGAATCAAAAATTCCCTTGATATTGCAGCCTGTTTTTATTTAAGATAACATATATAAATATGCCTCAGCTTAATCTATCCAGTTTTCACGATTACGACATTCGTGGCGTGTATCAGGAAGAGATAGATGAAAACTTTTACTACCACTTGGGCAAAGCAGTAGCCTTGTATATTGGAGAGGGCCCGATTGCCGTAGGCCACGATGCTCGAACATCATCACCTACGCTTACTGCTTCGCTCATTGAAGGAATCACAGATTATGGAGTAGATGTTGTCTCGCTTGGCCAGATCTCGACCGAGATGCACAATTTTGCGTGTGGCAAATATGGCTTCGCGGCCAATATAGCAGTTACAGCGTCTCACAATCCTGGAAAATATAATGGAGCAAAGATTGCAAAGCGGGGAGTAATTCCACTTCATAGCGGATTTGGTCTGCCCGAGATTAAGAAACTTATCGTCCAAGATTTACCCAAGTCCAGAGTAAAGGGAGCCGTGACAACTCAAGACATCTTCAAGGCGTGGATCGAGCACTGCCTCACGTTTATCAAAAAAGACACGCTAAAGCCCTTCAAAGTAATCGTCGATGGCGGCAATGGCATGGGTGGTCCTTCATGGATGGCGATGCAGAATGAATTGCCTTGCGAGATTGTGCCTATGTATCTTGACCCAGATGGCACATTTCCAAATCATGAGGCCAATCCACTAAAAGACGAGAATACGCACGAGCTACAGGAGCGAATTAAAAAAGAAGGAGCAGATCTTGGCATTGCGCTCGATGGTGATGCAGACCGAATTTTTTTTATTGATGAGACCGGCACTAAGCTGTCAGGCACAGTGACAACCGCCATACTTGCCTCTCACTTTTTAAAACATGAAAAAGGCTATATTCTCTACAACGCGATATGTGGAAGAATCGTCAAAGAGACCACGCTTGCACTCGGCGGCACACCGCTTCGTACACGGGTGGGTCACTCGTTTATCAAGGAGGCTATGAAAAAATATGATGGAATTGTAGCCGGCGAACACTCAGGACATTTTTACTTTAGAGATTGTTTTTACGCCGAGTCAACTCTTATTGCAGGACTTCTGATGATGCAGTTTATGAGTGATGAAAATGTGACTCTATCCTCTATACGGAAGCAGTTTGATATCTACCCCGAGTCAGGCGAGATCAACTTTGTCGTCAAGAATAGAGATATGGCCGCACAAAATATAAGAGAAAAATATCAAAAAGAAGCTGCGGAATTTGATGAGCTTGATGGATACAGCTTTTGGTACCCAGATTGGTGGTTCAATGTGCGCCTCTCTAAAACTGAGCCCTTACTCCGCTTAAATATCGAGGCAGACAATGAGTCTATACTTGAGGAGAAAGTAAAGATATTGAGTGCAGATCTGGAAAGCATGGGAGCTCTACGCAAATAGCCTATAGTTGAATTTAGTAAAAAAGGCAGTATAATAAAGTTTAGAATATGGATACTGATATAACCGTAATCAAGGATGAGAATAAAATCGACCTTTCGCCCATAACCCTTGCGCTTCTTGATCAAATCAAATCTATTCCACGAAAAAAACTACCTGACGAGACCTCAAGAATATCGGTGTCACAGACTGCGGCTTTTTTTGCAATAGCCTATGAAAAGCTCAGAAATGCCGTTGAGTACCGCGAGGCTCATCTTATGCGCCGCGCAGCTATCGAGCGAATACTTAAGCGTCGACTGACTCTTAATCCACAAGGGGATGGGGAAGCCGAAAACCTGATACGAGAGTTACTGTGGGCACGCTACGCACCCAATGAATCACTTGGCGAACACGATGTTGAGGTAATTCAAAAAATCATTGATAAGTACATATACCTTCGCAGCTATCTGCTTGGTGGTCAGACCGAGAAGAAAAAGGCCTATTATAGCGTCTTTTTATTTGATCTTTTGACCTGCGAGATTGAAGAGACACTTTCGCCTGAGGAGGCCCAGCGCAATGCTCAATTTACATATTTTATCTTTCAGGTACTTAAGGGTAAAGTAAAAATAGAGGGAGCCACACAAGAAAAGCATGATGCCTACTTATACATATCGGTTGAGCGTGCGTTTGCCAAAAATGACAATGCATTTCTCAGGTATCATCTCTACTCACTTTCAAAATTGCAGCTTAAAGATGTATCCCGCGACAAGCTCGATCAACTGGCGGCGGCAATGCCTGCTCTTTTTACTGATATCGATAAAATCATCAGCAACCCCCACTCAAACCGCATCTTTCTATTTGTCCGGCGCTATATTCCACCTTTTCATATCTTGTTCGACCTGATTCGCCAAGAGCCAAGTGACAAAATTAAGCCGCTTCTTGAGGATCGAGATAAGCTATGGACTGCACTTGAGAAGATCTGCCGAGAAAAATATGCGCTTACACAAACAAAGCTCAATGGCTTAGCCATCAAGGCAATCATATACATATTTCTCACCAAGATGATATTTGCAATTATTCTTGAGTATCCGCTCTCTCTATACTTTTACAATGAGGTGAATTATGTGACTATTGCAATCAATGCACTATTTCCAGCCCTTCTTATGTTTCTTATCGTGGGTCTGACTCGCGTGCCAGGTGCCGACAACACTCGTCGTATATTTGAGCGACTTGTCGATATCATAGATGCCGACAAGTCATTTGAGACAGGGGTGGCTCTCATCACTAAAAATCGCAAAGTCCGCCGTCCGACTCTGATATTTGCATTCACCGTATTCTATAGCCTTACCTTCATCATCACCTTCCTTCTTTTGCACTCCATCCTCCTTCTCCTCAAGTTCAATGCGATAAGTGAAATAATTTTTATACTATTTGTCTCACTCGTTGCCTTTTTTTCCTATAGAATACGCCAAGTTGCTAAGCAGTATTTACTACGTGAGAAAGATAGTATCTTTCGTCCCTTTACCGACTTTTTCTTTATGCCCGTACTCTCAGTTGGCAAAGTCTTATCAAGCGGTATCTCAAAAATCAATATCTTCGGATTTGTATTCGACTTTTTTATAGAAGCTCCTTTTAAGCTTATTGTTGAAGTGGTTGAGGAGTGGGTGAGGTTTGTGAGAGAAAGACGCGAAGAGATTATCTAAAAATCTCACTTAGGTCGTTGCAAAAGTACAATCCCAGAATCATAACCTTTGCAGTCAAATTAGCAGATAAATACTTTCTCTGCTAATCAAGGCTAAGTTCACATACGGCCTGTCAGAGCAGTCTAATCTGAAGACAAGAATTAAGCTTTCCCAACAATCTAAATCACTTTTAGCTTACTACAACAATCCGAAGAATTACTCACTTCTGGCAGAAGATTCTTTCCATTGCTGTTTAGCCTTTACTTTTATTTTAGCCTATTATATCAATCCAATGTAGCGTTTGTAGAATAAATCTAAGTAATTGTGTTTACTTAAAGTAAATAAAAAAATAAGATCGAGGTAGAAATTAATACTGTGCGTAGGTGTTGATCTTTGCTTTTGCTTTTAGATCAGTGATAAGTTTTTGAACCTCCTCACTCAGTTTTTGATTTTCAATCTGAGCCTTTGCTTGTTTTTTAAGATCTTCTTCTTTTGCATCTTTTGGCAGCGCCTCTTTGTTCTTCTCTAGGAAGTCAGCAACCTCCTTATCGCTTACCTTTAGCTTATTTGCTAAAAGTTTTTGTAGTAAAATTTGAATGCGAGTCTGTTTTACAATATAGTCTCGTGTAAGTCCTTGTGCAGCGAGTGCTGTTTCAAGGGTTTGCCCTTGTGTTTTGAGCTGATCTTCGATCTTTTTGATCTCAGAGTCAATTTCTTTATCAGTCGCAGTAGCACCTTTCGCTTGAGCCTCATCAATTATAAGCTGCTGAGTAATAAGAGAATCTAAAGCCTGCTTGCCGCCTTGCTTCTCAAGCTGCTGTACTACAGCAGACCTAAGAATCGGCTTGCCGTTCACAGTAGCTGCCACGAACTTACCTTTATAGTAGTAGGCGAGTGCACCGAGAATAAGCACCACGAGTATACCGAGTGTAAGCGCTCTTCTTTGCTTTTCTGTGAGACTTGATAGAGGAGACTGGAGGACCGCATGAACTTCTTGCTTCTTGATTGAATCGGTTTTTGCAGCTGGGGCTTTTTTAGCTCTTGCTGGAGATTTTTTTATCGTTGCTTTTTTTACTGCCATTTGTAGATTATAGCATAAAAATTATAAGTCAACCCCAAGATCGGGTTCACCGACTTACCCTCTTACTATTTGCTCCAGCTTTTCGCTACACTGCTTAATTCAGCAGGAGTTGCTATCAAATGAAACCGCCTATCATCAAGTGGGCTATTTGTCGAAGCAACTTCATCAGCAAGTTCACCAACTGCTGGATCAAGATCTCTATCTTCTGAAATTAAAATATCGCTATCATTATGCACATAGCCTTTCCTTACAAATACACGCCTTACGACTACTTGTCTTTTCTCAACAGCTTCAGGAATATCATGTCTGAAAAGTCTTCTTACTGCTTTTCTCCGAATAACTTCAAGTTCTCTACTATATGCGACTACAACCTGTCCACCTTTAAAATCTGTAATGACTTCAAGGAATCGTCGACTTTCATTGCCTGATCTTTGTATTACGGTCTGAACAGTTGGCCTGCGCTCCATAGAGCTTAAAGCTTCTATAAATTTTGCAGGTGAATGTATCTTACTTCTATACTGCCCAGTGAAAGAATGAGGATCTCCTACGTAATCGTTCCACATAAATTCACCAATTGGTCTTCTTTCCATGCGCAGATTATAGCAAAGGAAAAAAATATCTGTAAAGAATGAATGTGAGCCTGCAGGGACTCGAACCCTGAACCTAGCGGTTAAGAGCCGCTTGCTCTACCAATTGAGCTACAGGCCCTATGCGCGCCTGGAGGGACTCGAACCCCCAACCTTGTGGTCCGAAGCCACACGCTCTATCCGGTTAAGCCACAGGCGCACTTTACTAACACTAAGTACAATTATACTATAATATATTCTGGAGCCAGCTGTAAGGCTGGCTCTCTAAAATTTATGAAAAAATCAAATAACACAATCTGGAAATACTACTTATTCACTTTTTTGATGGGGTTTTCATTCCTAGGCGGAGTGCTGATACCATTTTTCACTGACTGGGGGCATATCTCACTTACTCAAATTCAGATACTCCAATCTTGGTTTATGCTGTGGGTATTTATTCTACAAATCCCCACAGGCGCCATAGCCGACATGCTTGGACGCAAATACACTCTCGCACTCGGTGCATTCATGGGAGCATCTGCGACTCTCATCTATGGAAGTATTCCAAACTTCCAGATCTTTCTTGTGGCTGAGTTCCTATTTGCCGCAAGTGTGGCTCTTGTTTCGGGAGCAAATGAAGCCTTGCTTTATGATACTCTAAAGGAGAGTGGAGAAGAGGAAAAAAGTAGACAGATCTTTGGCCGAGCTCATGGCTGGCGTCTAAGCGGAATAATGATTGCTGCACCAATTGGAAGTCTTATAGCGGTCCGTTTTGGTCTCAACTTTCCCATGCTTCTCACATCAATTCCTTTTTTCGGAGCTGCATTAGTAGCTCTCACAATCCCCGAACCAAAAATTCATGGAAAGTTAGCGTCTGAATCCTCTCACTATCTTAAAATAGTGAAAGAGGGATTCATATATTTTTATCGTCATAGAATACTTAGGCTTATTGCAATAGATGCGATTGTTGTAGCATCGGCTGCGTACTTTGTAATATGGCTATACCAGTCGCTTCTTAAAAATATTGGAGTGCCGATTTTATACTTTGGCATTGCACACGCTCTATTTCTTGGAGCTGAGATACTTGTAACTAACAATTTTAGCTTTTTAATCCATCTATTTGGGTCAGATAAAAATATGTTGAAGTTCTCAGCTTTTTCCACATCTATTTCATTTATACTAGCTGCCGCTTTCCCCAGTATCTGGACCATAGCACTTCTTCTTGTTTTCGCTGGTGGATTTGGACTTACCCGCCTTGAGCTTATGACTGCACATATGAATAGCTTTATACCATCAAGAAAGCGAGCTACAGTGCTTTCCTCGATATCAATGTTCCGCAGTTTTGCTTTAGTTCTACTTAATCCACTTGTTGGATTTGCTGCTGATCATTCTCTTCGACTGGCGCTACTTATAGTTGGATTACTACCACTTACTGTCTTTCTATTTTCCCCCGTCGAGCAGGGGATGCTTGATGAGGAATAAAACAAGTGTTATTGAAAATAAATATCCAACTGTTACAATAGCGTAAATGACTATAGAGCGACAGTACAAACTACTCGGAATTATACCCCTCTCGCCGAAGTTGGGGGTTGAGTCTAACGCGTACTTTCTAAATCGTTACAGAGCTCCTGGTAGTTATGGACTATATGTCGAGAGTTACCACAATGTGAACGTAACCTCAGACCATACTTTACACGTACACCGCGAGCAAAAACTTGGAATAGGAAATTATGACTTGGATGGCTCCTGTGACGTGGATCTAAAAGAACGCAGGAACTACAAGCAACCAGTAAGAGGAGCGGGGATACGAGGCAAGCTTTTGATGAGAGTATTCACTTGGAAACCGTAATCTTTGTTTGAAAATTTAAGCCTGTGCTTGGCTTCGTTCACGACGAATGATCACGCGACGCTCAGCCTCAGTCAAGTACCTTTTGCGCAGCCTCAAGCTTTTGGGAGTCACTTCAAGCAACTCATCGTCTCCGACAAAATCAAGGCACTGCTCAAGACTTAGAATTGTGGGTGGAGTCACCTGTCCAGATACACCCTCGCCAGATGACCTATTGTTGGTCAACTGCTTAGTCTTGCAAACATTCACGTCAATATCCACATTACGAACTGCCACACCAATCACCATCCCAGCATATACCTCCACTCCAGCGCCCACGAATAAAGCTCCTCTGTCCTGTGCATTTAAAAGTCCATACGACACTGTCGTGCCAGGCTTAGAAGCAATAAGCGCTCCACTTCTTACCGACTTCATTCGAGCGCCGCGCGGCGCGTATCCTAAGTAATATGAATAGACTTGAGCAGTACCACGAGTTGCAGTCATGAGCATATTGCGAACACCCAGGAGATTGGCGCTTGATATTTTGTAGATTATTTTGAGATGGCCATTCAGCTCATTGTGCATATTGAGAAGCTCTCCCTTACGCTTTCCCATCTCCTCAGTTATCAGCCCCATATACGAATCTTCAACCTCAAGCGTCACCTCTTCATATGGCTCACACTCCACTCCATCCTTCTGTTTAAAGACTACTTGAGGCTTTGAGACCTCAAGCTCATATTCTGCTCGACGCATATTCTCAATAAGAACAGCAAGGTGCAGCTCACCTCGACCATATACCACAAACTGTATTCCTTCTGGATCTGGCTCAATTCGAAGCCCAAGATTGGTCTCTTTTTCCCGCATCAAATATTCTTTAATCTGGCGAGACGTGGTATATTTGCCCTCACGTCCGGCAAATGGACTTGTATTGGGACCAATCGTAATCTTGATTGTTGGCTCCTCGACTGCAATTTTCGTGAGGCTTACGGGGTGCTCTGGATCTGTTAGTGTCTGGCCAATGGTCAGCTCAGGAATACCTGCAATAGTCGCAATATCGCCCGACATGACTTCGTCTGCATCCTTTCTATTTAATCCGACTGTGGTATAAAGCTTCTGTACTCGATATGTGCCGAGAACTTTATTCTCATCGACCAAAGCTACTGACTGATTCACACGAAGCGCGCCTTGAGTCACCTTACCAATGCACAGCTTACCTACATAATTGTCATAATCAAGCGTGGAAATCAACATTTGGAAAGGTTTGTCTACGTCTTTTACGTCATTGGGAATCTCTTTGAGAATTGTATCAAAAAGGGGAGTGAGGTCTCCCTTTTGTCCCTTTGTGTAAGAGTCGGGCAGATCATAAAATGCCAAGCCATCTCGCCCTACCGCATAAAGTGTGGGAAAGTGAAGTGCGTCAGCATGCTCGGCCAGCTCAAGAAATAGATTCTCAACCTCATGCTTGACCTCAGGCGCTCGTTCATCCTTCTTGTCTATCTTGTTAATAACAAGAATAATCTTGAGCTTCGCCTCAAGCGCTTTGCGAAGAACAAACTTAGTCTGCGGCAGGCAGCCCTCGGCTGCATCAACCAAAAGAATTGCACCTTGGGCCATATTGATTGTGCGTTCCACCTCGCCGCCAAAATCAGCGTGTCCTGGAGTATCTATGATATTGATTTTTATGTCTTTGTAAAACACTGAGGTATTCTTAGCGAGAATAGTGATTCCTTTTTCTCGCTCCAGATCATTGGAATCCATAATAAGCGTCTCATTCATCTCCTTCTGATTGTCGCGGAAAGTATGCGTCTGCTTGAGCATAGCATCCACGAGCGTCGTCTTACCGTGATCGACGTGAGCAATGATTGCGATATTTCGAATATCTAAGAGTTTGTCCATATATTAAAAAAACCGCCGATTGGCGGCTTAAACCAAGAATAAAGTAACGTATTTATTATATCACACTCTATCCCATCTAAGGACTTTCATTGACTTTAAATATATTACAATTGGTAAGTCATGCACCAGATTTTGTACTACATCTTGCTCACTTTTGAATTTGTATTTATCATGACAGTGTTTTTTTATGTTGCTTCACTGCTTTACTCAAGCATCATGGGCTCGCCATATGTGCCAACCCGCAAAAATGAACTTGATTATATCCTCCAAGCCGCCAAACTAAAAAAAGGAGATTATCTACTCGAAATAGGATGTGGGGATGGGCGCTTCCTACGGCGCGCAGCACAAAAGTATGGAGTCGTGGGGATGGGTGTGGACATTAATCGCTTTGTACTCGCAATGGCTCGATTCAAGACCAGGCGCCAGGGAATCAGCAATATAGAATTCAAAGCACAAAATATATTCGATACAGATTTCGGGCGCGCTGACGCTATATATATATTCCTCATGCCGGATTTTATAAAAAAACTAAAGGGGAAAATGGAGCGCGAGTGCAAGCGTGGCACCCTTATCATCTCTCATGGATTTCGTGTTGAGGGGTGGGAGACACGACAGACAAGGATACTTGCACACTTACCATTCCCGACATATTTCTACAAAGTTTAAAGAACTTGTCCTGAGCGAGTTTACCCTGAGCACAAAGTCGAAGGGTCGAAGGATTGACAAGTGAGCGAGCTTTTCCTATAGTTAGGATATGACGCGCCGGTTGTCTTTTTTTTCGACAATTTTTATCATCCTTGTCGTACTCAACCTCTTTGCCACAATCAAATTCCTAAATCGAGCAAAAAAACAGAATGACATATCTCAAATCCTCAATGAGATAGACGAAGTAGGCCCAGGACAGCAATTCTCCTATTCCAACGCCCCATTTACCACGACGACATACAATGCAGAAGTCACGACATCAGATGGTCGTGCCTCAAATCTTAAGAATTTTTTTCGCAAATATAATTCACCCCTCTATGATCATGCAGACTATATAGTGGAGGTATCTGATAAGTACAAGTTTGATTATCGGCTGCTTCCGGCGATTGCCATGCAAGAGTCTGGTCTGTGCCGAGCTATTCCGAGTGGCTCCCACAACTGTTGGGGGTGGGGAATATACGGCAATACTGTCACTCGCTTTGATTCGTATCCCGAAGCAATTGAGACAGTGGGACGTGGACTACGCCGAAATTATATGGACAAAGGACTTGTCACAGCATCTCAGATAATGAGTCGCTACACACCTTCATCCAATGGAAGCTGGGCGAGTGGTGTGAATAGTATCTTGAAACTGCTTGATTAAAAATCAAATTTAAAATGCAAAGTGTAAAGTTCAAAATGACAAATTAAAGTTAAAAATTAGTAAACCCTTTTGTTACTTTTACTTGTTTATGCGACCTGGGATGCCCTGAGCCTGTCGAAGGGAGGGAACCCACTGGAGACAGAAACAAGAAAAAGTAAATATAAATGTATTCCGAGAAAAGAGG
>CAZGZD010000007.1:0-35966 GCA_964530005.1 uncultured Gammaproteobacteria bacterium
ACGATCCCCACGTCGGACTTCCTGTGGCACCTGATTTGAGACACTCACCACTACTCCCAGCAAGACTAAACGCATACGCACTCCCTGTACCATATGCTACAGCACCAGCAGTAGGTGTAGCTGTACCATTTGTGCCTCCATTGGCTATTGGAAGCGTACCACTCACGTCAGCAGTCAGTGACACAGCAGAGAATGATGGAGTAGTACCACCATGGAGTATCTGTGTCGATGTACCAGCTGTAGCCTGTGCAAGTACACCAGATCCATTGGTGTACAATGGACCACCATTACTTGAGAATCCGGAGAAGGTGATAGTGCCTGATGAAGATAAGCCAGTGAGTCCTGAGGCAATACCTGCGCCGGATATATCCCAGTCGTTGCTGTTTATCGCTATATCATCTCCACCATCGCCGAGCGTGACTGCGCCATTTGCAGTAAGTGCTCCATTTGCGGTCAAAGTACCTGTTGATGTCACAGTCGAGCCAAAGCTCGCAGCTCCATCAACCCCAAGAGTTCCAGCCACATCGACAAGATAGTCGGGGGTAGCATCTCCAACTCCAAAATTCCCGCTCGTGTCAAATACACCCACTTGTGCACTGGCAGTCTTAAAGACAAGCTCTCCTGAGCCTGTAGCGTCGAGTGTGATATTGCCAGTTCCAGCAGACTGAAGAGTGATGGCCTTGGCGCTTGTGATTTTGAATGTCTCGCTTGCGAAGCTCGAATGAATAGTCGGGGTACTGGCAGAAAGCTTTATTTCTCCACCTGATGAGATGAATGGAATATTGCTTGCGGCTGATCCTGGAGGCAAGCCTTGCAAAGTCTCAGAATTGATTGCATAGCCTACATTTGCAATTGACTGACGTGGTGTAGCTTCAGAATCTGCTCCGACTGTGACTCCAAGATACACGTTCGTATTCTCTGTGAATACAGTATTGGCGATTTCCGACCCACAGGTTGAGCCAATGAGTACATTTGCGACACCATCTTGATCAGGAGTGATAGAGCAGGTACCTGAGGTATATAGCTGACTTCCTGCAGATGCCGCATCATAAAGCTTAAATACCATATTGGTTGCTGTCGTGATCGGATTGCCAAGTGAATCAGTGACACGGCCTTGGAAGTTGAGGGTGCGACTTCCTCGTACTGCAGTGGAAGGATAGGCAAAAGGAGTAGCTACATTTTTAAAGAACTGCCTATAGACCCCAGCGCCTATTATAAAAAATAAGAGCAGGACAAGCGCCATACTTACATAGCGGAACTGATCGCTTGTAGATGAGATTGGTTGTACAGATTTTGACGTCACAAGCTCATTACTGGATTGAGGTTTTATGAAGTATCCGATCAGGGGAGCTCTTCTTAATATACCATTAAGCCACGACTTGATCTTGTATGTCTGAAGGTGAAACCGGACGTTGACCTCACCAAATACGCCGTCCGTAACTTTTTCACCATGATACTGAGCTTGCTCAAAATCTGAGATAGGGGGAACTTGCAAATTTTGAGGCCCTGCAATATCCTCAGCCTCAAATTGAGGTGGGGATTGCTGGAGATGTTTGGCAATTAGAGTTTGCAACTGCTTAAAGTTCGCAGTACTGATATATCCTTTATCTTTAGCCCAGAATGCAAATTTTTGAAGCGAAGTGAGCTTTTTTTGGATAGTATGAGCAGACTCTCCACGTTCGTGGAGTTTGTTGATGTATTTTTGAATGTTGTCGGGTGTTAAGTGCTCCATACTATAAATCCTTCCTTCCTTTAGCTTGTCAATGAGTATGTTCTTGTGAACACGACTCTATTTGTGTGTGATCTGTAGATCGATATTCGCTCTCTTGTGTATGGATTTCCCTCGATTGCGGGATCAAGAAGCATTTTAAGGCCCCTGTAAGCCTTAAAAATAGAGCCTCTTCCACTACCATATCTTCTACTTCGTATTTTCATATTAGTTTTTTGAACTTATAACTGCGATAAACTCTTCGACATCTTTTACAATCTGAGCACTTTGATAAGCTCCTACAGTCTCTCTAAGCTCAGTTTTCATGTCTTGCAGTATTTTTGCGACGGGATTTGGAAACTGAGCCTTATGGATTGATGATGTTTGAAGTACGCGATTCTGCATCTTCTTAGCTGGATTATGGCTCATCCAGCCTTGTGAGATAGAGAATGAGCAGAATCGGCGCAATGTTGAGAGGCGCCTATTTATTGTTTTGATTGGCGTCTTCGAATCCTCAAGGTACTGTATGTAGTCTCCGATCAACTCTTGTGTGATTAATTCACTCATCTCTTCAGGCGTACTCGTATGGAGACGCTTTCCAAGCGTAACCCAACCAATAAAATGACGAAGATCCGATCCATAATTCTTCACTGTGATCGAAGTTTTATTTTCCGCAAGCAAGTATTTGCGGAATAAGGCTTCAGTATTATATAAATTATACCCTCCATTCATATATCTACATAATAGAATAAATAGAAATAGTTTGTCAAGAGGTATTTAAAGGGTAATTTGATATATTTAGAGATAGTTATAAGGGAGGTATTAACGCATCCAATGATAATCTTATAATATAATTTAATCATATTTAATATATTTACCGCATTTATTTATTACTTACTTAAGTATATCAAAATAGTACCATAATCCTGTAGTACTATATACAAATAGTATTATATTTTAAAAGGGCTGTGAAAGTCTGTGAGTATAGATATCGACGATCTGTAGATTCGTACCTGAAAAAGGAGTGTAAATTATGTCAAAGTATTTGTGGACGAGAGAGTATCTACGGATATTAAAAAAGTCGGTAGAGGTTGGGATCTGTCTATAAGCTTTGAATTGGCAAATTAACCGGAGTTCTGCTAAATTTTTTTATTTTTGAGAGAGTTTGATACGACGACTTAAACTCTTATATAGTAGCTCTTATACCTCTTTAACCCCATAGATGGTGTACTTGTGAAGTATTCTTACTTTTATCTTATCATATATTTGACTAAAGTAAGGGCATTGTGGATAAAGGTTGTTGGGAGGTCAATTTGAGTAATTGGTATATAAATTAGGAAATTCCGAAGATTAGTTGGGCCTTTGTAGTAGTGTAACTTTAATGTGTTTTAGCCTCGTACTAAAGCACATTCTTGATTACAATGATTTTACATATATTTGGGCCTTTGGAAGGCCCTAAGACAGAGCAGATCTTGATTTTATAGTAATTTCTACAAAGAGTGGTATCATATAGGTATGAAGAAGACACTATGGATTTTGGGCTCACTCCTCATTCTTTTGCTCCTTCTGGGTGGTTTATTCACATTCTTTGAGCTGCGAAGCTTTGCTGGGGCTACTCGTGCGACATCAACAGGGGAAATATCGACAGAGAACTCATATCTTTTTGCCTCGCCGCTTCGCGCTCGGGCGAATGCTCAGGAAAAAATAAGACTCACAGTATTCATACTCAATGGCCAAGGCTTAGGCGTGCAAGGGAAGGTGGTCACTGTGTCAAGTAATCCAAATCTGAAGCTTGATCTTGTCCAGGCTACGACAGACCAGTTCGGCAAGGCGGTATTTGATGTCGCTGCAACGCTTGTGGGTGAGTATTACCTGCAGGTTCAGGTTGAAGGGCAGAATCTCTCCCAGAAGGCACACCTTACTTATTATTAGGTATATATTTTTGGATAGCTCCTGAGATCACTGAAAGCTCCCTATGCGCACGAACCGTAAGCGAACGCGTCTGCACGATACCATAGGGATGTAGTAGCCTACGTAGAAGATATATTGAAAGTACCATAATCTGCACAAGAAGAACAATCTCAACAAGATGTTGGCGTAATGTATTTAAAATCCAAAGAAGCATAGTAATGATGATGTACCACCAGGGGAGGATTTGAAGGTACAGGGTGTTGCTCTTCGGAGATAGATCTTTATTAAAACTTGTCTGAGAAAATACTCTCAGAGTCTCTGGCCTTGATTTTTTGAGGCTTACGGAGTAATTTCCGGTCTTATCTGTCATAGTTGCGAGTTCTGGAAGTGAATACGCTTCAACATCGCCAACTGGATTCGTTACCCTCGTAATCAGTCTATCTATTCTTGCGGCGGGCGAACGTGAACTTTGCTTATCGGTAAAAATGGAGAGGTCAACCGGTGAGTTGGGGATAGCTTGGCCTGTGAGCTGAATCTCTTCTCCAGAGTAGTATTTGTCTTTGTTGAAAGACACAGTAGGCGGCAGGATAATTGGCCCTATATTGACATTTTTCTCAACTGAAAAAGGTGGGATGCATGTTGGAGTTGTGAGGCGTCCAAGCTGGTCTTGTGCGCTTATGCATGCTTCGTGGGAAGACATTGGAGAAAATCTATTATCGAATGAATAGTAGCCATCGGAGCGGGCAAAAGTCTGATCATAGAGACCAAGCCCCTGAATCGTCACCAGAGCCCCTGGGGAGGTATATCCATATAGAGAGTACCTATTCTCTCCAATCGACGCTGAGACTTGAATTGATGCGTAAAATGGAGGCTCTGTACTTGGCGTGAGTTCTTGAGTGTATATGGTGGAATCTATATTCTCAGCAGCTTCCACAGGATAGGGATGTAGATTGAGCGGTGTAAGGATAATTAAAAGCCAAAGAAGAATTATGCTTTTCATCAGGAAAGATCGAATATTTTTATTCACGACCCTTAGCTTCAAGCTCTGCTTTGAGTTTTTCTATTTCTTGTTTTTCAGCCTCTACCTCAGCCTTAAGCTCACCATCTTTGCCTCCTCCTACGCGACGAATAAATGCACGGAGGATAAGTATAAGGATGATGAGTGAGAAGACAGCAATCAGCGCTACTTTCCACGGAAATGCCCATACATAGATTGAGCGCTCAAGCACCTGCCCCTTTTCTCCATAGCTAAGAGTGGCTGCAATCTTATACCTACCTATCATCCACTTAGGTCCGAGTTCAGTCTCAAAAGTTCTGGTTGTGTCGGGGAATATATTCTGTTCCTTAATGGTCTCTTGCGCAATCTCTCCAAACATGTTTGATAGGGTGATAGTGCCTTTAGGATGGATATGATAATCTCCCTGATTGAATACTTCCGTCACGACTTTGACCGGTCCATATTCCAAGAAATTTGGGGCAAAAAATCGCGTGATATGAGCATTCTCAGTAATTGGTCCAGCAACGCGAATGTATACAAGGGATACGATTCGAGATGACACTCCCACTCCTCCTTCAGTATTTTTTTTATCGGCTGAGGGGATTTGGCTTGTAGGCTCGAAGTATATTGCAAGGTATCGTCCACCTGGGCGAGCCTCTTTGGGAGCCGAAATACTTGCCTGGAATTCTATCTTGTCATTTGCTGGGATAGCAGCTCGATCATAGGGGAGCTTTACCCAGCTCGCTGCTGAAAATTTGGGTGATACATCATCGGCCTTCTCGAGAAATGTAGGAGTGCCTTCCTTGTCCTGTACTATGAAGTCGACAGCCTTTATTATTCCAGCTCTTGGACTTGCGGATTGGTTGAGAAATCGAATAGTGACGGTGGCTTTTTCGCCAGGACTGACCGTCAACTCTTGTCGTGCTGGACTGACTACAAGGGGGAGAACGTCTTGAGCGCGTGCTTTGCCAAGGTTAAAAGTAAAAAGTGCAAGGGTCAATATTAAGAAAAAGAAGAGGGTAGTGTAAGTTTTAAGTTTTGATCTGTGATTTTTCATCTTTAATTTTGAATTTCAAACTAAAATACTGGAGTGGCAGTGTACTTGACTTTATTATAGTAGTATCCTGCAGGCTGTGTGCCAGATGTGGAGATACGGTAGCATACGTTGACGGCTTTTCCTGATACTGCTCCTGAATTGGACATTATCGTTCCCTTTGTCTCGCTTGCTTCTTGATCTGCGAACTGACGGGTTGAGAAGGTACGACTGGATTCATTGTACAAGAAGTTTGCATCTGTACCTGAGCTGTTGGCAAGTGCGAAGCCGAATCCATTGTTGGTAGCGGTTGCCCAATCTGCAGATGTTGCGGATGTGGCCGAACCATCGTCTGCCGTGGTATCTTTAATACAGTTTGCCGACTCACCTGCTGTGGCACCGCTACAGGCAACTCCATCTTTACCCATCTGGTCATTCTCCTCAGACTTTACTGCATACCCTCCAGCCGCGTTGGTTGAGACTGTGAGAAGATGCGCAGCATTTAAAAATGTATTGCTTGATGAGATAGTACCCCAAGGAACAGACGTGGCGGTCGTTGTCACACTTGTTGTGGCGCCACATTTGCTTTGTGAGCTGGCAACTCCAGCAATTGAGAAAGAAAGAGATTCCTGGACTGTGGCAGATACCAAAACTGCTTCAATAGGTGCCACTTTGACATTTATTGAATCAATTGTGTTGTCTGAGCCATCCCGCGTCTTGAGATTAATAGTATATACATCTGCTGTACCTTGAGTATGGCCTGATGTGATAGGTGCTGGATTCATAAGTCCTGGACTTGAATCTATCGTGACTGTTATGGTGGAACCCGCTGAACACGCTGAGGTTGAGCGATCTATACGAATTGTGGAGTCGTTTGAGGCGTCACCTGCTGTGATAGTCTCGGTTGTACCCCAATTGCCATCTGTACATCCGGTGGTGGAGATATCTGCCGCTGCAATGCCGTTGAGATCGAATCCATTGGTGGCGATTGACGAATTCGTATCTGGAATTGAGTCATTTGTCCGACTAGTGATGTCTACAGAGGGAATAGTGACAAGTATATCTCCATTTGAGGGAACCTGGGATGTGGTGACAAAGCTGATCGTGAGGCTTCCAGACTGGGATGCAACTACGTAATCATCTGATAGGAGAGCGCCGGAGAGGGCAGGCGTAAAGTTGAAGTGGGTCGTATCTACAATATTTTCTACAGTGTAAGCGGCATTAGTATTACAACCACTGAATGCACTATTTATGAAACAAACTGAATCTTTTGGGAAAAGATGATTGGTGTCGTTGTCTGCGTTGCTACTTGAGTCGATGGTGACCACGGACGCACCTGATGAACCCGACGAGACCCCAGCGCGATATGAGAGGCGGGAGTTGCCCAAGGTAGCGGAAGCCGAGGTCAGATTGGCAGTCTCAATAGCTGGCGCTTTGACAAGGAAAACTCCAACAAACTGAGCAAAGACAAATAAAAATAATACGACTCGATAGAATGTGCTTCTTTTCGAGCGTCGACTCTTTTTCATAACTTATATATATTCAATACTATCCATAGATTCTTGTCAAGGGTAAATTAAGACAAAATTTGCCGATTTCTTGGGTTGATATAGTTTGTAGTATTGACAATAAATATTCCGTCTGTTACATTTTCCCTGTCATGGGAATCAAAGAAAGACGAACGAAAATATTACTCACACTTTTTCTTTTGTCGGACGTAGATCTTAGCTTTGTCGATTTCGACGAGCGGGTGGAGAAAATATCAGATCTATATTTCAATCAGAAGACAAAAAGTAGCCTCAACTTACTCATCAAAGATGGAGTCATTGAGAAAGATGAGAATGCAGAATTAGGCTCTGATAAAAAATCAAAAGGTCGATATAGGCTCACTGAAAAAGGTTGGGGAGAGCTCAGCCTTACATTTCCATTCCTTCGATATCTGCGCGACACGTGGGATGGTAAGTGGCGAATTCTCTCTTACGAGATTCCTGAGAAAAAGCGAGACCTACGAGATCGGCTTCGACGTTCAGTCTCTGGATGGGGTCTTGGTCCGTGGCACAGATCATTCTGGCTTACACCACATCCGATCGTGGAAAATGCACGCGAACTTGTAAAAGGTAAAGACGAAGAGCAGTATGTGCAGATTTTCGAGTCAGAGCATGTTTTTGGCGATCGTGAAATTCTCATCGAGAAAGTCTGGGGTAAGAAAGCGCTTGAGGAGAAGTATCGAGAGCTTTTCCGAGTATGGCACGATACGCTTTCCAAAGATGTAGATAAGCTGGAGAAGCTGGCAATCGTAGTCAAGAAGTATATCGATGTCTTGCGATATGATCCAGGTTTGCCCAAAGAGCTTGTTGGCGAAAGCTGGATTGGCTTTGAATCCTACACTATCTACAAAGAGATCCGAAGCATATTACTTTCATAAGCTTTAGCTTTATTTCTTTTTTTGATTTTATTTTATCCAGAGCTTTGTAATTTTCTTCCTACTTTTAAAGTTCTTGCTCCGAGTTTCGCAATTTGAGTCTGTAATGCCTCAATTTTGAGGGTCACCCTCCCGAATAAATCGGGACACCCTTCAAAATAATCAGCAACAGACTCTATATTACTTTCACAAGTCGCAAGATTATTTCAAAAGTAGCAAAAGGGACACTTTCAGGTTAAAGTTTGAATACAATGGATCCTTCTTTATCGGTCCTTCTTATTCGGACATTGTTTCTCTCAAGTATTTGCATGAGGGAAGGAGCGGGATGACCATATGTGTTTCTGGCTCCGACACTTATTATTCCCTGTTGAGGTTTAATGTTATTTAACAAGTCCTCAGTGAGGCCATTTTTTGACCCATGGTGAGGCACTTTGAGGATATTGATTTGTGGTAAATTCATGTTCGCTAAAATGTGGGATACTTCTGGTGTTAGGTCTCCTGTAAAAAGTACGTTCGTCGAATTCTCTGTATAAATAATTACTTGGGAAAACCCATTCACATCTATTTGTGGATCATGTAGTTCAAATGGCAGATGAGAATTATTTGTTGACTTCGGCCGGGAATTTTTACGCATAAATTCCTCATCTGGCCAGAGAAAGGTGAGTGAACTTTGACGTACGGAGATTTTATCTCCGCGAGTCAGGAATTTGACCTGTGTTTTTGTTCGGGCCAACTTATCTTTCAACTCCGAGAAACTTAAAGGAGTGTTATCAAGTTTCGGCATTATAAAGTAATCGACTTTATACCGATCAAGGATTGACAAATATCCCCCAAAATGGTCTTTTTGCGGATGTGACATAAAGGCGAGTTCAACCTCTCGATCATAAAAGGGCATATATTTGCCCAAGCAGTCTAAGATTTTACGATCGGGACCAGCGTCAATCACTACGTCTATTCTATTTTCCACCCTGATATATGCCCCATCTCCTTGGCCCACATCGCAAAAGACAATTCGAGTCTTTGTGTCAAAGATAGAGGAGAGGAAAAAAAATAGAAGGACTATGCTGCAAATTATTGAAGTAATTAGAAGTGACTTTTTGGTAAAAAGAGACTCTTCCATAGATAAATTAATAGTTAGTGAGAGAAATCAAAAAATGCAAATGGCACTTTGGACAAAAAATCTACAACAAGGATAATGTAGTGAAGGAGTATAAAGCAGATATAGGAAGGTATGAGTCCAAGGCCAAAACTCATCTTGCCCAGTATTGCAGTTAAAAAACCAAATACCATAAGAGGAGGTATTACCCAAGCTACAGCAACATTTGCGACAATTGAGATGATAGATATTTGTTTGAAATAAAAAAATATAAGGGGAGCTGTGAAGATTTGGGCAGCTATAGATGGCTTGATCTCTTTCCACAATGTACTGCGGATGGACTCCCAACTAGATGCAGTAGCCCTTAATGGCGCTGTTTTGCCAAAAAGAATAATTCCGAGTGTTGCACCATAGGAAAGTTGGAATGATACAGTCTTTAACCATTGAGGCCAAAAGATACCGACAAATATAGCGGACAGAATAAGTCCATAGAGTGCCATATTACGACGTCCGTACAGAATAGCAATAAGACTAAGAACTCCCATGAATCCTGCTCGTACGATAGGAGGCTGTGCTCCAACAAAGAGAATAAAAAGCACAATTACAACTATCGTGATAAATATTGAGGCCTTTTTACCAAGTGGAATAGTAAGTGCCGTGACTATTGCGGCAAGTAGAGTGATATTGATTCCAGAAAGCACCACAATATGCAGTAGTCCAACTACCTTCAACTCTTGATAAAAAGCAGGACTGGTCTTTGTTGATATTCCAAAAATAATCCCATTGAGAAGAGTTGCATGTGGTTCGGGGAGATAAGAGTTGATTACTGAGGTAAAGATTGATGGGTTTGGCACGGCTAGTTTGCTCGTTTATTTAATAAACCCCTATTTGGTTTTGAACTTGTTCAAAGACATTCTTTTTAAGAATTTTTTTGTCTACGAGCTCAGATATTGATGCGTAAGGTCTGCCCTGAATAATTTTATCAGCAGTGATTTGCCCAATTCCAGGAAGTGTATCAAGCTCCTCACTCGTTGCTGTATTGATGTTTATTGAGGTGGATGTTGTTGCTACGGAATTCTGATCTGTAGACGTGGTTTGTGGTTTTTGTAGAGCTGTCACGATTTGAGGTTGAGTATAGTCGACGAGTCGTGCATTTTCGACGTAAATCCCCGATTCAATCTCATCAGCAGGTGGCACATGAATCTTTTCCTGATCTGACACAATGCGCGCAAGATTAAAGTTTCGAGCAAAAAAAGCTTGGTCTGCCGCGTCAGAGAGACCGCCTGCTCGATCAATCACATCTTTAAGTCGAGAGCTTGAGTTCATTTTATATACGTTTGGTTTTTTTACAGCTCCTGAGACTTCGATCATTATCGAACTTTCTGATGGTATGTTTGTTTCGTTTATTTTGTCGGACTTAGTTTGAAAGCTAATATCTTTGTTGTGCTTATCAAACTGTTGCGAGCTTTTGACGTATATACTTAGTGATACTAAAGCGATAATAAAGACAAATGCAGCAAAAACGACAGTTATCTTATTTTCCTCAAAAAATGGAAGAAATGATTTGAAAAATCCGTCCACTGACTACAAATAAAATAATATTGTCGATTATTATAACATCAATTCTTGCATCTTCGTCTAACTTGTTCAATTAAAAATGTTGCGAAATAATCGCTTATATTTGAAGAGTGGGATCCGGAGCATATTGCTTTCATAAATTCCGGTCATTTAGGATAGTCTAAAGAGAGATTTTTATACGTTTCACTGGCTGCAAGTAATTCGCCCTTCGTTTTGTTTGCAATTCTGCCTCATTGAGGTACAATACTAATCCAATGGCACCTGCAGAGAGATTAGTTGGTAATACCAGTCCAGAGCTACTTACACAAGACAAGAAATTGTGGTGTTTTAGTGCCGCTTTGGCATCATTTGCTAGTGAGCATACCGAGATTAGTCACTTGACCCAACCTAAACTTACAGACATTTTAAGTGCGTCAAACTTATTTGGTGTTGAGAAAGGAGGAGTTCCGCCTCAATCTGGTGAACTTTTCGATATGGTTCTGGCCGAACATGGTATAAACGTACGAGGGCTTTATGAAGAGCGTTGCGAAGAGGGTAGTACTAGGGAGACTCCGTTAGTTCAGAGGAGGATTGCTGCAATAGATGATGCCTTAGATCGAGGAGAAGGTGTTATTGTCGTTTATATGAAAGAAATTACAATTGACAAACCACCCTATTTCGACTTTTATACCCACTATGCACGCGTAACTGGATATGAGGTTGTAGACGGGGAATGTATCCACACTGTTATGGACCCTGATAATGCGGAGGGTGGTGTGTTTGCGTGTGATGGGGACGAATTTCTAAAATATGTCGCAGCGCAAGAGAGACATCCGATTATGGCATTTAGCTTGAGTCTTTCTGAAACAGGAGAGTCAATTGATCGTGCACTTCAAGATACCGAAGAGAGGCCGGGTGAGAGCTTATTGACACACCCGCTTTGGCAGGATTCTGACAATGGTAAGCCGGTGCCGCCTGGAAGCGCTCACCCTGTGTCGGTTGCCATGCCGTCTTTTGAACTTGTACAAGAGTGGCAATTGTTGGGCCATACAAGTTTATCGGTAGGTGGAGATATTTTACCTGCTATATACCCTCGATTTGGTCGTGTACCAGACATAATACGAGCTTCTCTTAAGTACACGGGGCGTTTTGATTCCTTGCCCTTTCCATCCATGGAGGCAGCCCGCCAGGCTGGTCATTTGGCGCGAACATTTGGCGATCCGGCTATGTCTGAAGTCACAGAAGCTGGAGGAGTATTTTGGTTGCAAGACTCAGGCTATAACGATCAAGCATGGCAATATAGCGGACTTGGAATATCATCACGCCAAGCCAGAGCGGTCCTTGAGGGTAGGCCTACAAATGACATTGTCCAAAGAGATCTTCATGAGGCCGCACTCAAATCTCGAATCCATGAAATCACTGGTATGGAAAAAGACGATATGTACTTTTTCCCCAATGGAGCACAAGCAGAGTGGTTTATGACGCAAGTCATGCGCGTGGTAACAGGAGGTTCACCGGCTCAGTTTGATTTTTGCTACTCCGATTCTTTCAACCAAGCCCAAACATTTGGTCCAAAGGAGGATCGAGATTTAGATGTCCATGATGTACGAACTGGTAGTTATGAAGAGTTGGAGCGGCTTGTTGAATTGGGGGCAGATATTGGATTTGTAAATACAGAAGCACCTGCCTCCAACCCAAAGCTTAGTGTGCCAAATTTGGCAGAGCTTCAGCGGATCCTTGATGGCCGCCCGATTGTAATAGACAGCACTATTGGCACAATGTTCAACACGGACGACAAAAAATTGCCGAAAGATGTAGTAGCTCAAGTTCAGAGTCTTACGAAGTTTTTTGCCAGCTCGGGAATTGTAATGGGCGGATTGGTTGCCCTGCGACGAGATAGTCCTCATTACAAAACTGTTAAGCCTGTATTTGATGCGATGTATGAGGCATTTGGAGACAATCTGTGGTATGAGGATGCGGCTGTTCTTCTTCAAGATAGCGCCGACTTTACAAGAATTATGCCTATCATAAATGCTAATGCTCAAGGAATTGCTCACTGGCTCCATAGCGAGTTTACAGGTGAAGGTCTACCTCTTAAGGAAGTCTGGTATCCAAGCCTTACTGAAGAAGGTCGAGCCAACTATGATGCTGTTATGAAGGCTGGTGGAGGATATGGAGGGGTTATGACTCTTATATTTCACAATGAGAGCGATGCGCATGCATTCTACAGAATGGTAAGACTCACAAAAGGCCCAAGTCTCGGTACTAAATATACATTGATTACTCCATATACTGAACTTGCCCACAAAGACGAAATCGATACCGTCGAAGAACTAGGTATTCCGCGATATGCTGTACGAATTTCTATTGGAAAAGAAGACTTCTCTGATCTTCAAGGCCGCATCATAAACGCCTTCTTACGGAAATCCTAAGATAAATTCCGATCATTTACTACATTTGATGGATTCAAACATTCACATATCTTCAAAAACTGCTAATATGAATGTATGACCAAGGAGATTGTGCACTCTATCATTCTTGTCGCAACAGTTGCGATTGGGTTCATATTCCCCCATACGTATCTTGCTCAGTTTGATCTGCAGATTGCGGCGGGACTTTTTGTCGTATTCTTTATTGTCAAGCGAGCAGTGGGTAAAGCGCAGGATGCGAATGCGTCTCGACTTGTGGAGTCGGTGATATTCACACTCATCGTGCTGATTGTTGTCAATACCACAGGAGGAGTCACTTCCCCATACTTTTTCCTCCTTTTTTTCCTTCTTTTCTCACTCAGCCTGCTTCTTGAGCCGATAATCTCGATCATCCTCACGATGACACTTGTGCTTTTTTACATTTTTGGTCTTCCTCTGAATCAGACATTTACGAGCCTACTTCCTGTATTCTCACTCGCATTTTTTGCACCTTTTGCGATGTTTATGGGGAGTGAGTTTATCAAAAATGAGTTGCTTAAGAACAAAAGCGATCATCTTCGCGCATCGCTTACAAAGGGAAAAGAAGAGACATTTCTTTTTCTGTCTTTGATACTTAAAAATCACATAAAGGCTGCGTCTGAGGCTGTTGAGAACTTCAATGGAGATCACGAACTCAGCCAAATCAGAAGATCACTCAATCAAATGGATAAGGTGATTGAGCAGTACGAAAAAGATGGGGAGATTCCAGAAATAGTAGATACGACAAGTAAAAATGAAAGCTAATACTTCGCGGACGTACTTTTTGCAGGTTTTTCTATTTGCTTTCTTATTTCTTTTCTGTAGCTCAATTCTTGTCCGTGCTGACACGATGGAATCTTCAAAGTATCGAATCCAGTATACAAACACAAATATCACCTCCGGCAATAAATCCTCATCAAATTATAAGATTGCAGACACAGTGGGACAGCTTGCAGCAGGGGAGTTCGCGTCATCTGGATATGTGGTGAAGGCAGGGTTTCAATATTGGCATGCAATCATTCCTTTTCGATTTGCCATATCAAGTATAAATATAAATCTGGGTACGCTCACTCCCCAAACAGCAGCAACCGGTACGACCACACTTATTGTCTCTTTCGGCGGTGCGGGTCAGTATCAGGTTACAGCTGAAGAGCTTGGCCCGCTCGCCACATTTGCCGGCAATCAGATTCCAGACACAAGCTGTAACTCAAGCTGTAGCGAGACATCGGCCGGTGTCTGGACATCATCTACAGCCTATGGATTCGGGTACAATATGAGCGGGAATGATATTCCAGCTGACTTTGTGGGAAGCACCTATTATCGACCATTTGCAGATCGGAATGCAAGTGAGGTTCCGGCTGTGGTGATGTCAAGTACGAATGTGGGTACAAGTCGCCAGTCGACGGTGACATTTAGAACGAATATATCCGCAATCCAGCAAGCAGGTAGTTATCAGACGGTCGTGAACTTTATAGCCACTCCAAGTTTTTAATAAATTTAGAATGAAAAATTACAACTTAAAGTCTAAAGTTTTTTACCTTTTTGTTTTTTTAACTTTTACCTTTTCGCTTTTAACCTTTAACCTGAGCGAAGCTAATGCTCAGCAAGTGAATCTTTCAATAAGCCCACCACTTACTGAGATGCTCATCAAGCCAGGCCGGGCAGTGCTTGTTGCCTATACAGTCCAAAATGGGGGAGATCCGACAACTGTGACGGCCCGTGTACTTCCTTTTACGGCCCGTGATAATCGTGGTAATGTTCAGCTTAAGCGTGAATTTGATGGACCTGTGCGATTTGATCTTGACAACGCGTCAATTCGCCTTGAACAACCTTTTTTTCTTGAGGCTCGAAAGTCAGAGCAGCTTCTGCTTCGTATTCGAGTACCCGAAGGTGCACCTGAGGGGGATTATTACTACACTCTTCTTATCGAGACTCAACCCACACCATCTTCTGAAGGAATCTCTGTGTCTCGCGCAACAGCTACAATCGGGGCAAATCTCCTTGTCACAGTGACTGACACAGGTGCAATTGACGTAAAGGCAAAGGTGAGTAAATTTGTACTTATACCACGGCTGAAGATTCCGTTTCTTCCGGAATCACTCCACATATACGACAGTTCAGACAAAATACCGATTTTGCTTGAGGTAGCCAATCAGGGGCGAAACCTTATTAAACCACAAGGAGAAGTATTGCTTTCAGGTAGCTTTGGAGAAAAATCTACGTATAAAGTGCTTTCTGAAAATATTCTTGCGCAGTCGTCTCGTGTAGTGACCGCAACTCCTTCAGCTGAGGTAGATTGCTCAAAAAAATCAGAAAGTGGCCTTTGTACAGATCCGCCCACTGTCGTGCTCACCGGATTTTTCGTCGGATTCTATAGAGTGTCCTCAAGTATCACGTTCGGTGAGGGTACACCTGCGCTATTTGCTGCAGATTCTTTTATCGCGATTCCTTTCAAATTCGCACTTGCTGCGATTGCTTCGATTATCGTGGCTGCATTCATCATTCATAGAGTGAAGTCTATAGAAAAGAAAGGAAAAGATGGAGTTTTGTAATGCGGACACATGATTTAACAATACTCTTAGAAGAGTCTTTATTTTGAATAATTTTCTCTCAAGCTGATCTAAAAATAATATCTTATTAATTCAATCCATATGATACAATAGAGGCTGCTTTATGAGTAAAAAAACACCTCAACAAGTCAAATCGGGATTTTTCGGAGATATCGTGTCTGAGATGAAGAAGGTGACATGGCCCACACGAGCCGAGACAATTCGCCTCACAATAGTTGTGATTGTGATATCCTTGATAATTGGCCTGTATCTGGGTATAATAGATGTTCTACTCGCGAAAATTTTATCTGTTTTAACCAATAGGTGAGCCAGCTAAGTAAATAGTTTGATTAGTATTTTTATGGACGATACAAAAAAACCACAAGATCTTGTTAATGACGTTGAGGAAGCTAAACAAGATTCCGCAGAAGTTACTGAATCAGAAAAGTCTGAAGAAGTAAGTGAGGCCGACAAAGTCCAAGAGGATGTTCAAGAAGAGACAAAAGAAAAAAACCCAGAAGAAGTAGAGGTTGCTCCGCTACAAGAAGATGTGATTGTCGAAGAAAAAAAAGATGGGGACGCGCCATCTGAGGAAAATACAGAATCTGCTGGTGAACCTCCAGTTGTTGAGACCCCAGGTCTATGGTATGTAGTCCACGTAAAGACAAGCTATGAAGGGCGTGTTAAGGAATCACTTGAGCAGAGGATCAAAAGTTTGGGAGTTGAGGATAAAATCTTTGATATCGTGATTCCAGTTCGGGAGACAATTGTTGTCAAAAAAGGCAAAAAGACAAATATAAAAGAGAAGGTGTTTCCTGGCTATATTTTCATCAAGATGATTTTGGATGATGATTCGTGGCTTGTGGTACGAACTACACAAGGTGTGACTGGGTTCGTGGGTGCTGGAACTAAACCGACACCGATCACCGAACGCGAAGTGGGCGCCATCATGAAATTCATTCAACAAGAGCAGCCCAAATTCAAGACCAAATTCTCAACTGGCGAGGCAGTCAAGATTATAGAAGGTCCATTTTCAGACTTTTTGGGAACTGTTGAGAGCATCGATGACGAACGAGGTAAGGTAAAAGTGTTGGTTTCAATTTTCGATCGTGAGACACCTGTCGAACTTGATTTCCTGCAAGTTAGTAAAATCTAAACACTTATGGCAAAAAAGATAAAAACATATATAAAACTCAATCTTCCAGCAGGTGAGGCAACTCCGGCGCCTCCTGTCGGTCCAGCGCTTGGTCAACATGGTGTACCGATCATGGATTTTATTAAAGAGTACAATGCGCGAACTTCAAACCTTAAGGGAGAGGTGATTCCGGCTGTAATTACTGTATTTGAAGATCGAAGCTTCACATTTATCACAAAGCTTCCACCAGTCGCGGCCAAGATAAAAAAAACACTTGGCTTAGCTTCTGGATCAGGCAAGCCAAATACAGAGAAAGTTGGCAAGCTTACAAAATCTCAGGTTGAGCAGATAGCACGTGATAAGATGCCAGATCTTAATACAGATACCATCGAGCAGGCCATGCTTATTGTTGCCGGTACTGCGAGATCTATGGGAGTTGAGATTGAAAAATAAATTTATTGAATAAATATGGGTAAAATCAGAACGCGAATTTTGGGATTTGAGGATGTTGAGGAGTCTCAGAAGAAAAAACAAAAAGAAAAAGCGCAATTTAAAAAGAGTGAAAAGCAAAAAGGAGAAGAGCATCCTAAAGCTAAAGATGAGAGTAAAGAAAAAGTAGTGACTACTTCTGAGAATATTGAGCAAGCTATAGATACCACAACAAAATCTGATAAGTCAGAAGAAAAAGAAGTAAAGACTACAAAAAAATCCAAGAAGCAGGCAAATAAGCGAGTTCGTGGAAAAAAGTATAATCAAGCCAAGCTTAAGATTGATACGAGCAAAAAATACACTCTGAGCGAAGGGCTTGAGCTTATTAAAAAGCTTTCATATACATCATTTGATGAGTCGATCGAGCTTCACCTTGTACTCAATAAGAAAGGATTAAAAGGAGAGATTCAGCTTCCACATTCAACAGGTAAGACAGTGAAAGTGCGAATTGTTGACACTGCCCTTTTTGATCAACTTGAAAAAGGTACGATTGATTTTGATATTTTGGTAACCACCCCACAGAATATGCCGCAGCTTGCCAAGTTTGCCAAGCTTCTTGGTCCTCGGGGGCTTATGCCCAACGCCAAATCAGGCACAATATCTGACAAGCCAGAAGAACTTGTCAAAAAATTCTCCTCAGGGCTTCTTGCCTGGAAATCTGAGCCTAAGTTTCCCCTTATTCATCAGATGATTGGGAAGGTATCGCTTGAGCCCGACAAACTAAGCGCCAACTCAAAAGCATTTATCCAGTCAGTGGGGGCCAAGCATATTGAAGCAGCCTATTTAGCTTCATCTATGAGCCCATCGGTCGCGATTGATATAGCTTCACTCTAAAACTCTTTTTCGCTAATGTATGAAGATAGCAACATTGTCGGAGCTTGAAAAGTATCTTACTCGCTATTTACCGACTTCAGTGGCTCAAAAATTCCCCGGTCGATTCGGACTGGATCGAGCCAAATATCTTATGCGCGAGCTTGGAGATCCGCAGAATAAACTTCGAATCGTACACATTGCAGGAACCGCCGGCAAGACATCCACAGCATACCTCATCAGCGCTTTACTTAAAGAACATGGATTTAAAGTAGGTCTTCATGCGTCGCCATATATAGTCTCTTTGAACGAGAGATTTCAGGTGAACAACGCATATCTTGAGCCTGAAGTAGTAGTCTCAACTTTCAATGAGCTCATACCTATTTTGGATAAGATGAAGGTCTCCCCTTATGGAAATCCCTCCTATTTCGAGATCACTATAGCACTTGCCTATATGCTGTTTGTCAAATTGCGTGTCGATTACTGCGTAATTGAGACAGGAGTGGGCGGTATGTTGGATGCCACCAATACTGTAAATCGCGCTGATAAATGCGCTGTGATTACACCAATTGGCATGGATCATATGGATGTTTTGGGTTCAACTATTCAAAAAATTGCCACACAAAAAGCAGCGATTATAATGAAAAACAATCTGGTAATCTCTACCTTTCAAGAAAAAGAAGTGCTTAAAATCATATCCGATCGTGTCGTCGAAGTTTCGGCTGCGTTGGTCTATCTTCCGGAAGTCTCTAAAATTTCGCATATTCAAACCTCTTTTGAAGGCACTAAATTTACATATGTGAGTAATAATGCGCATTTTAGGGATCTGAAATTAGGGCTCGTTGGTGAGTATCAGGCGTACAACGCTCACCTCGCACTTGAGGTAGTAAAGCAACTTGGCAACCGTGATGTATTTGAACTAGATGAGGCAAAAGTTAGAGGAGCATTTGCCTCGGTTGTGATTCCAGGTCGATTTGAGTTTAAAAGAAGAGGTGATAAGGTCGTGATTCTAGATGGCGCGCACAATGAGATGAAGATGAGGGCATTTTTAAAAACTCTTGCAAGTTTAGCCCCAACTGCAAAGCATACGTTTATAATTGCTTTTAAAAATAGCAAAGATATTGGGAGCATGCTTGACGTGATTATTCCCCAAGCCAAAAAAATTATAATCACAAGTTTCTCAACGAGTGATCAAGATATGATTCATAGTTCATATCCAGAAGGCGAAATAGCCTCATATCTTGAGAAAAAAGGATTCACAGACTACGAAATTTCGGCAGACCCTCACATCGCATTTGCAGACTATGCATATCGGGTAGATAGTCTTGTCGTGACAGGATCTCTGTATCTTATTGGAGCGTTATTTTCGGATTTTACTGCTTTGTAGATTATTTACCGTTTTTTTCCAAGTTTAAATTTATTGCGAGCAAGTAGTGCAAGGGCTGCCGTATATTCATCAAGATTCGTATCGAAATGTGTCTGAATCACAATATCATAGTGAACTGCAAGGGAAGGATTCTGTTTGAATACGGATTTAATAAATTCTTCGCGACGATGATCAACCTCTTCAATCTGGCGCGCTGCCTTTTTTTCAGATAGTCCTTCATATTTCATAAGGACCTTTATTCGATCCGCTTTTGGACTGATCACTCGTACTTTAAGAGATTCGGGGAACAGGAAGTTTGCTCCCCGCCCGATAATCACGGCATGTCCACGATGACCAATAGTGGAGAGAATGCGGACGAGATGCTTGCTGTATGTATTGAGATTCATATACCGGCGACCAAAAAAATCGGATATGATCTCTTCAATTAATGGTATTTTGAGCTCATCTACTTCATCTATTAGTTTACGTTCAAGATGAGCCTGCGAGGCTATTTTTCCCACGATTTCTTGATGATACGTCTTCCATGGTCGACCCAAGCGACGAGCAAGCCGTGTGGCGATTACACTTCCACCAGATCCGTATTCTCGTGATATGGTAATAAGGGGAGCGCTGACATTGGTGTTGCCCCGCAGAACATCAGTCAGCTTTGAGAGCGAGAGGTTGCGGTTTACTAGATCAAAAAATCTCTTCATAGAAAAAACCACAAGTAGTATAACACACGAGCTATATTCGTCAAATTCAGATTTTTGGGGGTTTATTTATTGATATGATTAATATATGTCGATTGATCGAGATAGTGATTTTTGGTCGTATCTTCCACGCGAACAGCAGGATTTGATCGAGGTGGGTGAATATTTGTTTTCAGATGTCGTGAATGATCATAAATTTAATTTCAAGGATTACTCTTTCATTGTATTTCCCTATGCAAAAGCATACGAGGGATTTTTAAAAAAGCTATTCGTTGATACAGGATATATAAGTCAGATTGATTATATTTCCGATCATTTTAGAATAGGTAAGGTGCTGTCTCCTAATCTTATGGGCCGACTCGCTAAGCGTTCACTATATAAGCAGATCATGACTCATTATGGCCGTACGCTTGCTGAGGAGATCTGGGAAGCTTGGAAATTCTGTCGCAATCAGATATTTCACTACTTTCCGCAGAATATAAAGGCAATCTCACTCTCAGATGCCCGAGAGAAATCTACCCAGATTGTTGCGGCTATGCAGCATGCATATGTCGCTATGCTTGAGAGTCGAGGGGAGAGTCAACTGCCAACTTAAGGATAAAATATCTCAAGGTAAAAAATATTTGATACTTTTTAAATTTTGATATAGATAATCTATGCACAAAGGACTTTCGTCACAACAGGTGTCAAGACTTCTTAAAGAATATGGAAAAAATGAACTATTGGAGCAGACCAAAAAGCCAATTTTCATAAGTTTTTTTGAGCAGCTCAACAACTTTCTTGTCTACTTACTTATTGTGGCAGTTGTCATATCTTTTTTAATCGGGGACCTTACCGATGGGATACTAATTCTTACAATCATTATTCTCAACGCCTGTTTTGGACTTTATCAGGAGATAAAAGCAGAGGATTCGGTAGCTCTACTCAAAGATCTCTCAACTGCGGTCGTGAGAGTAGTTCGTAATGGGCATAATACGGAGATCGACAGTCGAGAACTTGTGCCCGGGGATATTGTCTATGTTGAGGAGGGTACAAAAATACCGGCTGATGGACACATTATAGATTCCGCATTCCTTGAGGTCAATGAATCAGTACTCACCGGTGAGTCACTTCAAGTTGAAAAAAAGATAGACGAGGCGGTATACATGGGAACTATTGTTGCACGCGGTCGTGGATATATACAGATTGATCATACAGGATCAAATACTGAATTCGGGGAGATAGCAAAGCGGATATCTATAATAGAAGATCTCAAAACTCCACTTCAGACGAAGCTTGAGGTTGTGGGAGGTGTAATTGGGGCAATAGGTATTGTATCGGCGATTATCGTGTTTACTTTATCTACTTTATATGGTTCGACACTTACATCATCTTTTCTGCTCGCTGTATCTTTGGCTGTTGCTGTAGTTCCTGAAGGTCTGCCGGCTGTGATGACAGCGACACTTGCAATAGGTGTTGGTCGAATGGCTCGGCGTGGCGCTATTATACGGCGCCTCACAAGTATTGAAGCATTGGGAAGTACCACGCTTATCGCAACAGATAAGACAGGCACCTTGACGACAAATAAAATGAAGGTGAGCGAAGTATATATAGATGATTCAAAGTTAGAAGTAGACGCATTTGTTGAAAGAAGTCAAGAGTCTGCGCTTATACTAAGCAGTATTTTGTGTTCCACAGCTTCCCTCGTCCAAACACACAGTGGAGAGTCTGATGTGCTGGGAGATCCCACAGAAGGAGCTCTTTTGTTTATGGCCTCTGGTGCAGGGTATGATATTGATAATATCCGGGGAGATTGGAAGCTTACAGAAGAAAAATTATTTGATACTGAGACAAAGAGGATGTCTGTCCTCACAAAGCACAAAGATAAGTCTTTTGCTTTTATAAAAGGTGCACCGGAGAGGATACTGGAGGTTGTGTCTCACATAGAACAAAAAGGCCATATTCGAGCTATTACGAAAAGAGATCGCGATAAGATCACTTACGTCTTAGATAATTGGTCGTCAAAGGGGCTACGGGTGATTGGATTTGCCCATAAAAAAAATCCGAGGGAAAGTCTCGACACCCTTGAGGAAAAAGGCACATATGTATTTGCCGGTCTTGTAGCACTTTATGATCCCCCCAGACCAGAGGTCAAAGACTCAGTTCAGAGCGCGCACGCGGCCGGAATCTCAGTTGTTATGATAACAGGAGATAATCCAAAGACTGCCGAGGCGATAGCTACATCGGTAGGTATTATGAAGCCGGGGGATGAGATCATCACAGGCGCACAGCTTGAGGAATACTCAGACGCAGAGCTATTTAAAATTCTACCTAAAGTCCGCGTATTTGCACGCACTTCACCAACTGATAAGCACAGAATAGTAAACCTCTATCAGCAGATGGGGGAGATCGTCACAGTCACGGGCGATGGAGTAAATGATGCGATAGCTCTTAAGGCAGCTGATATAGGAGTTGCGATGGGTAGGGTTGGTACAGATGTAGCGCGCGAGGTAGCAGATATGGTGATATCAGATGACAATTTCTCAACAATTGTTGCTGCAATTGAAGAAGGCCGTCAGATCGTGAGCAACTTAAAAAATGCCCTAAAGTACTTGCTGACAGGTAATCTTACTGAAGCCGCGGTCATAATAGGTGGCTTTGCCCTTGGAGTGCCTCATATTCTGCTACCTATTCAGGTGCTTTATATAAATCTTATATCTGACGGGTTTCCAGCTCTAGCCCTTGCATTTTCACCTCGGGACGGTGAATTGATGAATATTTCTCCTCAAAAGAAGCTTAATTTACTTGAAAGATTTGATTACGCATATATCTTCGGGGTTGGTGCCTTGACTTCAAGCTTTATCTTAGCGCTGTATTTTATCTTCGCAAGTCAGGCGGGGGCCACATTCGCAAAGACTGTAGCCTTCTCCACGCTTGCGATAATGCAGCCATTTATATTTGCTGATCTGTGGCTGTCTCACAGGTCACTTATTCGAAACATTGGACTTATATTTTCGACAATCTTTATCGCGGCATACTTATTGCCATTTATACTGCAACTTGCAATTGTGAAAATCCATCCGTTGATACAGATTTTCCGTGTTGTAGCGCTGTCGTGGAACGACTATCTTTTGCTCATAATGCTATCATCGCTTATCTTGCCTGGAGTATGGTTTGTGAAGAAAGTGATAGGAGTGTTGGTATCGAGGTAAGATTAGTCCAGAAAGGCCTTTAAAATTAGTCATTGCTAAATAGTGATACAAAGCGGCCTTCGGAGATTACTTTAGCCACTTCTTCAGGGTCGAATATTCGACCATTCATTGATACCCAAATTCCTGGACCAAACTCTTGTATTTTTGCAATGGTAAAACCAAGATTAAAGGGAGCATCTGATGGTATAAATCCGGTAAGTGGAATCATAGATCCGGTAAATATGATAGATTGATCTTTTCTTTTTAAATTAGCTTTTAAATAGCGAGCAGTATCCGTCATGGTATAGGTACCATGGGTAATAATAATATTTTTGCATGAACTTTTTTCTATAGCTTTTAGAATTTTATTTAACTCATTTGTCGTAAGCTCGCGGCTATCTTTCATGCAAACTTCTGTATATTTGACTTTAGTATAAAGATTAAGGTGCTTTATGTAATAAGGGATGCATGAGGACGGAAGAACCTTGATGCTGTCATTAACAGCATTATAATAACTATCTATAGTTCCTCCTGTCAGGATAAAATGAATTATTTCTTCTGAGTGTGCCATAAGGTGATTATATCACGACCTTTCCAATTTTAAATTAAAAATTTCATTTAGAATATAACAGTTTTATTACCAGCAATGAAGATGCGATCTTCAAGTGCAAGCTGCAGTGCATTAGCAAGTACAGATTTTTCTATATTCTGTCCCGCCCGCTTCATGTCCGAAGACGTGTAGTCGTGGGTCACGTGGACTACATCCTGATATATGATCGGTCCCTCATCCAGACTCTCAGTGACAAAGTGAGCCGTAGCACCAATGATCTTCACACCGCGCTCAAATGCCTGTTTATATGGACTTGCGCCAACAAATGCAGGGAGAAATGAATGATGAATATTGATGATCTTGTTTTTATATTGACGGACAAAATTTTGTGTAAGTATTCGCATATATTTAGTTAGCACAATAAGATCAATAGGCGACTTATCATCTATTTTGCTAAGAGTCTTGAGTATTAGCTCTTCATGCTTTTTGCGATCTATTCCCGTGTCTGAGGCATAATGATAGGGAATATTAAATTTGGCAACAAGCGACCCAAGCGAGGTGTGATTTGAGATTACGCCGACAATCTCGGCAGAAAGATCATCACTATCGTGCCGGATAAGCAGATCTCCTATGCAGTGAGATTCAGTCGTGGCAAATAGCACGATATTTTTCGTGCGGCGGGGAGTAAGTTGAATCTGTGTATTTTGGGGAAGGGTATTTGTAAGGCGCGAAATTAAGTCATTGATCTCGACTTTGCCTGCAATCTCGGTGCGCATGTAGAATCGATTATGCGCGTGATCTACGAACTCGTTGTTTTTTTCAATATTTAGGCCAGCTTCAAAGAGAATTTTGGTGATCTTGCATACGAGACCTTTTTGATCATCTGTCTCAACGAGTAGGATGTGTTGGTTCATAAGAAAGGCTTAATTATTAGGATTTTACCGCTTTGATTATTGCCCCAGCATCTATTTCGGCAAATTCCATGAGCTCCTCAGGCGTGCCGGAGCGGGGTGTGACGCGAACTGCAAGGTGATCAAAGCGAATATTCCCTTCATTTTTCAGAACATCCATCACAGCCTCGCCAATTCCACCAGCTGGATAATGGTCTTCAACTACGATCACATGCTCGGTTTTCTTGGCCAACTTTCTGATTGTTGTCTCATCAAGGGGTTTGATGGAATATAGATCAACCACAGCAACCGAAATATCGCTTTTTTTAAGCGTGTCAGCAGCTTTGAGCGCTTCGTGGAGTGTGATACCAGCTGCGAAGATCACGGCTTTATCTTGGGGTGACTCTCGAAGCACCTTTGACCCACCAATCTTAAAGGTTTCCTTTACATCGTAGAGGATTGGAGTAGCTGCGCGGGTGGTGCGCATGTAAAAAATACCCGAATTTTGCGCCATAAGATCGACAAGGCGCGCGGTAGATATTCCATCTGAGGGGTAGAGTACGACTGAGGGGAACACTGATCGGGCCATCGCGATATCCTCAAGTGCCATCTGGCTTGATCCATCCTGTCCAATTGAGACTCCGGCGTGTGAGCCGACAATCTTCACATTTCCATCAGAATACTGAAGCATGCGAATCTGGTCGAATGCACGGGTCAGAAAACAGGCGAAAGATGAGGTAAATGGTACAAACCCCCTCTTGTCAAAGCCGAGTGCGGCCGACACCATATTCTGCTCACAGATATACATCTCATAGAAGCGCTCTGGATACTTTTTCTGGAATTTGTTCGCATAGGTTGAGTTGGAGACTTCGGCATCAAGCACGACAATATCTTCGTATTCTCCACCAAGCACGGCAAGGGCGTCTCCATAGGCTTCGCGAGTGGCTACTTTTGCGTCTTTTTTGTATTCCGGAATCCGGGATTTTGCACTTAGCAAGTGGCGGGGAATATCTAGTTTTTCTGTAGATTTTGGCAAGCTACCCCTTATCTGGGTATCCACATCTCCGAGCTCATCAAGTGCGAGCTTAAGCTCATCTGGGCTAAGTGGCTTACCATGCCAATTATCTTTATCTTCAATAAACGAAATGCCATGACCTTTTTTGGTCTTGGCAATTATCATCGTGGGGCGAGCAGGAGGTGAGCTATTGATCTTGTCGAATGCCTTTGCAATCTCGCCAATATTGTGTCCATCTTTGAGGACTATTGTGTCCCACCCAAAAGACTCAATTCGTCTCTTATAACTTTCAAGATCCCATTCAAGCATGGTTGCACCTCGCTGGCCAAGTCGATTGACATCCAGGATTCCCACGAGATTGCCGACTTCGTAGTACGAAGCGGTCTCGATCGCTTCCCAGATCTGGCCTTCGGCAAACTCCGAGTCACCCATGAGTACATAGACTTTGGGTACTCTTTTGATCTTCGCACGTGACGTGTGAGCTTGATTATTGATGGCAAGTGCCATACCAAGGCCGATTGAGAGTCCTTGTCCCAAGGATCCTGTACCCACTTCTATATGTTCGAATCTAGGAGTTGGGTGTCCCTCAAGGCGAGAGGTAAACTGACGGAGAGTAAGAAGCTCATCAAATGAGATTGCACCTGCCGCGTGATACAATGAATAGAGAAGTGGCGAGGCATGGCCTTTGGAAAAGATCATGCGATCGTTTCCGGGATTTTTGGGATCTTTGAGATCATGATTAAAGTTCCCGCCAAACATAAGAGTCGTCATCAGCTCAGTCGCCGAGAGCGATGAGGTGGGATGGCCGGAGCCAGCAGCCGTGGTGGAGGTCAAAATCCCATACTGCACAAGCTTGACTAATTTTTTCAGATCAGATAGATTACTCATAGAGATAGGCCAATTATATAAGATAAGTCGTATAAATTAAATCTAAGATATGCCAGAAGGTGGAGGGGAAAATTTACCAAGAGTAATAAGTAGGATTAACGATCCTATTAAAAAACAAGAACTTCAACAGAGAACTGCTGCTTTGATTGGAAAACCTACTTCAGTTTCAAATGAACCATTTCCAAAAAAAGATGGAACTCTTACTACAAGAGGAGTGGCTGAGACTTTTGCCTTAAGAGATATGGGTAAAATAGCTCATGCTCGTAGGCAAAGATTAAAAAGAAAAGAAGCAGAAAAAAAATCACTTCATGATTCATTAACGAATTTAAGAAATAGAAGATGGTTGCTTGGTGGAGAAAATGGAGATGGAGAGGCAGTAGGGCAAGGAGAACTCGAAGGAATTCTAGATAGAGCTAAAAGAGACGGTAAGCAGGTGAGCGTGCTATTTGTAGATGTTGATGATTTTAAACCACATAATAATACGACGAAAGGTGATGCTGGAGGAGATCAAGATTTAATAGCAGTCGCAAGAATACTAACAAATTCTACTCGATCAAGTGACGTTGCGGTACGACTAGGTGGTGATGAATTTGTAGTCGTTTGTGAAGGAGCGGCCGGCGAGGACGCTACTGGTATTGCTGAGTTAATCGTTGAGAATGTTGAAGAAGAATCCACAAAACCAACGGGATCAGAGTTTAATATGCCAACAACAGTAAGCATAGGTTATGTTACTTATCCAAATCGTGAAGGATTAAGTAGCCCCAAGGAATTGGTTGGTGCAGCTAATGCCGCTCAAAAACTGGCAAAAGAGAGGGGTAAATCTAGAGTAGCTCCATGGTTTAGAGGCATTAATTCTCCAAAGTAGAAGTATCCCCGACATCCTCGCCGAGCGCTTGAGCGCGGAGTACCCGGCGCATTATCTTTCCAGACCTGGTCTTGGGCAGAGAATCAACAAAATTAATACTGGCTGGTGTAGCTATTGGGCCGACCGATGCGCGTACTTGCTTTTTAAGCTCATCTTTGAGCTCGTCTGATGGCTTTTGGTCGGCCTTGAGGATTATATAGGCGTGGATTGCTTCACCTTTGACCTCGTCGGGAAGTCCGATCACGGCAGCCTCAGCTACAGCATGGTGCTCGACAAACGCACTCTCAAGTTCGGCCGAGCCGAATCTGTATCCAGATGATTTGATTACATCATCATTGCGGCCTAGGATCCAATAATAGCCGTCTGTATCTTTTTTGGCTGTGTCTCCTGTGAAAAAAAGTCCGGGGAATTTGTCCCAGTAGGTTTCTTTGTACCTCTCTGGATTTTTGTACAAGCCCTTGAGCATTGCTGGCCACTGATTCTTGATAACAAGATATCCTTGTTTATCTGTTGGCAAGCTTTTTCCATTCTCATCTACGATATCAACATCCACTCCGATAAATGGCTTGAAGCAGGATCCCGGTTTAAGCGTGCTTGACGGGAGAGGGGAGAGCATATGCATGCCGGTCTCAGTCTGCCACCAGGTATCCATGATCGGGCACTGCGAGCTACCGATCACCTTGTAATACCACTCCCAAGCTTCTGGATTAATAGGCTCGCCAACTGATCCCAATATTTTGAGCGACGAAAGATCGTATTTTTTGGGAAGCTCGTCGCCGAAGCGCATAAGTGCGCGAACAGCGGTAGGTGTGGTATAGAATTTGGTGATTTTATATTTTTCAATCAGCTTCCACCAGATCTCATTGTCGGGGAAGTTGGGCGGACCTTCGTAGATGAAGCTCGTGACTCCGCTTATGAGCGGTGCGTATACGATATAGCTGTGCCCAGTGATCCAGCCAGGATCAGCTGTACACCAGTAAATATCCTCCTCCTCAGTATTAAAGATATATTTAAAAGTAGTAGCTGTCCCGACCATATAGCCGCCATGTGCGTGTTCGACTCCTTTGGGTGTGCCTGTCGTGCCTGATGTATACAGTATAAAAAGTGTGTCGTGAGAATCCATCGGCTCGGTTGGGCAAAGAGTATCCTGCTTGGCTACCAATTCGTGATACCAGATATCTTTATCATTCCATGCTATTTCGGATCCTGATCTTTTCACGACCACCACATTTTTGATATGATCTACTCCATCGACCGCCTGATCTACTATTTTTTTCGTCTCGAGGAATTTGCTGTGATACGCATATCCATCAAGTGTGACTACTACTTTAGCTTCTGAGTCCTCGATTCTTTTCTTGAGAGCCTCAGCCGAAAATCCAGAGTACACTACAGAATGAATGGCGCCGATCTTAGCAACAGCAAGCATGACTATGAACTGTTCGGGCACACGGGGGAGATACGTTGATACACGGTCGCCTTTTTTTACCCCCAAGCTTTTTAAGCCATTGGCAAACTTACCCACTTCATCGGCAAGAGCCGCGAACGTGTATGTTACCTCTTTTCCATCTTGTCCAAGCCAGATAAGTGCGATCTTATCTTTTTTCTCAGTCTTAAGATGTCGGTCAAGCGCGTTGGCTACAATATTGCACTTAGCACCCTCAAACCATTTGGCATATGGTGCTTTCCACTCAAGTACTTTATCCCAATGTTTGTACCAGCTAAAATTTTGAGCTTCGTGTTCCCAGAATCCCTCAGGATGAACGCTAGCTGTGGCATAGAGGTCTTCATAATTTTTGACAATTGCTGATTCAAGTGTTTCCTCCGAGGGTTTGAATAGATCCATATTTCTATTCTGGCGGAAATTTCTTCAAACTGCAACCCCCATTCTACCCTCGTCTTTTGTATAATAAGCATCATGCAGAAAAATCTAATTGATGATCTCAAGTGGCGTGGACTTATCTATCAGCAGACTCCAGGGATAGAAAAAGTATTTGAAAAAGAGTCGACAGTGTATCTTGGTATTGATCCAACTGCTCCTCATCTTCATATCGGAAATCTTATCCAGATTCTGACAATGAGACGATTATCTGAGGCGGGCCACAAAATAATTCTTCTTGTCGGTGGTGCGACTTCGCTTATTGGTGATCCCAAAGATTCTGAACGACCAATTGTCGAACCTGAGGTGATTGGTAAAAATATCATCAATCTTGAGCGTACATATCGTCGGTTTTTTGAGGTAGATCGAGACCTGGTTAAGATGCTTGATAATTCTGAATGGCTCGCCAAGCTTTCGCTCATCTCCTTTCTTCGCGAAGTAGGCAAGTATATCTCGGTCAACTCAATGACTGACAAAGAATCAGTCAAGCGGAGAATTACTCGTGAGGAGGGCATCTCATATGCTGAGTTCTCATACCAATTGCTTCAGGCATATGATTTTCTTAAGCTTTTTGAGCAGCACGCATGTAATATCCAACTTGGAGGATCAGATCAATGGGGGAATATGATCCAAGGGGTTGAGCTTATTCGCAAGAAACTAGGTAAATCTGCTTTTGCTTTATCCACTCCGCTTCTTGTCGATCAAGATACAGGCAAAAAGTTTGGAAAAACTGAGACAGGCAAGACTATCTGGTTGGACACGGAGATGACTCATCCATTTGAACTGTATCAGTTCTTACTCAATAGCTCAGATGAGCTTGCTCCACAGCTCATCCGTTTTTACTCTTTCAAAACGCGTGAGCAGATTGAGGAGATTGAGCGAGAGTGGGCGAAAGATAAATCAGCGCGACTTCTTCAGAAAGAGGTGGCAAGCGAGGTAGTTGAGATTGTGCATGGAGCTGAGGCTGCTAAGTTGGCGACTCGTGCAGCCGAGGTGCTTTTTGGCAAGTCCAAAGACGCTCTGACGCTTGCGGATATTGAGTTTGTCAAAGATGCTCTACCACACTCAACCCTTAAAAAAGGTGATAAATTTGATCTTCAATCTGCCTTAGTTGAGATAGGATTGACTTCTTCAAATAGCGAGGCTCACCGGCTAATTGAGCAAAAAGGTGCTACCGCAGATCTTCTTCACGGCAAATACCACTTGGTCCGCAAGGGGAAGAAAGAATACGGAGTGGTTGAGTTAGCTGACTAGCCTTTTAGTCTTTCAGGTAATGGTGTAGCAGTGATATGTCGAGGGTGTGGTGAAACTTTTGTATGTTTGAGTTCGGTATGAGATTTCGAGGGTTGATACGGTTGAAGTGTAACTTCTAATACTTCTTTCGGACCTGCCAAGCGTAAATTGGCAGGATGACTTTTTCCTTTCGCCCTTTCAATTGAATGCCCTATTCGCTGCGCATAAAATCCATCATCACCTGTTGTAGCGATAGTGCTTAGGGAAATCCCCTCACCAAGGACCTCCGGACTCGTCCATACTTTAGAGTACGCTCTATGAGATGCATCTGGGGGGATCAGGACAGATGAAACGAGTTCTTCATTTACAATCTCCTCAAAAATGGAAGTAGGCACATTGACTACAACGAGTGGTTTGATACCTGGACGATTGGTATCACGTCCCGAGTTGCCTGTGATATCTATGCTTTGAAATCTTCCAGGCTCAGCAAGTCTGTACTCTTTAACTAGAAATTTAAGTCTTTCTATGGTTCGATCTCTTTGTTCCTTAGGTTTGATCTGATTTAGCAGTGAGAGATCGAGTGTCCTTGTATCTGGAGTATGAGCAGTTTCTGTTGATGAGTCCATACTTTAACTTTAAGGATAAGTGAGTAGGCTTGTCAACTGCGTGTGCATTTACATTTTATAAGCGGGGCTTGTATAATCGAACTATGAAAAAAAGAGTATTATCTGGAATCCGCGCGACCGGGCGACTACACCTTGGTAACTATTATGGTGCCGTGAAGGGCATGCTTGAGCTTCAGGATGATTCAGAATACGAGACCTTGTATATGGTGGCTGATGTACACACCATCACGACCCCATATGACGTAGCTGAGCTTCAAAAAAACAGACGTGAAGTATTTATCGACTATCTGGCTGCAGGTCTTGATCCTACCCGTAGCATCATTTTCATGCAGTCGGATGTACCTCAGCACTTAGAGCTCGCCTTTTATTTCTCTTCAATCGCAACAATTGCCCGCATGCAACATTTGCCGACCTACAAAGACAAAGTGAAGCAATATCCCCAAAGCAATACTATGGCTCTTCTCAATTATCCATTGCTTATGGCCTCAGATATATTGGTATATAAAGCAGGTCTGGTGCCTGTTGGTATAGATCAAGAACCGCATCTTGAGGTGGCTCGCGAGATCGCACGTCGGATGAATGAGAAGTATGGTACAGATTTTCCTGAGCCTGTAAGATTTGCGACAAGAGGGGAGTATATTCCATCGCTTAAGGGTGAGGGCAAGATGGCTAAATCTGTGAGTGGTAGCTATATTGGTCTAACTGATTCAAAAGAAGAAGTACAGAAAAAAGTTCGCTCGATCCCTACAGCTACAGAATCAGGCGGAGAGATGACGCCAGGAGTACAAAGTCTTTTCTCTTTGGCCAAGCTATTTTTATCAAATATTTCAGAGTTTGAGGGTAGCTACCAAGCTGGTAATCTACAATTTTCGAGCATGAAGGATGCTCTGGCTGAGGCTATATCGACCGAGCTTAGCGCGTTTCAAGAAAAGAGAAAAGAGTTTGAGCGGGATGCCTCGTCAGTTGATAGATATTTAAAAGATGGTGCAGAAAAAGCACGCGAAATAGCCTCAAAAACCACCTCTGAGGTAAAGGAAAAAATGGGGCTTTCATCGAAATAACTTCGCGGATCTCACACTTCGCAACTGGACTCATCGAGTATAATAGTGAGTATGAAAACTAAGTACTTCCCAGCTGATTTTGAAGACAAATGGAGAGCGAAGTGGGAGAGTGATTCCACATACAAGACAGGATCTGTAGCCGATGCTAAAAAAAAGAACTATGTGTTGGATATGTTCCCATATCCATCAGGAGCAGGTCTTCATGCAGGGCACGTTCGTATCTATACTGCCTCTGATTTGATTGCTCGGTACTTTCGTATGAAAGGCGAAGCAGTACTTCACCCGATGGGATGGGATGCTTTTGGACTTCCTGCCGAAAATGCAGCCATAAAGGCCAAAAAAAATCCAATGGATATCGTGCCGACTAATATCGCTAATTTTAAGCGCCAGATGCAGATGCTTGGCTTCTCCTACGATTGGGATAAGGAATTTTCCACGACTGATCCTACTTACTATAAATGGACACAATGGCTCTTTATTCAGCTTTTTAAGATGGGGCTTCTGTACAAAAAAGACACGCCCGTATATTTTTGTCCATATTGTAAGACTGGATTGGCTGAGGAGGAAGTACTTGCTGATGGCACACATGAGCGGTGTGGCAATGCTATTGAAAGGCGTACTTTACCTCAATGGATATTCCGTATTACTGAGTATGCAGATGAGTTGCTTGCTGACCTTGAAGGGCTCGACTGGCCGCGAGGCATACTTGAGATGCAAAAAAACTGGATCGGACGCAAAGAAGGGATAAATATAGAATACCAAGTCGACGGGACAGATGATATTATCACCTGTTTTACCACGAGGCCTGACACCAACTTCGGAGCTACCTTCATAGTTTTGGCACCAGAGCACCCATTTGCGCAAAAGGTCGCCAAAAATAATCCGGACGTGAAGAAATATATAGAAAAATCAATCTCAAAGACCGATGTCGAGCGCCAGCAAGAAGGAAAGAAGAAGAGCGGCGTATTTACAGGACATTATGTAATAAATAATCTTAATAATAAGAAGCTCCCAGTCTGGGTATCGGATTTTGTACTCGCAGGAGTCGGGACAGGTGCTGTGGTGGGTGTACCAGGCCATGATCTACGTGATTTTGAATTCGCAAGTGCATATGATATTGAGATCGTGCGAGTCGTGGAGGCTGCGGATGGGGACACATCACCAATCACTAAGTCCGAGCAAGTACAGGAAGAGCAGGGGAAGATGATCAACTCAGAATTCTTAGATGGCATGGATATCAAAAAAGCTACGTCTGTGATCATGGATCATCTGGAAGACAAAGGTTGGGGTAAGCGAGTAGTGGACTATCACCTGCGTGATTGGGTATTCTCTCGGCAGCGCTACTGGGGAGAGCCAATACCTATGGCTTATTGCGAAGCCTGCAAAGAGAAAAAAGTACTCAGTAAAGAATTAAAAAATGTAAAGCTCTCGCAAGATGTGGCTGAGTCTCTTTATGGATGGTTCCCAGTGTCAGAATCTGATCTTCCTGTTGAGCTACCCAAGGTCGATCACTACGAACCATCTCCAGATGGCAAGTCGCCGCTTGCAAATATCAAAGAATGGGTCGATGTAGTATGTCCTGAGTGTGGCTCTCAAGCTCAGCGCGAGTCAGACACGATGCCAAACTGGGCAGGATCCTGTTGGTATTATCTTAGGTTTGCTGACACCCGCAACGAACGTGAGGCATTTGATCGAGACAAGATCGACAAATGGCTTCCTGTGGACTGGTATATAGGTGGTGCGGAGCATGCAGTACTTCACCTTCTCTACGCCAGATTCTGGCACAAAGCCCTCTTTAAGCTTGGTCTTGTAAACACAAAAGAGCCTTTCACTAAGCTCCAAAGCGTAGGACTCGTACTTGCAGCGGATCATCGTAAGATGAGCAAGTCTTGGGGCAATGTAGTGAACCCAGATGATGTAGTCGCCGAGTATGGAGCAGACGCTTTGCGGGTCTATGTGATGTTTATGGCTCCATTTAGCCAGGAAATCGTATGGTCTCAATCAGCGCTTGGTGGATCTCATCGGTTCCTAAGTCGAATTTGGCAGATATACCACAACCCTGATAAGATCGCCAAGAGAGAAGACACGTCGAGTCCTAGCCTTATAAGTGCGCTTCAGCTTGCAATTCACAAAGTAGGTCACGACATCGAAAGCGTCAAATTCAACACAGGAGTATCAACAATGATGGAGTTTTTGAATGCATGGGACAGGCCTGGGGCTCAGTTGAATACCGCGGACGCCAAGAAGTTCCTCCAGATTTTGGCACCATATGCGCCATATATGACCGAGGAGCTATGGCAAAGTATATTGGGCGAAAAAGGATCGATTCACTTATCGAATTGGCCCGAGGCCGAACGTGAAAAAATAATGCAGGGAGATATCAAGATTCCAGTGCAAGTGAATGGCAAATTGCGTACAGTCCTCATGATTCGAGCAGCTCAAGCTGATGAGACTACGATCGTGAAAAAAGCCGAGCAAGACGGGAAAGTGGCAGGATATCTTGAGGGTAAGAAATACAAAGTGATCTACATAAAAGGTAAAGTGCTCAATCTCGTGGTACAATCTTAAAAGCCACTTGCGGGGTCGTCTAATGGTAGGACTTACGGCTCTGAACCGTACTATCGAGGTTCGAATCCTTGCCCCGCAGCCATTTTTTTTAGCCTCATCACTAATAATTTACAATAAATTGATGGTGTAGTAGGATTATTTAAATGAGAAAAATCATCACGACGACATTCATTACCCTTGACGGCGTTATGCAAGCTCCAGGTGATTCTAAAGAAGACACCGCTGAAGGGTTCAAGTACGGAGGTTGGCAGATGGGTTGGGACGAAGCAGACATCGTTGCGGACAATATAATGGGTAAATTCATGAGTACTCCTTATGATCTACTCCTCGGAAGACTCACCTATGATATTTTTGCTTCTTATTGGCCGAAGCATAAAGAGATACCGCTTTTTGGAAAGTCATTTGATAGAGCAAAAAAGTATGTTGTCTCACATAAACCTATGGAGCTCTCTTGGGACAACTCCGAACTTATTACAGGAGACGTAGTGGGAGAAATCAAAAAACTTAAACATTCAGGTGGTTCTGATCTAGTTGTGTGGGGCAGTGGGAATCTTATACAAACGCTTCTTAAGCACAACCTAATAGATCGAATGCACATCTGGACATATCCCATGACTATTGGTACTGGAAAAAAATTATTCGCCGAAGGCACTCGTCCGCAGTGTTTTAAACCAGTAGACTCAAAAATTACAACTACTGGCGTAGTATTTGCAACTTACGAACCCTCAACTACGCTCAAAACAGGAAAATTATGAAGTTAAGAGTACTCTCATTGATAAGTAAAATTATATTGATAGAAAGTTCCTACATAATTCAGGAGTCCCAGCATTTTTATGAACTACTATTTTTACATCCTCCGCTGCAGCGACAACTCGCTTTACTGTGGGATCACGACAGACCTTGATAGGCGAGTGACGGAGCATAATTCACGCACTTTCAAAGGGGCAAAGTATACTCGTGCCAAGGGGCCAGTAAAGCTCGTATACCACGAAGA
>CAZGZD010000008.1:0-35821 GCA_964530005.1 uncultured Gammaproteobacteria bacterium
CCAGTCACATAAATTACTTTCTTGCCAGATGATACCTCAAATGGCTTACTGTGAACTTCAAATATAAAGCGCCTAATCGGATTTCCGGCAACAATCACCTTATCTTTTGAAAAATATTTTTGAGTACCGTCGAATGATATAAATACTGACTTTGCCACTTTTCCTAAAAGGCGATTTGCAAGGCCTGGGCGTATTGTCTGCTCATGAGTGTAGACTGCAATACCGAGAAAATAACCAACAAGTGCAATGGGAAAAGCAATATAGCCACCAAAAGATAATATGACATCGGGCTTTTGTACCCTTAATATCTCGTATGCTCGAATTATGCCAAGCGGTATACGAATTGCATTTTTTATGCTGGCAAAAGAGATGATGCGAGCAAGACGACCTGTCGGCAAAGATATGAACTTTATTCCTCGTTTTTCAATCTCTTTGAATTCAAGAGATAGTGTATTTTCACTTTCGAGTGGATATTTGCGCCCGACAAAAATTATCTCGTGACCGCCAATTCTTTGGAGTTCTTCGATAATTGCCAGAGCAGGGGTCACATGCCCACCTGTAATAAGTATCTTCACAGTATTATTTTACACGCTTAGCAATATTAATAAGCATGCCCATTAAGGCGAAAGACACAAGTATATGAGACCCACCGTATGATATAAAGGGAAGCGGCACGCCTGTAAGCGGCATAAGCCCGACCATCCCAGCAAGGTTAATTGTAATCTGAAGGGAAAAATAAGCGAGTATCCCGCCGGCAAGTAGTCTACCAAATCTATCCTTTGAATTAGTTCCTGCTTTATAAATCTGATACAAAAGTATCGCAAATCCCAAGATCAAAAGTACGCTACCCACATATCCTAGCTCTTCGGCAATAATCGCAAATATAGAGTCAGTGTGTGCCTCAGGCAAGAAGAGGTATTTCTGACGACTGGCACCAAATCCCTGACCGAAGAATCCCCCATTCCCAAGTGAAATAAGAATCTGATTAACATGATAACCGACACCAAGCGGATCGTGACTCGGGTTAAGAAATGTAACAATCCGCTGAAAACGATAGGGAGACGTCTTGACTAGTACTATAAATCCAGCTACAGAAGCTGGTATAAGAAGAAGTAGGTAATGAAGATCTATTCCGGCCAAAAAATAAATAATGATACTTATACCAAAAACAATCGAGGCTGTGCCCATATCAGGCTGAAGCATAATAAGTCCGATAAGTATCCCCAGTAGCATTATAAAAGAGAAGAATCGCTTGCGCTCTTTATGTATAAACCATGACGAAAGGTATAAAATCACACTAAACTTGGCTATTTCTGTCGGCTGAAGACTAAAAAATCCAAGATCTATCCAGCGACGCGCACCGCCAGCTGCTGATCCAATTCCTGGGATAAGAACAGCCACAAGAAGAATAATTGTCGCAATCATCGACATAAAGGCAATATAGTACAAGTTGTGATAATCAAAAAATGACATTAGAATCATTCCAAATATCCCAATCACAACCCATATAGCCTGAAGTCTGAAAAAATAAAAACTATCATGAAATTGTGTGGCGCTTGATACAGATGAGGCCTCAAATACAAAGAATATTCCAATCAAAGATAGGAGTATTGGAAAGAAAAATATCGAAGCAACTCCTGCTTTTTTGAGCGTCGGATTACGTCTGAACTTTGAGACCATACTATCTATGGTACAAAAAAAAGAGCTATATTGCTATAAAGTCGTGAGTTTTTTGACTCCTTGATTAAAGGCACCGCCTCGATCAAATTCATTCGCAAATTGAGCAAATGAGGTTGCAGCTGGTGAGAAAAGAACATAGGATTGACCTGACTTAATTTGAGTCGCCCATCTATAAGCCGCGTCTACTGCCTCAGATAGAGAAGAAAATACTGATGAGGTCTTGTTGGGGTATTTTTGGCTGATATCTTTCAATATCTCATCTGTAAATGTGCCTTTTATAAGAACTATTGAATTGACAGAATTCAATGCTTCAACAAGCTCAGTCGTCGGCAGATTTTTAGTATCTCCACCTAGTATAAGTACAGTGTGCTCTGGGGGAAAGCTTTTAAGGGCTGCAATTGTTGCTGCTGGTGTAGTTGAGGTGCTGTCGTTGATAAAGAATACATTATCTTTTGTCCCCACCACTTCTTGCCTAAATGAAACTCCCCTAAACTGACTTAAAGATGTCGCAATATGTGACTCGCCAATACTCAGCAATCGAGCAACTTCTGCGGCAGCTGCTGCATTTTCCGCGTTATGTGGTCCCCTTAGGTATTTCATACTTTCTGTAAAGTCGCTTTCTTCAAAAAAATGAATAGTCCCCTTATACTCATCTTTGCTTATTACATCTTCCAGGTTTTTATTAGCTATGAGATAGTCACTATTGGCTTGATAAAGATAAATTGCCTTTTTGTCCCATATGTACTCATCCATATCTTTATAGTAATTCAGATGATCGGGAAAGATATTTGTAAATACAGCGATATGCGGGCTGATATGCCGCCTGTGGAAGCCGCTAAGGTGCCAGGAAGGAAGCTCAAGTATTACCTGAGTGTCATCTTCAATATCACTCAGAAGATTTATTGTCGAGACATTCGGAATATTGCCACCCAGAAGTACATTTCGACCTGCTTTTTTGAGAATCGCACTTATCATATGTGTCACGGTAGACTTACCACGCGTACCAGTAACACCAATTATAGGTACTGGGCAATGAGCAGCAAAAAATGAAGCCTCCATCTCAACCCTTACCCCAGTTTGCTCGGCTTTTTGAATCAGTGGTTGAGTCCAAGGGACTGACGGACCTTTGAATATGATATCGGCTTTCAGAAAATCCTCTTCTTTGTGCTCGCCGAAAGTCGACTTGTGCGAAATATCCTTGAGTTTGTCAATTGAAGGGGCGAGTTGGCTTTCTGTCCGAAGATCCGTCACGGTTATCTCCGCGCCCATTTTATCCAAGAATTTGACCAACCCAACTCCCCCACCTTGAAGGCCAAGCCCTACAACAAGTACTTTTTTACCGTCCAACTGACCCTTAACATTCTTAAAAATTGAGTCAATCATAGGGAGAGGCTTTTATTCAATTAATTTAGAAAAGCGATCATAAGGCCAAGAATTGCAAATACGACAGTGAGTATCCATGCACGCATCACAATCTTTGGTTCCGGCCATCCTCGAAGTTGAAGCCACAGATGAGCTGGAGCCACAGGAAAGAGCTTTTTCCCCCGGAATCTACGGCTCAAAAGCTGAAGCAAGGATGTGGCGATTTCAACCACAAAGACAGCGCCTATTATAGGAAGGACGAACGATTTACCCAATACCAGCCCAATAACAGCAAACATAGCACCAAATGACAAGGATCCAACATCTCCCAAAAAAATACGCGCTGGGTATATATTGAAATACAAAAAAGCCAAAAGTCCACCAAGCCATACACCGATAAATATTGATGTGGGTACATCAAGTATCGATCGGGCTATCACCCAAAAAGCGGAAAGCGCTATCATCAGGACACCGGTCGACAGACCATCAAGCCCATCTGCAATATTTACAGCATTAGCAAAGGCCACAATTGTAAATGTAGCAAAAAGAATATAAAAGTATGAGATTTTAAAAACTCCAAAAAAAGGAACGTTGATAAAATCAATTTTAAGTCCAAAATAAAGTGCACACGAGACTATAAGCGCCAAAACAACTTCAAGTAACAATTTATGCTTTAGCCTCAATCCAATAAAACTGCTTTTTTTCCAGAAAAACATTTTATTTAGGTCGTCAAATAGACCCAAAATTGCAAAGCTTATGAAAGTAAATAACAATATGGAGATCTCAAGCGATTCAGACGCATAATTGGAGATTACCTGTCTATTAAAAAGACGAAATAAAAAAGTAAAAAAGCTAAAAAGGATCACAGTTATACCCACAATAAGCACTCCACCCCCGACCGGAGTACCTGCTTTTTTAAGATGGAACTCATCATAGATTGGAGTGCGCTTATTGAAGGGATCTTTTGTCTCCTGATGAATCCTTCTGAATCGCGACTTATATAGAAAATTGATAAATGGCACGATAAGTATCGAATTGAGCAAAAATGATGCAATTGTTGCAAAAAGATATATCACCATATATAAGTATTTAAAAGCCCAGAAAAAGAATAATCTTCGGAATAAAAATAAGGCACGCGCATGTGAATGCACCTGCCGCATAAATCAGCATAGCTCCAGCTGCAGCATCTTTGGCAAATTTGATACTCTGTCGCCACTCTACACTTATTGCATCATTGGTCGCCTCAAGTGCTGTATTTATCATCTCAATAACAAGTCCTGTCGATATAAGAATCACAATAATCAAGCACTCAATATAAGAAATTCGAAAGAACAAGGCTCCCAAAATAGCGAGAGTTGATAGGATGACGTGAACCTTAAAATTGGGTTGAGTACGAAAGGCCCAGACTACGCCACGGGCTGCATTTTTGACTGATATAGTGTGTCGCCTTATCATGTTAAAAGATCTAAAATAGCTGTTGCTAACTTGTCCGAACTATGGCGCAGGATACTGCGGGTCACTTCGTCTGCAATATTTTTTTCAACTGGGCTGGTATCTATGATATCTTTTTTTATTACTTTTTGAGAATTATTTTCGACAAGATCGTTCACAACTGGAAGTTCTCCATCTGCCTCGTACCACTTAAGAATATTTTTAGGAATTACTCCACTATTTACTATCACGATATCTGGTCTACGACCCATATAGCGGGTCAGATCCTCAATATGGTCAACTGCTGTATAGCCTGTTGTCTGACCCGACTTGGTCATAAGATTAAGTATATAGATTATCTTTGCTTTAGCACTTATCATAGCGCTCTGTATCCCGGGAACAAGCAGTACTGGAATAATACTTGTGTAGAGGTCACCTGGCCCAATAATAATAAAATCCGATTTTTCAATTCGCGAGATTGCTTTCTTATTTGGCTGTACACTTTTAAGAAGATATGCTTTTTTAATTCTGGACGTCTCTGTGTTATTTTCATCAATAAGGCCTTCGCCTTCCAAAATACTACCATTCTCATATTCGCAGGCAATATCAGTCTTCTCATATGTCACGGGAATTACTTTCCCTTTTGTCTTTAGGACATAGCTTGTGGTTTTGATCACTTCATCATAATCACGACTTACCTTCTCAAGTGCAGATAAAAATATATTGCCAAAATTGTGTCCCTTAAGATCCCCTGACTCAAAACGATAAAGGAAAAGTTTGCGCCACAGATCAGGAGCGTCAGATAAAGCCACAAAGCTTTGTCTCAAATCCCCCGGAGGAAGCACCTCAAGCTGATCTCTCAGCTTACCTGTTGAGCCACCTGAGTCCATCATCGTGACAATTGCACCAAGATCAAGATCATGCCCCTTTAATCCAGAAAGCACCACATAGGTACCTGTTCCACCACCGACAACTGTTACTTTTTTCATAGATTACTTTTTGTCACGAACTTCCCCACCTGACACAAATTTATTGTCCTCAATATCATCGCGTACAGTCTCAGCCGGTCCAATGTATGTGCCGAGTCCAACCTTGATACCTGGTAAAAGTGTTGAGTTTACACCTATCTTCGCGCCACATCCAATCATTGCGCCAAGCTTTACTCGGCCAGTGTCTATTTTTTCACCTTCTGAACGCGACGCAATTCTTGATCCGTCAAAGCGGAAATTGGCACATGTTGTGCCCGATCCCATAAGCACATCACGGTCAAGTACTGAGTCGCCCACATAATTGCGGTGCAGATAGACAGAGTCTCCAATATATGACCTCGCGACCTCACTGTACCCCCCTATGACTGAATTTTGACCAATATAGCTCTGGCGAACAAGCGCGTAGTCACCAATTATCGAATTATCACCTATATAGCACGGTCCGACAATCTTAACAAAGTCACCTATTGTAACATTATCCCCAATACATATCTGTCCGGATAATGCCGCAGTTGGTGAAATAGCTGCAGATGATGCACGACTATCTTTTACACGTGATAAAAAATATTCCAGAAGGCTAAGCGTGTGCCATGGATATTTTAGACAATACCACGTATAAGCACATTCGACAGTACGCACCGTATATTTTTTTACAAAAGCAGATAGCGCAACTTCGTATCGTTCGCTCTCATCACCCTGAGTCTCACCGATAATATCTACAAATTTACGCCCATCTTTAAAATAATCGACGGCCAACCTCACTATATTGGAAGGAAGTCTATCAACAGGTGGCTTTTCAACAATTCCGACAACACGTTCACCCGACATCTCTACATACCCACCAGGAAAATACTCATCCATTTTTTGCGTGGCAATCCAGGATTCAACAGAATCATCACTTTCTACCCTTTCTAAAATGCCTGAAATCAGATCTCCATCAAAAAAATCATTGACATTCACGACAAGAGTCGTACCCGATATCTTATGTCCTACGGCTAGAATTGCCTGCGCCTGGCCTGGCATATCGTGAGTAAATACCGTGATTGACAGGTCTGAATACCCACTCGCTATCTCTTCAATCTCTGTCTTGTTTGACTCATTTGCAGATACAAAAAAAGTGTCAGAGTAAGCCTTAAGCTTATCAATCTGATGAGCTAATAGGGATTTCCCTAAAAACTTAAAAGTTGTCTTGTCCCTCAAGGGCCAAAAACGTGTACTTTTGCCACTACCCAAAATTATGATTGTGTTTATTTTTTTCATTCTTTCTTAATAATACCCCCTAAACTTGTGACTCGTCCAGCAAAGTCTTCATATCCACGGTCCAGTATAGCGGCACCTTTGATAACTGATTCTCCCGCGGCAACACAAGCCGCAATAGCTAAAGTTGCTCCAGCTCGCAAATCAGCAATATCAAGGACTCCACTATGAAGGTGGTTTCCGCCTTTTATCTGAATTGCTTGCTGATACTTTTTATTAGGCACCCAGTTGAAGTGATAATACTCGCTCGGGTTTTCAACAGACATACTAATAAATTCAATGTCGGCGCCGAGCTTTTTAAGCTCAGACACATAGGCAAATCGATTTTCGTATATCCTCTCATGAATTACCGATACTCCATCAGCTTGGGTCATAAGCACGGCCCATAAAGGTTGCCAGTCTGTCATAAATCCAGGGTGCGGAGCTGTCACAATATCAACAGCAGCTATCTTTCCCATGTAGTAAACTCGAATACCAGCTTCACCCTTATCCTCAACGCCAATATTCGCTTTTTTAAGCTTGGTAAGATACTCACTTAAAAGATTCGAGGTAATGCCCTTCAGGACAATCTCGCCCTCAGTCGCGACAGCAAGTGTCGCATAGGTTGCGGCGACAAGCCTATCCGGCATAATATGAAATGTGTCTGGAGCTACAATACTTCGCACTCCTTGAATATGTATATTATTCATTTTTCGCGCAATATTACATCCAGACTGGTTAAGAAACTCAATAAGGTTATCTACTTCAGGCTCGGCAGCTGCATTTTCAATTATTACCTCACCATGTGCAAAAATAGAAAGCATTATCATAAGCTCTGTTCCCGTATGTGATGGCTTGGCAAAATGGACTATACCTTCTGGCTTTTTTTTAAGAACTGCGTGGTAGTATCCTGAATCTGGATCATATGTCACATCTATTCCCAAAGTACGCATACCCTCGATAATCCGGTCAATTGAGCGCTCGCCCAGACGACAACCTGCTGGATTGGGTATATAACACTCACCAAATCTATAAAGAAGCGGGGCAAATAGCATAAAAGATGTTCGAATTCGAGAAGAGTGTAGGAAATCTACCTTATTTGACACAAGAGTTGATGGGTCAATCTCAAGGGTATTCTCTTCAACAAACTTGCAACCTGCTCCAAGACTACGAATTAGATTAATCAACTCCTCCACATCACCTATTCTTGGCACATTGGCAAGTCGCACTTTGCTTTTATACAGAAGTGCGGCGATGATTATCTTTGCTGCAGCATTTTTGGCTCCACTAACAGTCAACTCTCCACTGAGCCGTCTTCCACCTTGAATTCGATAAATATCTTCCATATGTTATTTGACCACAACTTCAGGCCTAAGTACAACTCCGAATTTGCGCCTTACAGTCTCTTTGACAAGATTAATAAGCTCTGTCAAATCTTGCGGATCTCCTTCTCCTCGATTCAGGATAAAATTGGCGTGTTTATCTGAGATATAAAAATTTCCGATAGATTTGCCCTTCAGACCAACCTTGTCGATAAGCGCACCAGCAGACTTCGTCGCAACCCCAATTCTTTTTTGCTCCTCGTCTGTAATATTTTGAAAAAAGCAGCCTGAGGAACCTGCGGCTGGCGGTTGTGTGTTTTCCCGGTATCCGCGATACTTTTTTACTTCATCCGCCAACTTTTGAGGATCTGCTTTTTTGAGCTTGAATACCACATCAACAACCAGTTCCTTTGTGTCTTGAATGATACTGTAATCATATCTAAACTTAAAATATGATTTATCCTCAAATCGCACATTACCCTTAGCATCAAGTACTGCAACTTGCTCGATACAGTCTTCAATGTAGTTTTCGGGTTTTGTCCATTTTGAGTTCATATAGACTGCTCCACCGACTGTACCGGGCAGTCCTGCGTGATATTGGAGACCACTCCATCCCTCTTTTATAGTCTCGTTTACTAGACTACTGACTCGGTAACCAGATGACACTTTAATCGTCACTTCATCTGAGTCCTCAGAGACAATCTCTTTGTGAATATACTGATTTTTGACAACAAGACCCTCAATACGAGGCGTCACGAGTGCAAGATTGGATCCACCACCAATGATAAAAAAAGGTATCTTAAGTTTACTCGCGGTAATATACGCGCGAGTAAGTTCACTTCTTGATTCAGCCTCAAAGTAGTATTGAGCCACAACACACGTACGAAGCGTGACCTTATTGGTGAGATCTACCTCACTTTGCACACGATCTCCCAAATTGGCTACAAGACTATCAAATACTGTGTCTGACATATAGATATGCGCTGTTCTAACAGTGTAATTTAATAGTCTCTATTATATCATTTTTGAGCTTATATATGTCTCCAGCGCCCATTGTAAAGATCACATCCCCACGACTTATATAGCTCGATAAATCTTTAATTAAGTCTTCTTTTGAGTCGTAAGCCTTAATCTTTTTCGAGCCTGGCTTTTGAGCTTCTTCTATAGCGTGTGAGTTCACATCAAAGTCATTCGGATTTTCACGCGCTGAGGGAAAAATAGGAGCAACAAGAACACAGTCGGCAGCCGATAAAGACTCGGCAAACTCAGCTGTAAGTGCTGCTGTCCGTGAATACGTGTGAGGTTGAAATATCAGCACTAACCGTCGCGAAGAAAATCGAGCTCGAGCTGCCTCAATTGCAGCGGTTATTTTGGCCGGATGATGAGCATAGTCATCAAAAAGATACGTGTCGTTGAGATATGCTATTTTTTCAAACCGTCGAGTCGCACCAGTAAATCCCAAAAGCGCCTTTTTAATTCGATCTGCATCAAATCCAAACTCAAGAAGACAAAGAATCACACCAGTCGCATTAGATACATTCTTTGCGCCAAATAGCTCAATTGTGAAATCACCTAAGGATTTCGTCTTATACTCCAGTTGGAAGCGGGTATTATGCTCAGATGCTTCAACGTCAGTGATTCTCAATGTTGCACCTTCCGCATAACCAAATGTCTTGGTTGAAGCTCCACTCTGACGCGCAACAGTCATAAGATTCGCATCATCTGCACATAAAAGTAGCTTTTTCGAATCAAAGAACTTTTCAAATGCTCTTTTTACTTCATCAAGATCTTTGTATGTATCTGGATGATCAAAATCTATGTTTGTTGCCAGGATCAAATCTGGCTTAAGGTGTAAAAATTTAGGAGATTTGTCAATTGGCGGATTCATGCCATACTCATCTGCCTCAACTACAAAATATGCACCATCAGTACACTTCCCGCCCGCGTGACTACCAAACTCAGGCACACCAATCATATAGCCTGGATTTTGACTCAAACCAACAAGTACATGACTAAGAAGTGCAGATGTAGTTGTCTTTCCCGCAGAGCCCGCAACTGCTATCTTTATCTTTGCCTCACTCATAATGTCGGCAATTACATCAACCTGATGTCGTATCGTGATTCCTCGTCTTTGTACATCTTTAGAAAGATCATTACTTAGCCCGCCATGAGCGGCTGAATATATGAAAAGATCACAGTCTACAGGAATTGAAGCAGAGTCAAATACTGTTGAATAGGCAATTCCCTTGTCTTTAAGAATCCTGTCGGTGATGAATTCTTCTGCAACGTCTACACCCGTCACAGATTTACCCATCTCGTGCAAAATCACCGCAATATTTGCCATAGCGGCACCTTTAATACCTAAGATAAAGACTGATCTGACCTTCTCAATATCGCTCATGTAGTACGATTATAACCGAAAACTGGCCACGTTGGAACATTAGTTTTACAGTTACTTTGAAGTGCTATTTTCGGGATGTTCAGGCCCAGTTGGATTGAGAGCATTATATCTTTTTGGCATAAGGTATGGAGGCTCAACAAAAATTCCATACAAGCCAGCTGCTAAGAAACCGATTGCGATTGTCCATACTGGGACCTTTTGTTCAACTAAATGTGTGACTTCAACCAATGAACCTCCAATAATCCCAGCAATTAAAGCATTTCTCGCGCGTCGAATAGGTCGCAAAGGTTTGCTTTCTTTCATAAAGCAGGTAGTATACCTTATCAAAAATCGTTGAATGATCTAAAGATCTGGCTCAGGCGGTAGATTCTCTTCGCCATTGGGCTCTTTTGAGGGTTCATACTCACCGGGCTTAAGCCATTGTATGTATGTGCATCCTGTGGCTTCGCGCTTTGCACTATCCCAGCCGCTTGTTGAGCACTTTTTCATTCTTTTTCCGCTTGATGTGGTAAAAAGAATCAACTTTGAATTACATACCGGACATTCTTCATCAAGATCTTCTTTTGATCCATTTATCCATTCGACATAATCACACCCCTCTGCTTTTTTGGTCTCTTTATTCCAGGTGTTGGTCGAGCACTTCTTCATCTTCTTACCAAACCTTGTCGTGACGAGGACTACTGGGGATCCACATTTGGGACACTTCTCTTCAAGTGTCTCAGGCGCGACCTGCAGCCACTTGACATAGTCACAACCTTCAGTCTCACGGGTCTCTTTGTTCCAACTACCAGTCGAGCACCTTTGGAGTTTACGACCTGTTGCAGTCTCGCTAGGCTCAGCGAGTGGAGATCCACATTTTGGACAAACGTCTTTTGTATTTTCCATAAAGAATATGTTACCAGATTTTTACTGAAGGAAGTGTGTTAAAAATAGTAAGACTTTCTTAAACGTAAGAAAACTTGACCCAACAACTGCTTCCTGCTATAATCCCTCAACATATGAGTGGAGAAAGAAAAAGTTACGGTGATAAAGTTGCAGGGCGAAGTTTTGCAATCGACGCTCTTGGAAAAACTATTACTGCGGGCTCTACAGTAGGAGCAGCCGTAGAAGTCGCTCTACACAATCCTGTTCCTGCAGTTGGATTAGCTGTTTTGGCAGTTTTGGGATATGGTGTATCCAAATTTGGTCAATCTATTGCTGGCTATAAAGTAGCAATCCACGATTTATATTCAAGTCGGAAAAGAAACGACGCAAGATTAGATCGTATAGCATTAAGAAATGAATATCTTGGTAAATTTAGACCCCCTCAAAGGTCGGATTAATTTCTTCATCACACTCTTGTTTGCCGTTTCTTTAATATAAAAAATCCCATACCGATCGTGACAACAGTGAGACCAACGATTGGCAATATTACGTCTATCTTCTCCTTAGTCTCTCGTCCATCTTCTATTGCCTGAAGCTCTGCTTTCGTAAGTATTTTTTTGGGCTCTTGAGACCTGCGATACATAAACTGAGTAACAATGACGACGACAAACAGAAGCACTACAATCGGGATCAGTCGATGAATCTTATACATACTACTTAATCATTATAAAACTACATTGCTCAGGAAAGTTGCCTTTGTCGGTCGATCGCCTATATGAGAAAAAGCGTGTATCGCAATTTGTACAAAAAATTCTAGAGTCAATGTTGCGCTTTTCAAGCCCAGCTGCTATTAATTGATTGTATGCAACCCGTGTAAGATTAAGGTAGTACTTTTCGTCGCGAAAAGAGACTTCACTTGCTCCAAACAAGTTTGCACGGACTTTTGGAATATCGTAGCAACAGTCCCCGATTGCTGGTCCAATTGCCGCAACTATATCGTGGACACTTGATCCCTGCATACACATATCCTCGACTACATTTGCTGGAAGTTCGCCGTATAGACCCATCCAGCCTTGATGCGAGATTGCTACTGACTTATTCTTAAGATCAGCATAGATGATCGGTACGCAGTCTGCCGTAATTACAGTGAGTGCCACATGTTGTCTATTTGTAATCACCGCATCTGTATCCTTTATATTTGATTTCGCGTCCTCATACATAGCGACATTGGAAGAATGAGTCTGCTGCGGCTGAACAATCGATATGGAATCAGACTCTGACTTTTGTATCAATTTTCGCGTAATCTCCTTATTTCGAGAGTCTCCGGCCAGTGCTGTCGCAAATCCAGTAAAAAATAAAGACTCCGGAAAAATATCTGAATAGTAGTATTTTCTGTCAAGACTGAGTTGTATCATGTTTATGTGTCAAAGCTTGACGTACGGCTTCTTTCTCATCCCATTGCCACTCACGCCGTCCGCGAGCCAAAGATTTCTCATGACTTTTACCGGTCAGCACAACTGTGTCACCGTCTCTAGCCATATCAATGGCTTTTTTGATAGCCTGCGCGCGTTCTAATATAACAAAGTATGATTTTTTCGGAACATCATATTCTGCAGTATTTGTCACCTTCTTAAAGCCATTTTTAAGCAAGCCAATAGCTATCTCATCGGCGATACGCTCAGGATCCTCTTGTCTATAGTCTTCCTCAGTCAGAATCACAATATCTGAGTTTGCACCAGATGCGGCCCCCATCACAGGACGCTTGGCAAAATCACGGCCTCCAGCTGATCCAAATACATGTATTAGACGACCCTTTTTGTTCATTGTCCGTCGTATGCTTCCAAGAAGCGACAATAGGGAATTTGAAGTATGGGCAAAGTCAATGATTACCTCGTACTCCCCCTTATATACCACGTCATAGCGACCTAAAGGCAGCTCAAAAGTATTAAGCGCTGGAATTATCTCTCCATCTGATATACCCAGTAGACGACACGCTCCATATGCTGCCAGATAATTGAGATTATTGTAGTCGGTAATAGTACGCTCTAAATGAGTTCGAAAATCTGTCATAAATTCTGCCTTTTCGGAAATTCCATATGTATGATATGGGACAGCTTCCTTTGATAATATCTTCTTTAATTCGCCAACCGAGCTATCATCTGCATTTATGAGAGCGACATCGCTATTTAGCAGAAGCTTTGCTTTTGCACGAAGATACTGCGAGTAAGTACGATGATAGTCAAGATGCTCAGGAGTCACGTTGGTAATGACTCCAAGCTTATATCGAATTCCATAGTTACGATACTGATCTAATGCGTGAGATGTCGTCTCAAGAATAAAATATTCCTCTCCAGCCCCCACTGCCTGTCTTATAAGTCTTTGCAAAAAAAATGATCCAGGTGTAGTGGTATGCAGACCTGTCTCGATGATATTACCTGCTACTTTAGCGCTGATTGAGGTGATGTATGATGCTTTTTTTCCGGCTGATGTCAAAATATGATAGATGAGTGCAGTTGTCGTGGTCTTGCCGTCTGTACCCGTTACCCCAATTACCTTTATTCTTCGACTTGGATACCTGAAGTAAAAATTTGCAATAATCGCACCTCCAAGATGATATATATTCTTAATTTTTTGAAAAAAGTATGAAATTTTGGACTTTGACATGTTTAGAATAGATGAACTTATCGTTCTGGCGGTATATTATAGTATACAAGGAGTTGACGAGCCACATCAAAAAACAAAGGTGCCGCGGTCTCTGATCCATAAATCGATGTGCCAGGCTCCTTCAGAATTACAAGCGCGATGAATCGAGGATCGGATACGGGAGCAAATCCGATAAATGACGCAATAGTGCGCGAGCTATCATAGTGCCCTTTAATTGGAATCTGGGCTGTCCCTGTCTTACCTCCTATTCGATAACCTTCAGGTTTATCCCACTTAGCTTCAGAATTTAAGACTGTTGATTCGAGCATTTTTTTGATAATCTCCGATGTCTGCTCTGTAATTACTTTTTTATCAATGTGTGGCTGAATAATCTTTTCTTGACCGCCTGAAACAATTTTTTTGACCACATAAGGCCTCATAAGATTACCCCCGTTTACGAGGGAGGAGAAAGCGCGAATTAGCTGAATAGGCGTCACAGCAATTCCTTGACCGAATGTCGATGTTGCATAATCGATTGGATACATATCGCGCCTTGCCTTTACATTTCCTTCAATCTCCCCCTGAAGATCAATAGCTGTAAGATTTCCAAATCCATAATCTTGTATGTACTGATAAAGCTTTTTATCACCAAGCTTCTGCCCAACCCACACCATACCCACATTTGAAGATTTCTCAAGAATGCGCGTTATTGAAATTTTGCCCTCATATTTGTCATTCCATGTTTTGATTGTATATCCTCCAACAGTCACCGATCCACCCTCATTAAAGGTGTCAAGCGGCTTTATTTTCTTCTCGTTTAAAGCAGCAGCAATGATAAGTGGCTTGAATGTTGAGCCTGGCTCATAGACAGACGAGATTGCTGGATCTTTAAAATACTCCTCAGAAAACTTATAGTATTTTTCTACATCAAAATCTGGCAGACAAGAAAGAGCTACTATCTCCATAGTCTTGGGATTTGCCACGATAATGCACCCCTCTTTCGCCTTGTAGCGATCAATTCCGGCAAGGAGAACACGCTTTACCATATGCTGAATCGATTTATCGATCGTGAGATATAGATCTCGACCGTTTTCTGACTCTATTTTCTCCTGAGTACCCACAAATATTGCACGTCCCAAGAGATCGCGCTCCGTCTTTAGAATCCCAGGCAAACCCGATAAATCCTTGTCATAGAATCCCTCAAGACCAAAATACCCTAAATTTTCACCTGAATCATTCTTGCCGACAAAGCCTGTAAGATGAGCGGCCAGCGATGCTTCAGGATAATAACGCACATATTCATCCTGAAAACCTATTCCCTGAAGATTTAGTTTTTCAATATTCTTCTTCTTTATGGGGTCAATTTCCCGATCAACAGCCACCCATTGGAGATCTGGATCAACTCGCGCACTAATTGTTGCCTCACCAAGCTTAAGAATATCATCAAGCTTGTGAAGAGTATAATCACGGTCTTTTATCTTCTTAGGCTCAGCAAATACAAGAAACTTACGAGTATTGAGCACAAAAGGCTCTCCCTCGGAATCATAAATTTTACCTCGCTCCGCACTTAGTCGCTGATACTTGAGGTAATTATTATTAATTTTTGAATTGGGATTTAAAACTTGGAGATAGAAAAGTTTAACCGCAATAACAGCAAGAAGGAAAAAAAATGTCAAGAGAACATATCTGTGTTTACGCATACTCTATGGAAGTCATTGGATACACTCTACCTTTGAGCTCGAGCCACACCTACTTTCTCCAAGTATACAGGATTTGCTTGCTTGACAAATCCAAGCTTAGCTGCCTCGGACGCCGAAAAGCTCAGCGAACCTGCCTCGACAGCCTGCCTCTCCAGATCAATATTCTGTCTGTGATAAGTGTGAATTGAATCTTCATAGTATGAGATTTTATCACTAAGCGACATCCCAGATACAAAAAGACCAATATTGGCTCCAATAAGTATCAAAAATACAATCCAGACTGGTGATTTATAAAGGTGTTTCATAATTATTTTAATGTTTGATAATTCTTAAAATTGCTGATCGCTCAAACTTTCGTAACGCACTACTTTTTGGCTTCAGGACTTGTGTCGTAAGGCCATTTTTCCTAACCAACTGCTTGACAACTCTGTCCTCAAGTGAGTGAAAAGAAATAGTCACAATCACGCCATCCCGCTCAAGAATCGAGATTGCACCTTCGATACCTGCAGCTATACTTTCAAGATCTCCATTTACAGCAATTCGAAGTGCTTGAAAAATACGTCTTTGTACGCCAAGTCTTGATCCGACCTCTATGGTCGACATAGCACCTATAAGATCTCCAACCGTCTCAATTCGCGCGATATGGCGATTGCTGACTATTGCTCGTGCTATGTCAGCAGCTTGCGGGACTTCGGAATATTTTGCCAAAAGATCAGAAAGATCTTCAAAGCTTGAGGAATTAACCAAATCTGAGGCTTTCAAGCTTTGGTTTGTGTCGAGCCTCATATCAAGCGACTCACTTGCTACCTCAGTTGAGAACCCTCGCGCCGACCCTCTTATCTGTCCCATTGATAATCCAAAGTCAAAAATAATCCCATCAACTGGCACAAACTTGTGTTTACTGGCGACTTCAGATATAGCTGCAAAGTCCGAAATCTCAAATATTACTTTTTCAAACTCAGGCTTCCCCCGTAATTTTTCAATCTGCGAACTATCGCGATCAAGCGCAAGCACTTGTCCTCCCAGATCAACAATTTTTTTAAGGTGCCCACCCTCCCCAGCTGTTGCGTCGATGTACTTTTTGCCTTGCTTGACATCTAGTGCCACCATAACCGCATCAGCAAAGACTGGTGTATGCATAGAGGCCGTTCGTCTCGATTCTATCGGGACGATTACGGACTCTTGTGGCGCATCAACTATCTTTTTTTTTGATGTGCCCATATCTCTTAATTCTTACTCTTGTATGCTTTCCATGCCTCAGGTTCCCAAATCTCAAAATGATCTCCAACACCAATAATGAGTGCTTTTTTTTCAAGTCCCCCAAATTCAAGTAATGACTTCGGAATCACGAATCTCCCCTGGTCATCAATCTCCACATGGACAGTTGATGAGAAAAGCATACGGCGCTTCTGGATATCTTCTGCTTCAAGAAGCGATACCTGAAGCAGATCTTTTGCCTTATCTTCCCATTCACTTTTATCAAATCCTGATAAGCAATAATCAAATCCTTTTGTTAGAATAAATATGTTTCCTTTAAGAAGTTCTCGGACCTTTTTCGGCAGTACAATACGGCCCGGAGCTGAAAAGGAAACTTCATATTCACCAAAAAACACCATATACATCCATTTAACACCAATTCAAACCTAGTGTCAAGAGCATTTTGTTGTATTTATAGGAGAAAACGTAGCCTTACAAAATTCTTTAAAATAGAAGCAAATTACAAGCAAAGTACATTAGACTATAATCAATGAACAGAATCCTCAAAAGCACCAAGAATTTCATCTTCAGCAAGCAATCAAGCATCTTCTCATCTGCCATGATCATATCTGCAATGATTATCTGTTCACGCTTTTTCGGCTTTTTCCGCTACCGCATACTGGTTGGCTACTTTACGAAAGAAGAACTTGATATCTTTTTCGCTGCATTTCGAATACCCGACCTCATATTTGAAGTTCTGATAACAGGCGCACTTACTTCGGCCTTCATACCTATATTTATCAAATATCAGAAAGACAAAAAAGAGCTTTATGCAAACATCTCATCAATCATAAACGTGATAAGCGTAGCGCTTTTTATTTTTGTTATTGTGATGCTTTTATTGGCAAACTGGATTCTGCCAATCATTACGCCTGGTTTCACAGGGCAGAAGCTTGCTGCCGTCATTTTTTATTCAAAGATTCTACTTGTCGGGCAGCTTCCCTTTATGATTTTTGCAAGCTTCCTGACGGGCATAGGACAAGCCAATAAGACGTTTGTTCTTACCGCATTTGCACCCCTAATCTACAACCTCGCAATTATAGTGATGACCATATTATTTGCTCCAAGCATGCATCTTTTGGCCCCTGTCATTGGGGTAGTGGTCGGAGCGGTACTTTCGTTTGTGATTCAACTTCCACTCATCAAAAGATCGCACTTTGAATATGCTCCAATATTTCGCATTACCCGTGGACTTCGTGAATTCTTTGGGATGATTGTTCCCCGCCTTGTAACAACTGTGGTAACTCAGATCGATGCGACAATAGATCTTACACTTACCACGCTTATCGGGTCTGGATCATACACCGTCTTTTATCTTGCCCAGACACTCCAACTGCTTCCTGTATCCATAATCGGCATCGCATTCGGCCAAGCGTCCCTACCTTATCTATCAGAGCTATATCAGGATGGTAAGGTCGAGGAGTTCAAAAAGATTACCCTCGACTCTCTTTTGAGTATTCTTTTCTTTACCATTCCACTTGCAAGCTTTTTTATCTTTGCGCGTACTCCACTCGTTCGACTGTTCTTTGGAGGACAAAAATTTGACTGGGATGCGACCACACTAACTGCGACCACACTATCTTACTTTGCACTATCTATTCCATTTCACTCTATTTATTATTTTATTACCCGCTGTTTTTATGGAATGCTGGATAGTCGCACACCTTTTTATGTAAGCTTGTTTACTATTGCCACAAATATTGCACTTAGCACGTCTTTCGTGTTTATCTACCACCTACCTGTGTGGGCACTTGCTATATCATTTTCTATCACGATAGTCATAAATGTCATTATATTATTCGCACTTCTCATTCGTAGGCTAGGTCATTTTAATCTACGTTTTTTTGTGGTTGAGCTAATCAAAATTACGACAGCAACGTTTGTAACTTCTTTTTTTGTTTATTACCTCCTCAAACTGCTGGACGGCTTAGTATTTGACACAAGCCGCACTATCAACGTTTTTTTGCTTCTTATGACAGGCCTTATCAGCTTTTTTTCCTTATATCTTTTGTTCGCTCTCCTTTTTGAGATTAGAGAGCTCTATCTTGTCTCGAAGCTTATTCTAAAAGCAAAGCAGTACCACAAACGTTTTTTTGAAATCTATACTCAAATCGATATATGAACGACTTAAATTCCAAACACTTGCTCGCTGTCGATTCTATTCAAAAAAAGCTTCTTGGCAAACCCTTAACGTACAAAGAAATCTATAACCTTATGGATGAAATTTCCAACAAGCGTTTGTCCGATGTGTTGACCACCTACTTTGTTGCCGCATCTTTTAAGAAGGGGTTTACCGAAGATGAGTTGTACTTCCTCACACGCGCAATGGTGGAGACGGGAACTAAGCTTAAATTTGATGGCATAGTGGCCGACAAACACTGCATAGGGGGTATCGCTGGAAGTCGAACCACGATGATTGTTGTGCCAATTATTGCTGCTGCCGGATTTAAGATTCCCAAAACTTCGTCTCGAGCCATCACCTCACCGGCCGGTACAGCGGACGTAATGGAGACGCTAGCCGATGTGGAATTCACACCTGAGCAAATTCATAGAATAGTTGATGCTGTTGGAGGTTGTATCGTGTGGGGTGGACACTTGGGTATTGCGCCAGCAGATGACACAATCATTCGAGTCGAAGAGCCTCTGTCTTTTGAGTCATTTGACAAAGTGATTATCTCCATAATGTCCAAAAAAGTAGCAGTGTCGACTAATCATTTGGTGCTGGACATACCAGTTGGACCCACAATGAAAGTAAGATCTATGGCAGATGCCGAGCGAGTCGCTGCCAAATTTAAGGCAATTGCAAAAAGGTTTGACATCAAGATGGTTGTTGATATTAATGAGACTCTTGAGCCGGCCGGGCGAGGAATTGGTCCAAAGCTTGAGGCGCGTGATGTACTTCGTGTACTTGAGCAGCACGACGAGCGTTCCCATGATCTTGAAGCCAAGGCTCTTCGACTCGCAGGGCTTCTTCTGGGTATTTGCTACAAAGATAGCCAATCAGACAAAAATGGAGAAGCAGAAGCTCAAAAAATTCTAAAAAGCGGAGCTGCGCTCTCAAAGTTCAAAGAAATCATTAAAGCACAAGGTGGCGATGATAATGTTTCCTCTGCTTCACTCAAGCCAAAATCGCATAAATTGGAAATTTACAGCACTCGTTCTGGTAAAATTAAAGGTATAAATAATTTTCATCTGAATTCAGTAGCCAAAATTCTAGGGGCGCCAGATGACAAAGATGCAGGTATATATTTGCTCAAAAAAAGAAATGAAAAAGCAGAAAAAGGCGATCCATTATTCATACTCTATTCAAGCAATATTTATCGCCTACAAGAGGCTAAAGTAACACTTAGTGATTTCCAAATATATGAAACTTAGCTATAGAATTACACTTTTCTTTATAGTGGTGCTCATAATCGGCGTGTCATCCGCTCTATTTTACAAGGAGGGAATACTACCTGCAGACCGTGATAACAAGACAGTCAAACTTTTTGTAATCAAGCCAGGGGAAAATCTCAACCTCATATCTAATAGGCTTGAGAGTGAGCACCTCATAAGATCTAAGCTTGTTTTTTTTGTAGTAGTTAAGCAATTGGGAATTGAAAAAAAGATTCAGGCTGGCGACTTCCGCCTCTCTCCATCTATGAGTGCACGTGAGATAGCTAAGGAATTCACTGTCGGGAGTCTTGATCGATGGATCACAGTGCGAGAAGGACTGAGACGAGAAGAGATTGCTCAGATCATGTCAGCTGAACTTGGAATTCCAGAGATCGAGTTTGAAAAAGCATCTCAAGGGCTCGAAGGCTACTTATTCCCTGACACATATCTAATCCCTAAAACCGCATCGGCAGACGACGCAGTAGCAATACTCAAAAACAATTTTGAAAATAGATACACACCAGAGATGAAAGCACAAGCCAGGAAAAAAGGCCTCACTGACCTTGAAATAATTACGCTTGCATCCATAGTCGAGCGTGAAGCAAGGCGCGAGGTAGATAGACCCAAGGTGGCAAGTATTATCCTACGACGCATTAAAGATGGTATCCCTCTTCAAATTGACGCCACAGTCCAATACGCTCTTGGGTATCAACCCGCTACAAAAACTTGGTGGAAAGGCTCAATCACAAACGACGATAAAGAAAGCCCCTCACTCTACAATACATACAAAAAGCAAGGACTCCCACCCGGACCAATATCCAATCCAGGCCTATCATCTATTCAAGCAGCTCTCAGTGCAGATCCAACGACTCCATATCTTTTCTATGTCGCAGACTCCAAAGGTCACACATATTATGGTCGTACCCTTGAGGAACACGAGCGAAATATCAAAAAATACTGCGACACCTGCGATTAACTTACTGATTTCCTGTTAATATAATCAAAAATGATAGAGCTTTTAAATTCCTGGGGATTTAACATGGCCGGTGCTCTGGCCGCCACAGTGGCTCTTGATCAGCTGTACAAGTTATTTGCGCGGACTGTACGCAATGAAGCTGCTGCGTTTGTACTTGTCAATCTTATTGGAGGAATCACTGTGCTTTTTTTCGTCCCGTATTTTGATTTCAAGTTCCCTACGCAGCCCATCTATTACACCCTACCAATTATATCCTTCGTCTTTTATGCTATCGCCGACCGTATCCAACCTACCGTACGCAAGCACCTTGAGGTATCAATAGTCTCAATACTTTTACAACTAACAAGCGTATTTGTGTTTATATATGGCGTCATACTGTATCATGAAGCGCTAACGATCAGCAAAGTGGCCGGCATACTCCTTGTAATAAGCGCCACCATACTTGTTCTCTACAGGCGTGGTACATTTGTTGCGAACAAATACACATTACTTACCTTTATAGCAGCCATTACCGGAGCCACGGGATTTGCAATCGATATCGGCAACTCCGCACACTTTAATATGCCACTCTACTTTAGTATGGCATACTTTTTACCCATAGTGTTTGTAGCGCTGTTTGAAAAAATCACAGTAAAGCAAATAGTTCGTGAGTACCGTCGGATCGATACAAAGTACTTACTACTTACTGGCATTATGTGGGGGCTGGCTGGATTTTTTGGAGTACATGCGAATCAACTTGGGAGCGTCACTACAACTGAATCGCTGCTTGCCACATCAGTTTTTTTTAGCGTAATACTCGCATACTTTGTCCAAGGCGAGCGCAGAGATGAGCTCAAAAAAATCGTTGCTGCACTTATTGTAATTGTTGGGATTATTCTAACCGTAAGGTAATTAAAATTTTATATCTCCGGTTCATAAGTATTCTGTGTTTTCTCTCTTTTGAAATGAATCCAGGTCAGCCCTATTAGTCCAATGAGAATAAGAATTAACCCTACATAATGTTGGGATGTAGGCATCTCTTTGAGGAGAAAAACTGAACCCAAAAATGACACAGATACAGACAAAGGAATAAATGCAGATGCGCGAGAAAGAGGCATTAGCTTAACAGCTTGATACCAAGTAAAAAAATTCAAACTTAATAGCAAGCCAAAAAGTAGCATCTTCCATACTTTTGTCACATTGGTCAATATAAGAATTGATTCAGGATGTACAACGAGTGCGATAAAAAGTAGTATTATTCCGCCGTATAATAGCCTTCCTGCCGCCACCATATTAGCACTACCTCCCTGTGTCATAATCTGTTTTGCTCGCATATGGTAAGCCTGATATAAAAGAGGTGTAATAATTATAAAAATGTCTCCAATATTCAAACCTTGACCCCCTTTATATGCAACCACAACAGCTCCTATAACCATAACAATTATTGACAGTATTTCTCGTTTTTTTATTTTTTCACCTAAAAAAATAAAAGCCAAAATTACTGAATATATCGGCTCAACTTGAAGAAGGAGGGATGTATTTAGTCCACTCGTCATTTTAGTGCCTATAAAAAACAGTGCATTTGCCGCAGCAGCAAGTAGTGCTATTTCTATAAATAATTTTCGAAAGCGAATAGAAAATAAATCTTTTTGTTTGTTTCGCGGAATTAGATAAAGTAGAAAAGGAATAGATGCAACAATGGAAACTATACCAATTAAAAATATTGGATCTATATCACTTACTAAATAATGTGAGACAACGGGATACATCCCATATATAAACATCGTCACTAATGCTAAAAAATATCCAAGCATATGTTTTTATTGAAGAAATTGCTATTGACCTCCTGCTTCATTTTCTATATCTTGCAGGCCACGGCGAAGTACCTCGCGCGGTTTGGAACCCTCAGCCTGCCCCACATATCCAGCCGCCTCAAGTTGGTCAAGAATTCGGGCTGCGCGGGCATATCCAATTGACAAACGCCGCTGGAGGAGCGAAGCTGATGCCTTGTCATGCTGTGCAATAAGCTCAATCGACTGATTGAAAAGAGGATCGTGATCTGATCCCCCACTCCCCCCACCAAATCCAGATGATCGAAGTGGCGCATTGATATTGGCCTCTCGATCGGTAATCTCTTCGGTATAGTGCACCTCAGGATTATTCTCCTTGAGGAATTTGACAAGCGCATGTATCTCCGCCTCGGTGACAAATGGCCCTTGAATACGACGTGGCTTAGCCTGATCAGGCGGCAGATAGAGCATATCACCTCGGCCTAAAAGCTTCTCAGCACCAGGTGTGTCGATGATGACTCGAGAATCAACAAGAGTAGACACATTGAATGCAAGGCGAGTCGGAATATTGGCCTTCATAAGGCCGGTGATGACATCCACTGATGGGCGCTGAGTCGCAAGTACGAGGTGGATCCCCGTCGCACGTGCCATCTGAGCGATACGTGTGATAAGCTCCTCTGCTTCGTTGGCCGCAAATATCATAAGGTCCGCCAGCTCATCAATGATAAATATAATATACGGCTTTTTATCAATTCCGCCCAGATTATTATATCCTTCCAGATTTCGAACCCCCACTTTAGCGAACTCTTTGTACCGGCCTTCCATCTCAGCCACTGTCCAGCGCAAGGCATTGATTATTTTATCTGGCTCAACAATCACCTCAGTCAAGAGATGCGGAATGCCATTGTAGAGCGTAAGCTCAACCCTTTTTGGATCTACCATAATAAGCTTAAGATCATCTGGCTTGGTACGAAAGAGGAAGCTCGCAATCCAGGCGTTCAACATCACTGACTTACCTGATCCAGTCGTACCAGCAATAAGTACGTGGGGCATATTATCAATTGTTGCAGCCTGTGGCTTACCGGATACATCAAGCCCCAATGGCACAAGAAGAGGGTCCGAATTATTGAGAAATACATCGGTTGCGAGGATTCGCTTGAGTGTCACGATCTCAGGACGCTTATTTGGCGTCTCAACTCCAACAAGCGCGCGACCTGGAATCGGTGCCTCTATCCTGACCTGCCCAGTTGATGCAGCAAGTGCAAGTGCAAGATCATTGGATAAACCAGTAATCTTTGACAGCTTGGTACCTTGAGTAATTGTCAGTGCATATTGAGTGACAGTCGGCCCATAATTCACCTCAGCAACTCGAGCTCGGAGTCCAAAACTATCAAGAGTGCCCTCAATTATTGCCGCATTTGCCTTCACATCTCCTCGATCTGCATCTGTCTGTTTCACATCGTGAAGCAGTGAGAGTGGCGGATAGATCCAGTTTGTAGACTTGGTCGTCACTGGCTTCATGGCTATTCCACCAGCCGGCTTAAGGGCCCCAGGAGTGATCTGCTCAGGTCTATTCTGGTTAATAAGAAGTGGCTTGTTTTCAATAAATTTTGGATCTTTTTTATCACCCACGACTTTTTCACCAGAAAGCATCTGACGAAATACATAATTTTTGAAGAAAAAATAGATTGACTTTGCAAAATCAATAAGAAAAAGCACAAATGCATCAACTGACGTATCCAGAAAAAGAATGAGGCCAACCAGAAAAGCAATTGTGAGGATGACAAGAGACCCCACAACAGTAAAATCCATGGCAAGATTGGTGTAGACAAATTTCCCCCACAAACCTGTCCTAAATATCCCCAAAAGCGCAAAAAATATAAGAATACTACCAATTGTGATATTCGGCTTCACAAATTTAAGCTTCTTAGTATTAAAGAAATGACTTGAAATAAGAAGAAGAATCGGAGGCACCAGATATGCCATAATCCCAAATCCTGCGCGAAGCTCTACATTGAGTGAAGAAAGCATTCTTCCGTCGCTCGCGTCACGCCCGGAAAAAAAGGCTACGAGAAAAAGGCCGGCAGCAGCTATAAGAAAAAATCCAATAATATTGAAGACTGTCTTTCGGTTAACATTAAGTTTTAGGAAGGGTACTTTAAATCGTGTTCTGCGTCTGGCCATAGTAATTATTGTAGCAGTAGTATGAGAACAAAATCAATCAGGTTAAAATAGGTCTACTCACCAAGAAGCTCGAGATTTATCCGGCCCATGCGATCTACCTCAGTCACTCTGACATGTACCTTTTGGCCTATTTTCACGACATCTGCCGGATCTTTGACAAATCCTTTGCCCATCTTTGATACGTGAACGAGTCCTTCTTTACCGGGTAATACTTCAACAAATGCTCCAAATGGAAGAAGTCGCTTTACCTCCCCGTCGAATTCCTCTCCAGCCTCAAGTTCACGAGTAATCGCCTCTATCTGACTTACTGCCTCGTCAAGGCCAGCCTGATCAATACCCGAGATTGTGACACGGCCATCATCAGCGACTGTAATATCTGTCTGAGTGCGTGCAATAAGGCTTCTTATATTCTTGCCGCCTGGACCTATGATCTCGCCTATCTTGTCAGGTGGTGGCGTAAGTACAACTACTTTGGGCGCGAATTTGGACAAAGACGTGCGAGGTTTGTCAATTGTAGCTATCATATTTTCCAAAATTGCAAGTCTTGCAACATGTGCTTTCTCAAAGACTTTGACAATCATATCATCAGTCAATCCATCATTTTTTACATCAAGCTGTACTGCAGTCACTCCATCACGAGTCCCAGCAACCTTAAAGTCCATATCTCCCGAAAAATCCTCAATACCCATGATGTCGGTAAGGATGACATAATTGTCATCTGACTCCCACATAAGTCCCATGGCAATTCCAGAGACTGGCGCCTTGATTGGCACACCAGCATCAAGCAAAGCTAGTGTTGATCCACAGGTTGAAGCCATAGAAGTTGATCCGTTTGACGATAAGACTTCAGACACAACTCGTATGGTGTAGGGGAAATCTCGCTCAGATGGAAGAACTGGCTCGATAGCTTTTTCAGCAAGTGCTCCATGTCCTATCTCACGACGTGATGGAAATCCAACCCTCCCCACCTCTCCAACTGAATATGGAGGCATATTGTAGTGGTGAATATAGCGCTTTGCCTCTTCACCTTCTGGAGTCTCGATAAGTTGCTCAAGGCTTGGTGCACCGAGTGTGACAATTGACAAAACCTGAGTATCTCCACGAGAAAAAAGTCCTGTACCATGAGTTCTCGGCAAAATTCCGACCTCAGATGACAGTTTTCTTACCTCATCAGGACCACGCCCATCAAGTCTTTTCTTTGTGGTCAAGATTCGACTCTTAATCATTTTTTTGGTCACGTAATCCACAGCCGCAGCAATATCTTTTTTCTCATATTTTTCGCCCGCTGCATCGTACACTGCGTCAACAAGTGCAGCTACAAGAGATCCGTCGTCAAATTCTTTCTCTGCCTTACCATCAATGATTGCGTTAAGCTCATCTGTATGGTCTTTTTTAAGAAGTGCCTCGAGTGAACTATCGATGGGTGAGTCATCGGCTTTCAATTTGGGCATTCCCACCTTGCCTCTAATACCTTCGATAAAGTCTATTATTCTTTTGTTTTCCTCTTTCGCCTTTTTAATTCCTTCAATTATTATTTGTTCAGAAAGCTCCAGTGCGCCTGTCTCTATCATCACGACTCGATCGGCAGTTGACGCAACAATAAGGTCGAGCGCTGATATTTTTTGCTCAACTTCTGTGGGATTTACTACATATGAACCACTATCATTCACCTGAATATAGGCAACACGACTTGTTGCAATTGGACCATTCCACGGTACTGGAGATAAATGAAGGGCGGTCACTACACCGACAGCACTTAAGATCTCCGGAGAGTTTACTCCATCAACAGATAGCATGGTAACAATAATTTGGATATCATTGCGGTATCCTTTTGGAAAAAATGGACGAATCAGACGATCAATAAGTCGTGCATTGAGTATCGCCTCATCAGACGGCTTACCTTCTCGTTTTACCCATCTTGATCCCTTGATACGCCCTCCTGCATAAAGCTTTTCTGCGTATTCTACCTTAAGCGGTAGATAATCAAGATTTGACGGAGTAGATGATGTGGTAAGAGTCACAAGCACGCAGGTGTCACCAAGTCGGGCAAGAACTGATGTGGTCGCAGCTTGCGCTAGTTTTCCTACCTGAATAGTCAGCTTTTGACCATTAATATCAATACTACTTTCTAAAAATTTCATGTGGTTTTATTTATGTTGCGATTGAAGTCTTATTTCCTCAAACTCAGCCGTTTTATAAGTTGCGTATATCGACTAGCGTCCAATCCATTTAAGTAGCTTAGGATTCGTCGTCTCTTGGCAATAACTTTTAAAAGTCCGCGTCTTGAGTGATTGTCTTTTTTATTTTCTTCAAGGTGACCTGTCAATCTTTGAATCTTGTGACTTAAGAGTGCAACCTGCACTTCTGGTGATCCTGTATCTCCATTGCCCTGAGCGAAGTCTTGGATAATTTTCTGTTTGTCATCTGGCAGTAAATCAGTCATAAGCTACAATTATATAGTGTCAATCCCTATCTTTCAAGGGCAGCCAACAAAAGCTATAATATACATTATATATGAGAAAAAGATATCAAAAGCTACCAATTAATCTCCCACGGCGACAAATAGTCAAAATTCTCACAATTTCTACCCTTATAGCTGTCGGTATTTTTGTTGCCACACAGGTTCCTCCCTCCTCGATCGCGATATCTCTATCTTTTGCTTTGCTACTTTCTTTTTTAGGTGGATTTATAGTGTCTTTTTTTGCCAGATGGCAGCTTTCCCTACTGTGCACATTCTATATCTTCGTCCTTCTTGCACTTGGCACTATCATAGGTCCCAATATCCTCAACACAATCCTCCTCTCCTCTTTTATAATTGGGGTTGCTATTTTAATAAAGTAAAAAAATGAAAAAAGGCTTTTACATCACCAACTCTATCCCCTATGTCAATGCTGCGCCCCATATCGGACATGCTTTGGAGTTTGTCCAATCTGATGCTATAAAGCGCTACAATGAGCTACTTGGATATGAGACTCTTCTTCTTTGCGGAGCCGATGAGAATGCTCTCAAAAACGTTCAGGCAGCTGAAAAAGCAGGGGTACCAATTCAGCAGTTTATTGATAAAAATGGAGAGCTATTTCTGGAACTTGCTAACAAGCTCAATGTCCATTTTGATATCTTTCAAAAAGGAAGTAATAAAGAGACACATTTTCCAGCAAGTCAAAAACTCTGGGAACTTTGCTTAAAAAATGGAGATATCTATAAGGGCAAATATGAAGGTCTCTACTGTGTAGGGTGTGAGACTTTCTATACCAGAGACGAGTTGAATGAAAATGGAGAATGCTTTGAGCACCCTGGGCGCACATTAGACACCGTCGCAGAAGATAATTATTTTTTTCGCCTTTCTAAATATCAAAATCAACTCATACATATTATCGAAGAGAACGAAATAAAAATCTATCCAGAATTTAGAAAAAAAGAAGTCTTGTCTTTCCTCAAAAAGCCTCTTCAGGATATCAGCATATCTCGCTCCAATGAGCGAGCCAAAAACTGGGGCGTACCCGTGCCAAATGATGACAGTCAGCGTATGTATGTGTGGTTTGATGCGCTTAATATCTATCAATCAGGAATTGGATTTGGATGGGACGAGCAGAAGTATAAGGCGTGGTGGCCCGCCGATGTGCAGGTTATCGGAAAGGGAATTATCCGCTTTCATGCCGTATACTGGCCAGCATTTCTCTTGTCTGCCGGCCTCACACTCCCTAAGTCTTTATTCGTCCACGGATACTTGACAATTAATGGCCAAAAGATGTCGAAGACACTTGGCAACGTTATCGATCCGATCGAAATCATAGAAAAATATGGAACAGATGCCCTTAGGTACTACTTTCTTCGTGAGATACCCTCGACCGATGATGGAGATTTCTCTTTCGCCAGATTGCAAGAAGTGTATGACTCAGACCTTGCAAATGAGCTGGGGAATCTAATAACGCGCGTTACCACAATTGCCGCTATAGATAATCTTACAGTTGAACCAACAAAGCCAACTACAATATACACATCTGAGGTAAAGACGCTAATTGAAAACTTCCAGTTTCACCGTGCATTGGAGTCAATTGGTCGAGATATTAAAGGTATTAATAAAAAAGTTGATGCATTTGCACCGTGGAAAAAAACCAAATCAGAAAGAAACCAATTCCTGACTGCCACTTTGCAGAAACTAAACCATATTGGCTATCAACTTATTCCTTTTATTCCCTCAACTGCCGAAAAAATACAAAAAGCCACGTCTAACAAAATCTCAAAAGCTGAGCCACTTTTTCCAAAGAAGTAAAGCGAAGGCAACTAACGATTAAAGATAAAATTTCTGGTAGAATGTTTTTGTAAAACTATGGCAAAAACTCACCCAAATAGTTCCCCTCTCCCAACATCGATAAGGCGAAAAATCAAGAAGCCACTAATAGCCGTCAATACTTTTATAATTGCTTTTGCTGTATTCCTATTTTTTTATATTTTTTGGGGTCTTCCAAGTCCTTATAGCCTCAAAGATTATAAAGCCATCCCGCTTTCAACCCGTATTCTTGACCGCAATGGAAAGCTTCTATATGAAATCTATAATGAACAAAATCGTACCCCTGTCAAGATAAATACCTTACCCAAATATGTAGTCCAAGCATCTATTGCGATTGAGGATAAGGATTTTTATACCCATCAGGGAGTGTCTGTCGTAGGCGGCATTGGACGAGCCATAAAAGACACAATTAGAACAGGACACTTGCAAGGTGGATCAACGATCACTCAACAACTCGTCAAAAGTGCCCTTCTGACTCCTGAGCGTACAATTCGCCGCAAGATCCGAGAGATAGTACTTGCACTCTGGGTTGAACGTATATTTACCAAAAATGAAATACTTGAGCTGTATCTCAATCAAGTCCCCTATGGCGGATCGGCATATGGAATTGAGTCTGGAGCAAAAGTATATTTTGGAAAAAAGGCAGCTGATCTAACACTTGACCAAGCGGCATTTCTGGCCGGACTTCCACAAGCTCCATCTCTTTATTCACCCTATGCCAACCCCGAACTCGCACACAACAGGCGTAATCTGGTGCTTCAAAATATGAAACAACTTGGATTTATTACCCCCGCACAATATTCAGATGCACTAGGGAAAAAAATAGTCGTTGTGCCCCCTGGAACTAAAATCAAAGCCCCTCATTTTGTATTCTTTGTAAAGCAAGAATTGGAACGACTTTATGGAGTCAAACAGGTTGAGGAAGGTGGACTCACCGTGACCACCACCCTCGATCTCCCACTTCAGGGGAAAGCTGAAAAAGTCGTATCTCAAGAGATTGAGGATCTTGCTGGATATCACGTAGGCAATGGCGCGGCACTTGTGACTCGCCCGCCAACTGGCGAGATATTGGCTATGGTTGGATCGGTAGACTACTTCGCCTCTCCGTCCGGAAGCTTCAATGTCACCACAGCCCTCAGACAACCTGGATCAAGTATAAAACCACTTAATTATGCAATAGGTATAGATCGTGGCATAGTCACTGCAGCGAGTACATTTCTTGACGTCAAGACATGTTTTGCGCCAGCTGGCCAACCCAAAGCATACTGTCCAGTAAACTACGACGGTGCATTCCACGGACCTGTGCAGCTCAGATTCGCACTTGCAAACTCATACAATATTCCAGCTGTCAAGATGCTGGCTCTTAATGGTGTAGATAATTTTGTCGCATCAGCATCAGCATTTGGCATCACAAGCTTTAAGGATCCCACTAATTATGGCCTTTCCCTTACACTCGGTGGTGGAGAGGTCAAAATGACTGAGATGGCTACTGCTTTTTCCGCATTTGCAAATCAGGGAAAGTCCAAGAAGCTCAATCCAATTCTTAAGATAAAGGACAAAAACGGTAAGACTTTATATGAGTTCAAAGATCCCAATTTTATACCCGATATAAAAAAGCCACTCAGACAACCCAACTATTTACTCATAGACGGAAAGCGGGCTATCTCAAAAGAGACAGCATTCATCATCTCTCATATTTTGGCTGACAATGGAGCACGCACAGCTGCATTTGGACCATCGTCTGCTCTTGTGATTCCCAAGCACAAAGTATCGGTCAAGACAGGAACAACTGATGACAAGCGAGACAACTGGACTGTGGGATACACCCCCAACTTCCTGACAATCGTGTGGGTCGGCAACAATGACAACTCACCTATGAATCCAGCAATCACATCCGGTATTACAGGAGCTGCACCTATCTGGAATGGAATTATGAGTGAGGCGCTCAAAAATCAACCAGATCTACTTGTCATCAAACCAGCCACTGTGATAGGACGACAAGTATGCTCGGGATTTGGAGCATCTGAAAAGAAGCCAGACGGCACAGATGGCTGTCCTACTCGGTTTGAATACTTCATAGTCGGCAAGACTGTGATAGACAATAAGTCGCTCAAGACCGGACGCGAACAGGTAGCGGTGACCAAAGATAGCGACAAATTAGCATCACCTGGTCAGACTGATAATATTGAGGTGAAAGAAAAGACAGTACTTAAAGACGAATTCTCTACTTTCTGCGTAGACTGTGCCGGTGATAACCCACACCCCACACCGACACCATAAATTATTTCTTGATTAGCGTCATCTGATAGACCGGGTCTTGCCAGTGAGTAAGCTCTTCATCAGAAATTGAGATAGTTAAGTCAACTTCAGAGATTGCACGATCCATACTTTTCTTAGTCACAAAATCATTATTTCCTGATTCAATTGAGTATTTAATTGCCATTTCAATAAGTCGCTTAGCTTGACGCATAGGAATGGCTTTGTTAGCCACAATAAGCTCCATAAGGCCTGTTGATGTGATGAAGTTAGATCGTGCAGCAACCCCCATACGGTCCTTATTCACAACCAGATTACGTGTAAGATCAGCCAGTACTACAGCTACGTCTTTAGTCTCAAAAATAATATCCATGATTATGTATTTCGTCTGCTGAGCATCTCGGTTGTATCCTATGAATGCTGCTTTCGAGTTGGACATAAGTGCCGACAAGAGTCCATGAACATATGATGTCTTTGACTTAGCCACCTCAAGTATGTCTGGATTTTTCTTCTGCGGCATGATCGATGAGCCAGTGGTGAACTCGTCAGGGAGAGTAACATATCCAAATTCGCGAGTTGAGAAAAGTATGAGAGTCTGCGCAAGCTGCGATATGTGGATCATCATCATAGATATCGCAAATGCCATATACGTCTCAAACTCACCACGATTTGTAATCACATCTATTGAGTTTTCGTAACTATTTTCAAATCCCAGAGCTGTCGCTGCCTTTTGGCTATCGCCAACAATAGTCGTACCATATCCCGCAGCTCCACCAAGTGGGGAAAAGTTAAAAAGCTTCTTCACGTTCTCAAATGTACTCAAATCTCGCTTTAGCGAACTTGCAAATGAGTCCAGTATGTATCCGAATGTGGCCACAGTCGCCTGCTGATGATGTGTGAACCCGGGACATACAGTATTTTTGTGAACTTCCGACTGAGTCGACAGTGCATCTACAAGAGTTTTTATATCTGTGACGTATGTATCAGCCATATCCTGAAGATACAGGTACATATCGGCCAATATTTGATCGTTACGAGAACGAGCTGTATGAATCTTGCCCCCTATATCTATCCCAAGATGCTCGATTAGCCAAGCCTCTATATTGGTATGAACATCTTCAAGATCCGGATTTAGTACGAACTCTCCTTTTTCATAAAGATCACCAATCGCGTCCAGTCCTGAATCAAGCGCTTTATAGTCACTTTCATCAATCAACCCCTGAGCACAAAGCATTTGAATATGAGCCTTATTGACAGCAATGTCATATGGAATAAGTGCAGTATCAGCCATAGGCACAACACGCACATCACGACCTGCCGTAAAGCCGATTACTGCCTTTTTTGTAGCCTTGGTGTGAGCTCCTCCCCACAGCTTCTTTGTATTTTTCATAGTTATTTTATAATACTAAAAAACCCCGCCATATTTTGCGGGGTTGTCATTGTCTTAGTGTCTTATTTAATCTCTACACTATCCACAACACCCGCTGTTGCGGCTGATCTTGCTCGTCTAGCTGTGGAAGATAAGTAATTCATAAGCTACGTATAGTATATAATACAAGGGGAATTTAATCAATCGCAAGCTATATGATCGCACTAATACAACGGGCTAAATCAGGTAGCGTCACAATCGGTGACCAAAAGTATTCTGAGATCGGGCAGGGTATGGTAATCCTCCTGGGAGTCATTGAGAAAGACACTGATTCAGAAATCGACAAACTCGTCGAGAAGATCATAAACCTTCGCATATTTGCAGATCAAGACGGAAAAATGAATCTCTCAATTTTGGATACAAAAGGCGAGATTCTGGCTGTATCTCAGTTCACACTTGCCGCAGACCTTAAAAAAGGTCGTCGTCCCTCATTTATAAATGCTAAGGAGCCCATCGAGGCTAAAAGACTCTATGAGCTGTTTGTCGAGAGTCTAAGAAAACAAAACATTAAGGTCGAAACAGGAGAGTTTGGAGCTAATATGCAAGTTACTCTTGTCAACGACGGCCCAGTGACGATTATTGTAGATACTCAGAAATTAAATTAGTCCTCTATATAAGCTTTTTGATGAAGTGGGACTTCACTTAAACGCGCTTGATTCATCATTTTACTTATCTTGCTTTTTTTTGGATTTTTTCGCAGCATCTGCAACTCTTCGAGCTCCGACTGTCATATCATACCCTCGGGTTTTGCGTCCATCCCTTGGGCCATTCGGCCCTCTTCTTTTATACCTTATATCAAGCATTGTGCTCGCTAAAAACCCCAAAATTAGCGCATGATTTACTACTGCTCCAACTTGACTTGCAAATTCAGCTCCTTTTGCATGAAGCCCCTGTCTGTTTCCGGTAAATTGCTCTGACATATATAATATTATACACCCTATAGTGTAAAATACAAGATCATTTATATGGAAGTGTGTTTGGCCTCTATATTTTTGAAAATTGCGCTCTATGAATCTTAATCTACTTTGTTTTATTTATTTTGACTACTCGAATATAGTCTTGTGTACTTCTTCCAAACAAAATACTTCGTACTGCATAAAATGCAAATAAAGAGTAGCTGTATGTCAAAGCTACCTTAACGCTAAAAAAATCATACCTATTAAAAACAAAAAGTCCTATTCCTACACATAGTAGTAAAACAACCAAAATCTCTTTCCCCCTTATTTGAATGTCGGACAATCGATTAGAAATAAAGAACTTTGCATCATAAAAGAATCTAAGAATAACAAGTAGCACTCCATATCGAAAAATTTGAAAAGCTATGACAAAATTTTCAATCGTCCACTGAATTCTGTTGTTTATAAGTAGAGCGTGCCATAATGAATTTATCATTATCAAAGCAAAACCAATATAAAACATAGCTGTAATTGTCATCTTATTCTCCTCTGCTAACCTTTCATTCATTAATAATTGAATAAAAAATATTAAAAAAGCAATAATCGCAGCAGGGGTGATTATAAATGAGATAAGAAACTCATAAAGAGTATCATCAAACGATGTATAGTTTTTTGTATTAATTACAAGATCCTGAATGAAAATGAAAATCAAGCTAAAAGTAAATGCAACAATATCTCCTTCAGTCACTCTCGGAACAAAAAAATCTGTAAAAAATCTATAAAAAGGAGAAGGATTCTTTTTAATCTTTAGACCCATAATTGATTTTTTAAATACTAACCCCCTCTAATCTGACCAGTACCCTCAACAATCCATTTGTATGAAGTAAGTGCTTCAAGGCCCATAGGACCGCGGGCATGGAGCTTTTGAGTGCTAATACCGATCTCGGCACCTAGTCCGAACTGCGCTCCATCGGCAAATGCGATTGACGAGTTCACGAATATGCAGGCTGCATCCACCTCACGTTCGAATCTATCGATAGATTTTTTATCATTCGCAACTATCCCCTCACTGTGCCTTGAGCTGTTGACCCGAAGATATGAAAGTGCCACGTCAAGCGAATCGACTATCTTAATAGACAATATAAGATCCATATACTCAGCCCCGAAGTCTTCTTCGACTGCTTTTTTGAGTAAACTTTTATTGTAGAACTTTGTCAGCTCAGCATATGAATGCTCATCTGCTCGAATCTCGACGTTCTTCTTCTCAAGATCTCCCACAAGCTTCTGCAAATTACTGATTTGGTCTTTGTGGATGATGAGCGTATCAAGCGCATTACACACACTGGGGCGACGTGTCTTGGCGTTGTCTATGATACCGGCCGCCATAGATACATCTGCACCCGAGTCCACATAGATATGACATACTCCCCTGCCTGTCTCAATCACTGGAATTTGCGCCGTATTCCGTACATACTCAATAAGCTCGGCACTACCTCGCGGTATGATGACATCAACCAACCCATGCGCCTTCATCATCGTCGATACGGCTTCGCGATCATTGGATAAAAGATAGATTATGTTGGGATTAAGATTATTTTTTGTCAAAACTTTTTGAATAACAGATACAATTGCCCGGTTGGAACAATCTGCGGCCGATCCACCCTTGAGTACACTGGCATTACCGGACTTGAAGCACAAAGAGAATACATCCGCCGTCACATTGGGACGTGCTTCATAGATGATGCCGATCACGCCCAAAG
>CAZGZD010000009.1:0-34005 GCA_964530005.1 uncultured Gammaproteobacteria bacterium
CTTTTCTTGTCCTCAATCTGCTTGAGAATCCGCTCAGCCCTTGAGAAGCCAACCTTGAACTTCCTCTGAATTAGCTGTGCGAGTGGGAAATCGAACTTAGTAAGATACTCATATACATCAGTTAGCAGCGGATCTTCTTCATTATCATGTGCTTTTGCAGCCTTGTCTTGCATAATACATATGATACTAATTCTGACGAGACTTTGGAGGAGTTATGCTCGATTACTTGAACCGAATCTCGAGACGCTTGCCAAGAGCATTGGCTACTTTGGATAAAAAGTAGATTGAGGGATCGATAAGATTGCGCTCAAATCTAGATATCGCCGACTGCTTCGTGCCAATAAGCTGAGCAAGCTCGCTTTGCGTGATATTCTTGGTGCGCCTCAGCTCGACAAACTTCTTTATCGCCTCGACTTCGGGCTCCAGCATCTCGTACTCACGCTTGATGTTTTTGTTAGTTCTAAAAACTTCGGCTTTAAACTGCTTGTATGTTTTCATACTTAATATATAACATATATGCTATATCTGTGTCAAGCGCGTTTGCGCAATTTTGATCTCTTTAAGCGGGATTCTATCTTTCTTCTTTTTAAATCCGTGCACGACATAAATATTTGTCTTGCTAATCGCAAATAACAATCGGACTTCCTCACGGCCTCTAATTCTCAACTCGTAAAGAGTCCCGACAATTCTTTTGACATTGGGCATACCAAGATCTGGTCCCAATAGCTCAAGTAGCTCAAAGCGGCTGAAAATCTTAGCAATAGTACTATCCGAAAGGGACAATATGAAGTCTTCAACTGGCGTGCGGTCCTTTTTATCAAAAAGAACTACTTGATAAGCGCTCATATTTTGAGATTATTTTAGCACACCATTAGAGCGGCTTCAGCGATAGCCTTCTATGGGTATTTGGAGGAGAGACTTATTCATTATTTCACATTGCTACTATAGGCTAATAATGCTATAATGTAGCATTATGTCAGCTATAGAAACTGCCAGACATACAAGAGACATAGTACTGGCGGGAAATAAAGTCGATATTCATGTAGAGCCACCTGCCGATAGTGTTGAGTATGCTGCTGGATATCTTGGGCCCGATGATTGGCCAAAGGTACTTGGAGCATTTGCTGCTATATATACCCCCACGGATTTAACAAGAATCCATACCATTCAACAAACAACTCCAGACCAACCGGAATTTGACGGATTTAATGGTTATTATGGACATTTTTGGACAAGGCGAGTATATGATGCGATTGTTGCAGAGCTTGATGAAAGTATTCCTGAACAAGACATTGGAGGAGTTGTAAACTTTTCCAACACAGAAGATCTTTTAGAATGGACAGAAAGAGAAGCTGGTGGATTTGTAATAGATCTTATGAGGGATACCCTACCTGATAAGGCCTCATCGGTAATGACACAGTATCTCACAAATCGAGGAATCAATACATTTACTGGAAGGTCTATGGGACTTGCTGTCTTACTTACCGAACTGCTCGCTGCCAACCCATATATATCTCATGAACCAGGTTACATACGCAGTGTTATTGTGAAGCAAGGACGCAAATTATTACTCCCTCTTATGTTCAATCAAGATAATTTTTTAAACTTAGGGGATGGCTTGACCGAAGATTTTGCCGCTGACCCAAGAGAGTATGTCTTAGAACAAGCACAAAAGCGCTTTACCAGTGAAGTAAGAGCTGGGGAAATAACACATATACGATGGAAATTGCCTACTGTGAAACAAGATGGTAGTGCGGGTTGCCCGTTCGCTTTGGCAAAAAATGGAGCGCTTATTAAACCTGCATGGGGTATGGTTATAGATTATATGTGGGAGCCGTTGCTTGAACGAAGGCTAACTGAGCCAGTACCCAAGACTTAAAATCCCAGTAAATTGAGACGTCGCGCGTGACTAGTATATATCCTATATAGATTGATTTTTAGGTGGCGGTAATATAGAATAGCCCGTAATGATAAGAAGTGCAGAGAATCGCCCCCATCGAAGAGATGGTCAATTGAGCTTTCTACAGCTACAGGTTGCTCTCATACCCTTCGCCCTTTCAGCTTTAGCATCTGTCGCTGTAAGACTTACTCGAAAAAAAGTTGGTTTTGATCATGTAGAGACCAATACTGCTTCTGGAAATCCTCCGCAACATAGGCTTTTCAATCCTCGCTTTTTACTTGTTCCTACCGGCGGCGCAGTTGTAGCCAGAACTACAGATGGTCACGATATTCAAATTAAAGACTATAGAAGTGGAAAAAGAGGTAATTCTCCACATGCTATGGTTAAAGTTGACGGAGTAGCTGCTAATTTGGATGCACAGGTTCCAGATGCTGTATTTCCTGCTGAGGGCATTAAGGTAAACTTTCGAGAACCAGGAGGCTACAGATCCGACAGATAAAACTTCTCTTTCGAATCTACCTGTCCTCTCACACATGAGGGGAATTAGCCATTTTTTAAGATTATCTTTTATATAATACTTCTATGCGACAAGTGGTATGTGCATCTTTTATCTTTTCCTTCATTCTTCTTATAGTCCCCTTTTCGGCCTTTGCACAGACTGCAAAAGCACCAAAAGAGATCCGATACGAAGCGGTAATCAAAGATATTCTGGACGAGCGCGAGGTGGCTATAAATGGCAAAAAGCAGCTCTACCAGAAGCTTGAGGTTGAAATAACCAAAGGCAAAGAAAAAGGCCATAAACTGCAGGTGAAAAACGGAGATGTCCCTCAAGCAAATCCACGGACGTATAAAATAGGAGACAAAGTATTTGTCTCTATAAGTAAAGTTGCCGGCGGCCGCGACTTCGTCTTTATATCCGACTATGTGCGGACTGGACCGATCTATCTGCTCTTTGCAATATTTGCTGGACTCGCCATACTTATCGGTCGGCGCCAAGGCGCAGCTTCGCTCTTGGGACTCATCATCTCATTTGTGATTATCTTCGGATTCCTGCTACCGCAGATATTGGCCGGACAGGACCCCGTCACAGCCGCAATCATCGCCTCACTCTTTATCGTCCCGCTCACCTTCTACCTCTCTCATGGATTGAATAAAAAGACGACAGCAGCCGTAATCGGCACGATAATAGCGCTTATCGCAACCGGGATTCTGGCAAATATATTCGTTGAGGCACTGCGACTTACTGGCACCAACTCCGATGAGGCAACTTTCTTGACATCACTCACTGGTGGCACAATCAACTTTCGAGGACTACTACTTGCCGGTATCATAATAGGGGGACTGGGGATATTCGACGACATCACCATATCTCAAGCATCAATTGTCGCCGAGCTCAAAAAAGTCGGAAATCTCAGCTTTTGGCAACTTTATGCAAAGGGTATGAATGTCGGACGTGATCATATCGCATCCATGGTCAATACACTCGTACTTGTCTATGCAGGTGCGGCCATGCCGCTACTTTTACTTTTCGTCAAGAGTCCGCAACCATTTACGCAGATCATAAATTATGAGATCTTAGCCGAGGAAATAGCTCGCACGTTGATTGCCAGTATCGGCCTTATCCTTGCCGTCCCGTGCGCGACGCTCATTGCGTGTTTTTTATACTCTCAGAAAAAATGACATCTTCAGATTAATTGCTCACTTCGTCAAAAAAACACTTGACGTTATAGCTAAGATACTGATATTCTTTTTATGTGATAGAGAATGGTGAAGGAGAAGCAAAATCAACGAGTGAAATAGGAGCAAATAATGTTATAGCTGGGATTGAACTTGACCATGCAGTTCAAGAATACAAGACAAAACGTAAAGTTGGACGGAGGAAAAGACCTAGCATAATGCCTACTGACGTAATAGACGACCGCACATTGGATGCCGTAGAACAATTTCAAAAAGCTGCTGGAGGTGCAGATCAAGTCCTCGATGAAGTAGCTAACTGGAAGCCATCAGAAACTCCCATTACTCCTCCACCTAGGAAATTTAGTCCTCTTAATCTTTTTAGGGGCCCAAAAATAAGATAGTTTCACGCCAGTTCATACTCGCGCATGATGCGCTCCTTCTCCTCAAATCCGCCGGATTGGATATCATAAAGAGTCCTGTATATTCCGCGTTTTTTCACAAGGGTCTCGTGAGTCCCCTCCTCGCGCACTCGCCCATTCTCAATCACATAGATCTTGTCAGCGCTCAGTATTGTCGACAGCCGGTGGGCGACGACTATCACAGTCCGCGCCTTCATAAATTCATCAAGCGCATCCTGTACAAGTACCTCAGATTCCGAGTCCAGCGCATTGGTGGCCTCATCCAGAATCAGGATCTTAGGGTCTTTGAGGATAGCTCGTGCAATCGAAAGCCTCTGTTTCTGGCCGCCTGAGAGCTTTACTCCCCGCTCACCTATCTTGGTCTGTATTCCATCTGAGAAATCTTTTACGAACTCCCAAGCATGCGCTTTCTTCAGCGCCCGTACAATCTCTGCCTCAGTGGCATCTTCTTTAGCATACCGCAAGTTCTCAACCACTGACCCTGAAAAGACAAATGTGTCCTGAAATACGAATCCGATATGCTCGCGCAGATCTGCTTTTTTGGCCATCTTGATATCCACCCCGCCGAGCGTGATCTTCCCCGCGATGGGGTCGTAGAAGCGGCAGATGAGGTTGGTGATCGTGGATTTCCCAGCCCCAGACTTACCAACTAATGCAGTCACTTGTCCCCCCTCAAATCTCAGCTTTATCTTATCTAAAATATCATCCTGCTTATCGTGATAACGGAATGTGACCGCGTCAAATACGATATCACCGGCTGGATTTGTGATTTTTTTGGCGCGCACAGGCTCCAGGATTTTTTGATCAGAATCCAGAATATCAAGATATCGCTTTGCACGATTCTTGGTATCCTGCATCTCCCACATAAACCAGTTCACAACAAACAGTGGTTGCTGCACCATATCGATAAATGCGTAAAGAAGCACAAATGTGGGAAGCCCAAATCGGCCGTGGAATGCGAGCCACGCAGCAAAGAACTTGATCCCGATTGTCGGTGCTTTGACAAGAAAGTACTCAGCAGTGTCTGAATATATCCACAATCGCTCTTGCTTCACTCGAATTTTTTTCAGGCGACGAGCAATACCGGCAAATACATTTGCCTCACGAGACTCATTGGTAAAAAGCTGGGTAAGCTTTACCTGGGGCACTACCTCCCACGCATGGGAAAGCTCTTGATCCATGATCTCGTCGTACTCGCGACTCAGAGGAATATCCCGTCTAAATCGAATAGAATGAATCGCCACATATGCAGCAAGCGTGATCAAAATCCCAAGTCCTACCTCCCAAGAGACAGAAAATATTATGATAAGTGATACTATCGCACGAGTTCCGTTCTGAAGAAGTGCGCGGGCCGACTCTGTAAATAGTGCGGATAGGCGGCCGGATGCACGGGCAATCTGATTGAGTACGCTTGAGGATCTGCGACTTTCAATATATGCGATATCGTGATATAGCAGCTTTGTGTATCCTTTTTTGAATATCTCGCCCCACGCCTCCTGCCCGAGTACTGTCGCCAGATTCTGCGCAATGCGAAAAAAGATAGAGAATACGAGCATGGCCGAAAGCGCCACGACAAATGGAGTAATCAGCGTTCGTGTATCAAGCGCATGCCCGGCCGATACCTGCTGGAGTATCCGTACAAGCTCCCGATCCACAAAGGGCAAGACCTGTATAGCTACACCTTGGGCCACGATGACAGATAGCACAAAAAGTGCGAAGTGCCTTCGAAAATTCGGTATTGAAAACAATATACGCGCTACTTTTTTCATATTTTTATCATTATATTGAACTTACATTCTACATCTGTAAGGGATTTATTAAAACCTCTTTTGTTTCCTTTTCAAAAAAACCCTTTTGTTACTTTTGTATTTTTCACTTTTTGCGAAGTGATTTTAAAGACAGTTGCCGAGAACAGGAATGGAGACCCAGAAAAGCCACTTGGGCTTTGGATTGGGTGGGTTCATCCTGTACGAGGCATTACTGACTTTTAATCACGAAGCATGATTTAAGTGTAAAAATACAAAAGTAAAATCCCTCTTGACAATTCATCCTTAACATATTAATATTTAACTTGTTAAGTATTATATCACGTTTAGGAGGTGTTTTGAATATGACAGGTGGAAATGGTTCATGTGGTTGCTAAAACCAATATAACTCCTTCACAAGACACATATTCTTAAAATGCTGCCTTGTGAAGGCTCATATTAGTCTTTAGAATATATATGACGCACAGTCGCAATCTTACCTATACGCTCCACAAGCTATCCTTTTTACTGGATAAGCTTGCCGATCGAGCACTCCAAGGGGAACTTGACCTGAGTTTTTCCCAATTTCGAGTATTAATTGCTATAAACCGCAACTCAGAGGTGACACAAAAAAAGATCGCCTGCTTCTGGGACATGACCCAAGCCGCAGTCAGCCGCCAGATCGAGCTTCTGATTGAGAAAAAATTAGTCGCTATGCATGATAACGTTCGTAATCGTCGTGAACATCATCTTTCACTTACAGCACAAGGTAAAGACGTTCTTGAAAAAGCTTACTCACTGCTTGATAGTCAATACGAGCCAATATTTAAAGTAATCAGTCAGGATGATCGGGCCGTATTTGAAGATATTGTTCACAGGCTATTGGGCGAGCTCTGCGAGAATGGCCGTGATTTCTGCTGTGATCCTAAAAAATAAGGAAAAGCAAAAGTTTATTTATGGAGTGGGAGTTGGGCTTGGAGTGACGGTCGGCGTTGTAGTTGCCGCACTATCTGTTGATTCTTTAGATTCAGTTGCTGGAGCCTTGCCACCGGTCGTGATAATCACATCAAAGTCTGAATCAGAGGTAAGGGAGTCCTCACTCACCTCAACATTATCAAAATCAGAGTCAAGTGCGCTTTTTATATCTTCGGCGATACTGGCGAACTCTTTCTTTGTCTGGACTGTCGTCTTGGTGTTGCCGAGTTTGCTGGCATTGCCTGTCTTGATATCACTAAATCCGGCAGACTTAAGAGCATCAGAGGCTTTACCTGCTTGGCCTTCAGTACCTGTGCCATTGAGGACTTGGATCTTAAGCTTGGATTTATCTACCTCTGGAGTTGGTGTCTCTTTGGGAGCTGTATCAACGGTTGTAAGATCTGTGGTTGGCTCTGACTTTTTCTGACCTTTTGTGAAGAAGAATATACCGCCTCCAATGAGTAGAAGTGCAATCACAGCAACTGTGACAATGACAGCCGTTGGCTTCTTTTTGGTGTGAGTTGGAGTGTATGAGATGTTTGATGTGCTTCCTTCTAACATAGGGTATTTACTGAAGATTATACTACTATAAGCGTATGATGCAAGCGCAAATTACAATCACCAACTCCCTCCTCCGCCGCCACCTCCGCCACCACCTGAGAATCCCCCACCAGATGAGAATCCAGAAGATGAGGAACTTGTGGGAGGAGTCGCGGCCGATGCAATTGATGAGAAGGAAGAGTTCAGACTTCCAACAAACATACTCGAGCGGAATGTGCTGCCTGAGTAGCTACTGTACCAATCCGGATTCTTGAGGTCAAAATTCTTAAACCGATCAGCCCAGATCTTTTCTACACCATATGCCACAGCAAATGGAAGTAACTTCTCAAACCAATACTGATACTTCGCCTGGAATTCAAGCTGTCGCTCCTGAGTCACAAGGAAGCTCTTGAGAGAACGAGCTATGTTTGCAGCTATTGCACCAGCCTCGGTTTTCCTCGGCATTGCTCGTCCGAATATGAGTGCTGATAAAAAGAGCGGTATATTCCACGTACAAAGACCCACTATACATATCACAGTATAAAATGTCCGCACCTTCTCCGGACTTTCAAGGAAAAATCCATCCGCCACAATCTGCACGTAGAGCGCTTTCTTCACGTCCACGATTGTTTCATATAGCTTTTTGTCTTTTATTCGCACATCATCCCCTGTGCTAAATATTCCATCCAATAGCTTTCGCTCAAAATCAAGAAGCTCTACATCATCTTTGTATTCTTTCTTGCGGATGAAATAGAAGTCTTTTTTCTTACGCTCATCAATTTTGAGGTATCCACGGCGAGCGAGATCGACTATTGTGGCTGATATATCTGCCATACTTACTGATTCGTCGATTAGTGCGCCAGTCTCACCAGGTGTAAGGCGTCTTCCATGGCCTGCCACAGGCGGATCATACCATGCGCGAGTTGGGCCTGCTGGTACTTTTGGATCACGTCCGTATCTATACCACTTCAGAGCAATCCATAAGGGATAAAAGATATACCATGCGACGACGCCCAGAAAAATCGCAAGACCGATAAGTACGGCGGTCAGCTTCCCCAGTGCTGTGTCCCAGAATGAGATCACCTCACGGGCTGGTAGATATGCGACTGTATTTTTTGGAAATCCGACAATAGTCGTCAGTCCTTCATTTGCCCCAAGAACTTGCCCTGAGCCTGTCGAAGGGTCACGCGTGGTCGCAAAGCTCACGTCTGCGCCAGATATATTGCTTGTGCAGTCCTGAGTGGTACTTTTATATGCTCCGGTATAGCATGCAGCCTTAATATCCGAGACATTTACCCCATCCGGTAGCCGAATATGCGCACTTGCCGAGGCAATTGGCACAGTCCACCCAAGTCCAGTTGAGTTCCAATAGAGCTCGTCGTGCTTATCAAAGTATCCGATTGCTCCTTTTACTCTGTATTCAATTTGATACATATTGACCCCTGTGATGGTACGGTTTGGATCACCTATCTTGATGCGGACGTTGCCATTCTCGTATAAAATCTGTTTTTTATAGCTCTCGCCTTTTCCATTCGTCACACTCAGTATCTGTATATCTTGCTTATATTTTTTACCATTATCTTTCGGCAGAATATATGGAATATCTCTATAGATACCGTGTCTTTGCAACATGTCAAAATCGTACAGAATCTGCTCCTCGACCTCGATTGATCCGTCCTTTTGTACATTGATGGTGCTTTCAAAATTTTTGATATGCTCACCAGATATCAAGGCCTCAGAAGTGGGAATAGATTCCTGAGCAAATACAAAAGGAGTAATACTGAATAAAAAGGTAAAAAATACGAACGTGAGGATGAGTCTTGATGCAAGAGATCTGAAGATTGAGTTATTGTGATGGATTGCCACCTTGAGGTTGTTGAGGGAGATTCTTCATCTGATTTTTAATATCTTCCATATTGATCCCAGCTTTTTTCATCTCCGCTTGAAGGTCTGTAAACTGTACGTCTGTAGGTGGTGTAAATAACGAATCCGATACAGATTCCGTCTTGCAGTGCTGCTTGTATTTTTCGATTGATTTTATAAGATCTTCCTTATTACCCGCCTGAACTTGTGGATTTTGCTGAACTTGCTTCTGCATTGCTTGAGTATCTTTCTTGCTAATTGTAAATACTGTGCCTTTTTTGGTGGCTGGATCCCAGAAGTAGGACTTTACTTCGTCTCCTTGAGTTCTGGTCAACACTTCTCCATCTTTGCTGTCTTTTGTCTTAGTCGATACTCGAATATTTCCAGATTTTATAAATGTGGTAGATTTATTACCATTCTCGTCAGTGTATTCACACTTTAATGATTGCGACTTGGAAAGTGCATCTTGAATGCTACTTATTGCACTCCCACCGGCATTTTTAGTCTGAGCAGCTTCTGGGGTGACTTGCGGTTTTTTGGAGTTGAGATAAAAATATCCGCCAACTGCAGCAAATGCGACAACCGCTATGATGATGAGAATAGGAGCAAATCCAGCGCGCATTGATTTCATAACAATCAGATAATACAACTGGCCAAAGAGTTTGTCAACCCCGATTATTGAGCTGCCAGACATGCTATCATATACATATGAACTACTCCCTCGCACCTGAGATCAAGGATCAGATCGATGAACTGGTAACAGCCCTTGATATGACGCACGTGAAGGTCAAAAATATCCACTGTATACGCTCACATGACGCCAAAACACGGGCCGTAGCACGCATATGGGGTATGTCGAGGCTTTTTAAGGAAGTCGCAGGCCTCGAGCCCAACTATATCATCGAAGTAAATGGCAAGCGGTATGACAAACTATCCGAACGTGAGAAAATGAAGACGCTTATCCATGAGCTTATGCATATCCCCAAGACTTTTTCTGGCGCTCTGCTTTCCCACCGAGGGCCAGGTCGACATATCAACGACCGAGAGATAGAAAAAATTCTTAAGAATAAAAAAATTTAGCACCACTCCGTCCTAAATTTGCGCTTGACATAAGAGTCACAACAGGACTACAGTGAAATATGGGTGAGACAATATGTCCATCGCTCATATTGAAGGAGGGGGACCTTCGGCACATGCAGTAGTGTCTGCAGAAAAATCCGCACAGGCGCCATCTCCTTTTTCACCTTCCATCGCACGGATCGACTTCCTCACGACTAATCTCTTGCTTGCACAAAAACCTCCATCTGCGCTTGCCGGCCATTCAATAACGGGCTCGATCGCAGCCTCATTGGCAAACGGATTTGAGGGAGTTGAGGTCCACGTTGCGCCACGAACAATCGAAAATAGCCCAGATAGCTTCGATGCCTATCATTTTCGAACACTAGCCCTTGAGGGTAAAAACTGGATTGTCACTTCTTCCGTCACAATAATGAGAGGAGGAGATGATGCGCTTGAGAGTTATGTGCATGGAGATATAGATGACCCCCAATCTTTCGTAGAAACGGTAGTAAATGCTCTTACTTTGTCCCATCCAGACAATCTTACAGTTGATCTGGATCTTCGCTCGCCTGTCATTTTACTCAACTAACGAAGCGCCACCGCCGACACAATCTCATCGGCCGTAAATTCATGGCCTTTGACGGATGGATGAATACCGTCTGAATCATTTACGTACTCTCGCTTTCCTTCATTCGTCGAGTGATTCACGATCGATTTTTCAAATGCATTGATAATCGGCACTCGAAGAGTCTTGCTGAGGCCGACCGCATTCTGAAGTTGTTCTATAATCCGGCCGGAGTGCTCAAGCGCAGTATTCTCGTCCCAATTCACCCCATTTGGACCTCGGCCAAAGTATCTGCGAAGAGGTGCAATCTCAGCCAATATATATACATTATTTGTCACGGTTTGAGCTTTTTGGATAAGGTGGGTAAGTGTGAGCCAGTGCTTATCTCGATCATGCGGCGTAAAAGGATTATAAGCAAATGATGCCACAATGATAATATCCGGCTTCACCTGAGAAATTGTTTGGTACGATCTGGTTTGGTACGAGAAGGATTTGTCAAATCGCGCAAGTCCCATCTCAACAGTCTCCGCTCCAATTCCATAGTTGTAGAGCGTAAATTGAGTGTTTGGATACTTTTTCTTGAGTGCTTTATCAAGATATTCAAGATTCTCCCCCATGGTATCCACCATCGAGTCACCAAAGATAGCTATTTTATAGGAGGATTTTATTGGAATTATCGTGGATTTTTTGGGTGCGCTTTCTTTTTTTACAGGAGCGACTTGCTGCGACTTGGCAGGCTCTGGAGTTGGGCTGACATTTGCTTCTGCACCAAGTACTGTGGCTGGACTACTATTGACCTGCGCTTCTGCAAGGGGGGAGATTACGCTTGAGCTTGCTGTTGTAGTCTGAGGAGAATAAAGACCCAGATATACACTCGACAGAATCACCAGGAGTCCTGATTGCACTGCCATAAAGGTAAGAAACCGCAAGATTTTGCGGTTTGGCCGCATCAGGAGATAGCCCAGATCAAGCCTGGGAGACTCCTCATTGGCCTCTTGATTTATCCTGTGATACGGAATAGGAGAAAATGCCATCTCACTTTACAGTGTAGGTTGATGTAGACTCAGTTGTCAAGTACGAATTGCCTATTTTGTTCATATTTGTATAACATGAAGATATGGGCTATCTCTGCTCCATATACTCCTCTATCTTCATCCAGAAACTGGCCACCCCATGCGGACTCAACTCCTCAGGATGAGAATCAGTCGTGCCCGGTACCACACAACAATTTACCATCTGCAAAAATATCTCCGATTTCATACACCACCATACGAAGTCTGCTGCGTCTGATGGATTGAGTGGCAGCTCAATTCCACGCCACGCGTGAGCTTTTTCATACAGCTCGCGACCCTCGGCATCTGTGAGTTTTTTGTGGCTTCGAGCCGCATCCCACAATTTTTTTGTTTGGGCAACCGTTGGTATAAGATCGTGCCGCCGCAAAAAATCTAGATTATCTCGCTCCTGTAATCCAACCGGCTTCATAAATAGAAGTATTGCGCCTCCCACTTCTGTCGGGTTCAGAAGAGCTTTAAATGCCTGCTCACTTGGCTTAGTCACCTCAAGCGCGATTGTTTGCTTCTGGTTCACTTTCTCAAAGATTTTGACAACCTCATGATCAGTGCCTGATACCAAAAGTTGCATATAGGGGCGCTTTGAAATCCGGCCAATTAGAGTCTCTGTATAATAAGTAAGGCGCGAGATTACATGGAATACAAAGCGCGGGGATTTCCAGGCCAGAAAATCAGATAGATTAATAAGATACGGCAGACCTACACCAGCCCCAGATATTGGGAAAGTCACGTGTATGGGGATTTCTTTATTTGGATTTAGCTGTTCTAAGCGCTCTTCTATTATATTATCTCTTTCAATCTCAAGGTTCGGCGACAATGGGTAGCTATTGACCACAAATTCAATCGGTTTAAATAACATCAATTTTCCATAGGACAAAAGCCTCCTTTTTGTACGCTCGCTGGGCACAAAAGTAAGGTCGGCTTCAGGCACATACCATATATGTTGAGGACTATCATCTGTGACCTGAACAATCAGTATGATACGGATATTGAGCTCGCTCTGAAGCTTTGCCTTGAGTTTTCCAAGCTGATGGGCCATGCCAAAATGAGTCGCTACGATAAGCACTGTCCGAGGCGGAGTAAGACGCTGATCAAGAAGAGTGATCATCTGTTGACGAACTGTTTTTGTATGTACCCTGAGAAAGAATCTGTAGAGTGCGGTGATAAAAAACTGTTGAGGGCCTTGCTGAGTCCACTCAAAGATAAACTGGAACACAGGATGTACGCTCACAAGTCGATGCTGCGCTCGAATTGCCTCATCTTGCGAGCCAAGAAGAATGGGAGTCGTGGTTCCCTTTGGCATGCCATCGTAAAGCGCATCTGTGACACGAAGATGACCAAGGCCGGCAGGTGCATAAGCAAACACAATCATAAGAGACTCATCTGCAAGACGTGCGAAATCAGACATACAATCAGTATAGATCAGAATAATCAACGTGTCAGTCGAATCGACTATTTACTTTAATGAAAAATTCTTTTTGTTACTTTGTCTTTTTTTCACTGTTTGTGGAGTGATTGATAGAGACGGTTGCCGATATGTAAAGAAGGGGGTCACGAGCTTGCGGTTGTGACGAGTTCCCTCTTGGAATGAGGCATTACCGACTCTTAATCACGTAACATGAGTTCAGTGAGAAAAGAAAAAGTAAAAAGTTAGATTTGTACACAAATTTCTTATATTTCTCCCAATTTTAGTAAAAATACACATATTGTCATATAATTTCATACAAAAATAGAATAAATACACTATTTTTTTCATTTTTTAGTTGACTTTTGCATTCTGCTATACTATTTGCATGCCAGAGGAACTCTATATTCCAATCATTCAAGGCACGATTCGCCGCGCTCGAGAATCAATTCGTGTGGCAAAGTTCATCGAAAGCGTAGCTCAGAATTATGATGGTATTCGCACTGAGCTCGTGGATCCGGCAGACTTTCACTTTGTGAGCGACGGCAACGATGACGACAACAAAGATCCAAGATATTCAAAGATCACAAGCGTGGCAGATGCTTTTTTCATAGTCGTACCTGAGTATAATCATAGTTTCCCCGGCAGCCTCAAGATGCTCCTTGATACAGAACTTGCAAACTATATTCATAAGCCTGTAGCGTTTGCAGGCGTGTCATCCGGATCATGGGGTGGTGTACGAGCCATTGAGGCTCTCAACCAGTCGGTTCGCGAGATGGGACTTGTATCCATCTTCAGCGATGTACATTTTCCAAAAGTGCAGACACTTTTCGATGAAAAAGGAAAAATCATCGAGGCTGAGCGATATACAAAACGAGTAAATGGAGCGCTCAAAGAGCTCGTTTGGATGGCCCGAACTCTCAAATGGGGCCGCACAAATCTGAAGTAGCTTCTACTTTGCCATATACAGCTTCCGCTTTTTGTCATCAAAATGCTCAAGCGCATATCGAAGAGCGGTTCGTGGCATAGTCTTGTGATGTTTTTTCAAGAATTGTTCTTCGACTGCACGGTCCCGCTTGCCAACCTCCCGAAGCATCCAGCCAACAGCTTTATGAATCAGATCATGAGTATCACCAAGAAGTAGCTCGGCGATACCAAGTGTGTCTTTGTGATCGTCTCGCCTGATAAATGCCCATGTAGCAACAATTGCGATACGTTTTTCCCACAAATTGCTCGATCGTGCAAGGCGGTACAGGATATCGCGATCACGATCTACCAGATATTCCCCTACTATATCACGCGCCGACAGATCGACAAGGTCCCAGTTGTTAATTAATTTAGTATTTGAGAGATAAAACTTGTATATCTCGCCTTTTTGCACGTCTGTTGCTTTTTTATATTGATACACAAGTATCATTAGCGCAGTTAATCTGTGCTCATGAATTTTGCTTTTAAGTAGCTTCTGAATTTCGGCTAAGGGCAGATCGACGAATTTTTTGGCGACTATTCGCTGGTCAGGCACGACAACTCCTATAAACTCGTCCCCTTCTCCATATTGACCAGGACCCGTCTTGAAGAATCGAGGCAAAAATTCAACCTTATCCGAGCTTGAATATTTTGATAGTTCGTACTCTGCGTCAACAGCCTTATTCATTTTATTTCCCTTGTCTTAAGTTGCGCCCATTTTTGAAAAAGCAATATGTACCAAAACAAAGCGCCTAGTCCTGTCCCGGTAGCTGATATCCACAAGTGAAGTGTGACAAATATAACAACCACAGCTGTGAGCAATATGCTTGTAATTGCTGAAGTTGAAAGTGGTGGCTTGTGCTTGTGAAAAATAGTTGGAACAAGCGCAAATGCAAGTATAAATTGAGTCACAGATAGCGCGTAATCTTGCCAGATCATAATTTATCTCCGTTCAATTTTTGAATTTCTTATTAGACTCTCAACGGGCGGAGGAGGTGGGATTCGAACCCACGTGAGCTTTGCAGCTCAGGGGATTAGCAATCCCCCGCAATGGACCGGGCTATGCGACTCCTCCTGCATAGGTCAAAGATATTATAGCAATCTTGTAAGAAAAAATAGGAGCGCGCACCGTGATTGGTGCGCGCTACACTAATTCTTATTTGTTAAATGTAAGAATAAAAGGATTTTTAATGATTATCCTGATATCCACCTGTTCGTGGTTCTTTGGGTCGTGCTTCATTTACAATGATATTTCGTCCTTCGACGTCCTTTTCGTGAAACATCTCGATTGCTTTCTTTGCCTCTTCTTCAGATGCAAATTCCACAAATCCGAAGCCTTTTGAGCGTCCAGAATATCGATCTGTTATCACAACTGCAGATACGACTTGCCCAGCTTCTGCAAAGATCTCAGAAAGGGATGCGTCTGTTATTGTATATGGAAGATTTCCAACATATAGTTTAGTTGCCATGTAGTATATTCACCTCCTTTGCAATAAAGTTATCGCGAATTAGCTCTTTCTTAGAATGCAAGATGCAAGATCTTCAGCAGTATTTATAAGATATGTAAGCTCAATCACTAAATAGTAATTAGTGTTATTATAGCAGATTCTGCCTACTGTCAAGGGCAAATCAAGTAAAGTATAATATAAGCTAAGTTGTATTGTATAGACAAGCCGCGGTGTTGGAACTGGCAGACAAGCACGCCTCAGAAGCGTGTGCCCTTTACGGGCGTGAGAGTTCGAATCTCTCCCGCGGCACAATCAATACTTTACCCTGCTCTCAAAATCATGAGGAAAGAACCAAAGTTGGGTATCAGTCACGATCTCTTGAGTCTTGTGTCTGTTTATAAAATAAAGCTGTAGACTCTTCAGGAGCTGTTCAACTATATTTCCTAATGTATTTTTGGGTTTGGACTTTCTGAGTAACCTATTCGGTCTATTATTAAAGTATTCCTTCCTTCTATTTGGGAAAAGCTCAAATACCCAATTATTCGCCCATATAAACCGGTCGTATATATCTCCTTTTATATCATACGGCATCATTTGGAGGATTTCATGAGCTATATACTCATTTTCCTTTATCTCCGGTACTTTTAGGTTATTTTCTTCAAAAAAAAGATTCATACAGATAGTGTCTGGCGCAGATTTGAGACCTCTTTGTCTTTTTACCCCACATACAATGGCCAGAATCGTCAATATAAATCGTGTCGTATAGAGTCTACCTGAGGATGCGATAATAAAAAGATCTATATCATCCTCTCGCGTACCATTGAGCATCGCCAACGACCCTGAGTAGCCAATTAGTCGCACTGTGGGAAGCTTGCTGATCATCTGTACGAACCATTCTCGCTTTTTAAGCTTATTTTTGGATAGCATCTCTCGTCTTTTGTATGTGGTAAAGTACATACTATACCCCCCTAGGGTATATCTATCAAGCCCTTTGGAAAGGGATTTCTCATTTTTTTTAAAACTACTTGATCCTTTTATGACTTTTTTTTGTTTGATAAGAGATTCCAGATGTACCTCAAGTCCTTTTTTTGTGATTTTTCGGGGTAAGAATGTGTAGATATCCTGAATAGTAGGCGGATAGGAGAACTGTGCAAAATATGCAATTGTTTTTAGAATCAAGCCTTCCATACCCACCTATTTTCTCACGGGAGGCTCCGATTGGCAACCAGATTGTCAGATCAATATCTTTTAGCCTTAAGAGATAGTGCGGGTACCTATCAATCAGGCTCACTCATGCCTAAGGTAAGTCGACCTAAACTTGGCCTCAACCCAGGCTCGCCGGGCCAAGCAGAATTGTCTGGGAGATTGACACAGGGCCACAAATACTGTATAATATTTATTAATTAGCGTTGGTAGTTTAAGCCACCCCGGTGGCTTTCTTTTTTTTCTTATGAGCAGTTTCCCAGAAATAGCTATTGGTTTAGATCCAAATACAGCGAAAAGACTTTATCGTGCAAACCCAAGTCATCCTGAGAAGGGATGGGGTAAAGGTACCCCCAAAACATTACCTGGGCACGAAATACCTGTCATAGAAGGCCAAAGCGTGACTCTTGGTCTACCCGAACTCCCCGGTTTACTTCCAACTCGAAGAGAAATAGGCGCAGTAGTACAAGCTAGTCTTAGACTTCCAACTGAAGCTGCGGGAGTTTTAGTATCTGCTGGGGTTGTATCAGCTTTTCTAATAGCTCAACGAATAATGGATTAAGATGAACTTAGTTTTTTCTTCATCACTAAATATACAAATTTAAGAAGTCGGAGTTGGCGTCTTATTCTCCAGGGCTGTCTTATAAGCCGATAAAGCCACTCAAGCCCAATTCCTCTTACGACCCTTGGAGCTCTTGATACACGGCCGGACAGGAAGTCGAACCCTCCTCCCACTCCCATACACACTGCAGCCTCAAAGTACTGCTTATGTTCATCAATCCACAACTCTTGATATGGCGATCCAAAAGCAACGAATACCAGATGGGGCATATAGTCAAGCACTATAGATCGAATCCTTACCTCCTCTGTCTCTTTTGGTCGTGTGATGTCCTCAAACCCTTGAATACCTCTATATTCATTGTCATTGTGTATTTGAGCTTGATTTGCCTGGTAGCAGTCGGCAAGCTCCTCTGCCAGATTTCCTTTGCCACCTATAAATAACACTCGTAGAGGGCTAATTGTGGCTTCGTTCAGCAGGTCGCTCATCAGATCGACTCCGGAGTACCTATCACCAACCGGAATATTCAGGGTTTGGGCTGCTTTGACAATCCCTATCCCATCAATTATCCGCACCTCAGCTTCATTCAAGATCCTCAAAAAGCTCTCATTTTCCTGAGCAATTACTATATTCTCTGGATTCAGGGATACGACGTGGGTCAATTTACCATGCGATATAAGACACTTTTTAATTTGCTCTCGGACTTCACTTTTCGACTCTGTCGGTATAGCTACTCCGAGCATCTTTTGGGCAGTCATACGTATAGACAATTACTATAACGAAATAATATATGCTTAGATTTTGAATCTTGAGTACTTTTGTACAAATTATTTACTCTCCAAATATTCAGTATATTACAGTCTAAATTTAAATCCTTATGCAGTTTTTTGAATTTTTTGACTTTCATACTATGAGTAATTATTTTTTTACTTAAATTATTTCTAAAATCTGATTTTCTTGATTTTTGAAAAGGTAGTATATATATTATAAGATGTGCTATTTTTATCAATTTTTAGCTTTTAATATTGTTTTTTTGCCTCAAAAATTCTTTATTATCGGATAGCTTCTTTGTAACTATCGAGGTTCTCAATTGCCATCCCTACTCCACGTATAACACAAAATAACGGATCATTGACGACAAAAGATGCCACCCCTATATAGTAAGAAATGTACTTATCGAAGTTGTGAAGAAGAGCTGTGCCCCCTGAAAGAACTATCCCCTTGTCCACTATGTCGGCCGCAAGCTCAGGTGGCGTAAGGCTAAGCACCTCCTTAATCCCCTCAAGAATCTGCTTCAGAGGCTTTTGAAGAGCCTCGTTGATCGAGATCTCGCTTACTTCAATGATCTGGGGTAGCCCTGTCTGAAAATCACGTCCACGAACCTCCATAGTACGCTCCTTCTCTTCGCTTTTCTCGTCAATAAATGCTGAACCAACAGTCATCTTGACCATCTCGGCTGTGCGCTCACCAACAACTATGTTGTGATTTTTCTTAAGATGAAGCATTATAGCCTCATCAAAGCGCGTACCAGCAGTCCGAACTGTCTTATAAGCAACCAACTGACCCAAAGATATGACGGCTATCTCAGCAGTTCCTCCACCCATATTTACGATCATATGCCCCGACGCTTGAGAAATCGGTATCTTAGCTCCAATTGCCGCGGCAAGTGGCTCCTCAATAAGATATACATCCGAAGCTCCAGCTTGCTTGCAAGCTGCAACTACAGCACGTTTCTCAACTTGAGAAGAACCACCGGGGATAGAGATCATCACCTCAGGCCACAATACGCGGCCCTTAAGAGCTTTTTTGAGAAAGTAGGTGATCATCGCACTTGTTGTCGTATAGTCAGCTATCACTCCCTCGCGCATTGGGCGGGCAGCCACGATAGATCCAGGCGTACGGCCAAGCATCTCTCGAGCATCATCGCCCACAGCCAGAATCTGCTTATCCTCAAGAGAATATGCTACGACAGTGGGTTCATTGAGAACAATTCCATGACCTGCAAGATATACGAGCGTATTGGCAGTTCCGAGGTCTATACCTATTTTTTTTCGGAAAAACATATGTGAGTAAGTATACTACGCTACCCGAATTTTTGATAAATAAACTCAAATAAATATATCAAAATATATTCTAATATACTCAAACAATATCAATAAACTCTTTGTTCCAAAAAAACTTATTTTTTCCGAAACATCATTATTTATGTACACATCTTTTTGAATCTTGAAAAAAGGAGTATAATTTGCAATAAGATTATGATTAAGTTCCTTGTCAAAATTCTGGTAGTGTTGTTTTTTTTCGCTCTCATAGTGGCCTTTATTGCCTATTCGCGGGGCTATAGATTCGATAGACATACTCGTTCAATCGTGCCAACTGGAATAATCGCTGTTACCTCCTCTCCGAAAGCAAGTCAGATATTTATCAATGGTAAATTCAAAGGTGCCACTGATACAAATCTCACACTTCCACCTGGTGATTACAGCGTTGAGGTAAAAAAAGAAGGCTATATAACCTTTACTAAAAAAATAACACTAAAGGGAGAGATTGTTGAGTCTGTCAATGCGCTTCTTTTTCCAATCAATCCATCGCTCTCACCACTTACCAATCTTGGGGTCATCAAGGCACTGCAGATTGGTCAAGGTAGCACTATCCTTGTATTTGTACAGTCTGGAGACCAAGACAGAGATGGCATTTATATATTCGATGGAGCAAGAAATAATCTTTCTATCTTTTCCCCTCTCAAAACCATCATCCTCAAGAAGAATTTACCAGTCGGTATAGACCTTGCAACCACAAATGTCTATTTTGCCCCTGATTACAAGCAGGGACTCTTTGAATTCACGTTTGAGGATGGTAGGTCATCTTCATATCTATTATCTCTTAGCGAGGAAAATAAGGACCTTTTTGACATAACTCAATCTAAAAATAGACTTATTCAAGCGTGGATTGATCAAAAAGAAGAAGAGCTTTCCAAAGTGCTTGAGACATATCCAAAAGAAATCCAGAAAATCGCAACAGACTCTCTTCGAATCATCAGCTTCTCACCAGATGAGACAAAAGTGATTTATGAGGCAGAAAAGCCAGCAACAATCCCCCTTGTTATAAAGCCAGCGCTTATCGCCTCAAATCAAACACCTGAGGAAAGAAATCTAACCCGTGGTAAGCTCTACATATATGATAGAAAAGAGGATAAAAATTATCCGGTTGATATTAATGCCGAAAGAATTGATTCGATCCTTACTATCGATAAAGATCTTGAGGCTGAACTCACATCCCCTGAAGCTGGAGATACCTCAAATATTCCAGGTGTGACTGGAGTACCTGTCCTCAATCAACTTCGAAAAAAAAGACCCCCGAGAAAGCAACGCCTGCAAGAATACCTCATCATTAATCTCAACCTACCTCTTGCCTGGTATCCTGACTCTCGGCATGTGGTGATAAATGAAGATGTCAATGAAGAGGCTAAGGAAACAAAAAATATTGTAAAAACTCTATCCACAACTCCATCACCTACACCAGTTAATGTGAATAAACACATCACAATAGCAAATTACGATGGTCAAAATAGGCAGGCTGTTTATTCAGGCCCATATGAAAGTGGATTTTTTGCCATCACCTCAAACGGTAAGATTCTAATACTCGCCAACTTGAACCCACAGGTCAACAAGCTTCCTGATATCTATGCGGTTGGCCTTCAATAAAATAGCTTTACTTACTTAGCGCTACGTACAGCAAAGACAAGGAGTCGCTTGAGAGTTGTACCAAGCGGCCAGCAAGTTTGAAGAGTCAGAAACTCCGCATCACTCTTGCGAGTTAAGTACTGGACTTCGGAGGGATCGATGATTTTTTTGTCAATCACCTTATAGACATTTCTTTTCCCTTTGTAAAAAAGGTTAATCTCATCACCCTTGTCAAGCTTATATAGAAGGTAGAATACTGCGTTGTATGTGCCAACGTTCCAAAAATAATCAGTTGAATGGGCAAATAGGAAAATATGACCACCTTCACCCGGAAATGCAGTGCCTTTCGTATGCGCCACACCCTTTAAAAGAGTCTTGAGATACTCCTTCTCATCTGTTGGGTCTACATTAGCTATCACGGGTGAATTTGCAGCTATTTTGGGAATAACAATTCCGAAGTTGGGATCAACAGGAGTCAGTACCTCGATCTTGTTATTTTTTAGAAAAGACGCAAGCGCGCCCTTATTATTTATTCTGGGAACAGTCGACGAACCCGAAACCACATAAGTCTTGCCTTCTCTTTGGGAGATCAGATATCGAACTTCCTCATAGAGTGGCTTTGAGAAAGTTTTTGTAATCATAAATAAAGAAGCAAGTATCAAAAAATTTCCGACCGTGCGAAGTGCTAGTATGCGAGCATATTCGCTGGATTTTAGACTCAATACGTGAGACTTTATGGTTTTTTTCATAGCTTAGAAGTAAATTGCGATCTGTGTCCCCGGAAGGAGTCGAACCTTCATCTAACCCTTAGGACGGGTTTGTTCTATCCATTGAACTACAAGGACATATTAACAGCTTTATTATATCAGTCCTTTTGATTTTGAACTACAAGCTTATTGAACTAGTCTATGCATCTTGTGCTTACGACTAATACTCCCACTATATATGGTGTATTTCACAACTAAGTATTATTTTATATTTGGGGCTTGACAAAGGCTCAAAATTAATTCATAATCAATATTATTTGCATTTATTTTGGAGATGAAATTACATTACTTTAGAAATATCTTCGTCATAGTTCTTTTTATATTGGCGGGTGTAGTTCGCGTGACATTTGCTCAAGCAAGCACTTCAGGATATATCCCAACGATTACTCCATCATCTATTGCCGAAAGTCCCCATCTCATGCTAAAAAAAACCGTATATGAGATCGGTGAGAATATAACGCTTGACTACGCAGGTGAACCAACCCCTCTTAATATTGAAGTAAAAAGCACCCAAGGTGAATCCATTCCATTTCAGGCAATCCTTCGAAAAAAAGGGAGTCTCTCACTTGATGTGGAGATCTCCAAAAGAACAAAGCCTGGTAAATACAGATTAACGATCAAACACGGAGATAAAACACTCATTAATGCAGATATTTACTGGGGAATATATCTTTTCAACTCAATGCAAAATGAGTACAAAAAAAATGAAGTAGTTGTTGCGCAGCTTCTTCATTTTTCAGATGATGGGGATATCCTATGTGACTCTATTTCGGCACCACTGTTAACGCCAGACAAAGACTCATCCCCTGAAAGTGCTATTGCGCTTCACGATGTATGCACTCAAGATTCTCCAAGTTATTTTGAACCTATATTTCAACCTCTTATTACTGGTGACTATTCCTACAGACTTCCTATAACAACTGATAATCCGGAACAATTTACTCGCAGCATTGCTGTTGTTGATACATCCAACTCAATTCAAGTCAAGCGTGAAGCTCCAATTCTTGTAAAATCAGGGTCAGAATTAGAATATGAAGTTAAGTTCACGCTTAAGGCTGATTCATCTGACTTTGAAGGGACACTTGATGAACTTGTGCCAGCTAATCTAATCCTAACCGGTAGTAATGGACAAAATGGCCCCAGCCGACTGACCGTGGATGAAAATACTCTTAAACTCAGATATCCATTCGGTGGATATTTTCCCATCACACTTGATTTTGGAGAGGAGCCGGACGAGAATCATCTACTTGAAGCTTATCACGCCTTTGGGGTTAAGGCTCATGATGGGATTGACTTTGGATTAAGTGAAAATACCCCTATTCTTGCCGCTGATGATGGACAGATTATTGAAGCTCCGCTTGAGGTAGCTGCATATGGAGAAACAATTACCATTCAGCACTCATGGGGACGAACTTTCTATGGGCACCTCAGTGAGAAAAAAGTACACATTGGCGATAATGTAAGAAAAGGAGATGTCATCGGCCTATCAGGCAGCACTGGCCTTGCAACAGGCCCTCATCTACATTTTGGTATGGACCTCAACAGTATGGAAAAAGAAAATGGATATTTGGGCAAGATTGATCCACAAGCGTATCTTGCCACTCGCCATAACTTTGCCACGTCTCAAAAAAGACTGAGCTGGGATATAAACCTTAAGGCTAATGAAGAAAAAGTACTCAGCTATCATGTAAGATTTCCGGAAGACGGCTACTCTATATATCAACTTGGGGGGCTAAAGCTCAAAGATATTCAAGGAAATGAAGTCTACGAGGAGCAAAAACCTTGGAATGTGGCGAAGATCAAATAGATTAATATTAAAAATGACAGAAGATTGGTCAATTAACGCATTGCTTTCTCGTCGGTTCGCTCGTAGGTTGTGATCTCATCCTTGTCAAACCACAAAGGAATCTCGTATTTAGCTTCCTCTACTGTTCCTGAAGCGTGAATAAGATTCTTGATCGCACGTTTGCCAGTATTGGCAAGATATGCTGAGTCGTATGAGAAATCCCCTCGTATCGTACCTGGTGCTGAAAGCAAGGGAAGTGTATGTCCACAGATCTTACGTACGTGCTCGACTGCGTGTGGCCCCTCAAGAACGACTGCAAATACAGGACCTGAGGTGATGTAGTCCAAGAGCCATACTCGCACCATATGACCTATTTCTTTCTTATCTGCGGTACCAAGCATCTCAACAGGATCAATTCCAAGATTTTCGTAGTTTTCAAGAGTCTTTTGGCCTATGCCTGTCCAGAGCTCGTCTCGATCTTTGGGGTAATGCTTCTCAGCAAGCTCTTTCTTGGATGTCACCATCTTAGCTGCGACAAGCTTGAGACCAACCTTCTCGAATCGACTAAGAATCTCGCCGGTCAGACCTCGAACTACTCCATCTGGTTTGACAATTACAAGGGTTTGTTCCATATGCTTAATTATCTCACAGATTGATTTTTTCTGTCAACGAAACAAACGCACGTCTAAAATATAGGATAATTAATAATTTATCGGAATTAACTCTCTTCTATTCGTAATAAGCATCTATAAAATGGAGGCTATTACTATAAGACCTTATGCCCTATAATATAAATAATTTAGGGCATTGGGAAGCCCTCAAATAGATTTGAACTCGGACAAAATTTTGAGAGATTAGGAGACTGCACGAAAGCCTTGAGAAAATCCACTTATAAACTCATAAATAGGTCCAACTACATCATTCATTTAAGTGTGAATGACTAAAGATTAAACAAAGCCCTAACTATTGAGTGAATGCTTGGGGCGAAAAAAAACATAACTAATGTTCCCAGAATCAAAAAAGGCCCAAATGCGATTTTACTTTTGAGGCGTTTCTGCCTTGATAATAACAGAACTATTCCGACTACAGCTCCTGTGATAAATCCAATATACAAAGCCAACAGTCCATCTATAAATCCCAGTAAAAAACCCATTGTAAAGGCCAGCTTAACATCTCCAAAGCCCATTCCACGTCCACGTGTGATTAAAAATAGAATAAGAATCGGGATCATCACACTGACTCCCCAGACTAAATGTAAATAGAGACTATTCAGATTAGGCAAAGACTGCGAAAGGATAAGGAATACAAGTGAGAATACAAAAAAAGCAATCTGCATTGAATCTGGAATTATATGATATTTAAAATCTGCAACTATAATAACGACGAACGTGCAAAGTATAGCTATCACGGCAAATCTTACTCCAAGTGAAAATGAAAACTCATACAGTCCAAAAAATACAAAAAGTAAGCCTGTGGCGCACTCAATCAATGGGTATTGGATTGAGAGTTTTTTACGACAGCAACGACTATAGCCCTTAAGCCCAATATATGAAATAACTGGGACAAGATCGAGAGGCTGAAGTTGCGTGTGGCAGAAGTCACACTTTGACCTACCCAAGAGGCTTTTTTCTTGAGGCAGCCTATCAATTAACACATTGAGAAATGACCCAATGCTCGTGCCCAATATAAAAAGAAAAACAATGAGAAGATGTTGCGGAAAAAGAGTGATGTCGAATATTGTCATTAGCTATGAGTATAGCACCTTAGATCTTGACTATATCTTCGAAGTCGCTCTCTTTGTCAAAGGGACCGATCATAGCAAAATTTAGAGCACTGGGAGTAAATATACGACGTGCAAGCTCAACTATGTCGTCTTTGGATACTTTTTCAATCTTACGGATTACTTCTTCGGGTTCTATATAGGTATTTTCAAGAATTTGCTTCGTGCCAAAAAATGATGCCACCTTAAACGAGTCTTCAAGAGAGAGTAGTAATCGACCCTTAAGGAGCTCTTTTGCTCGCACCAACTCCTCATCTTCAATATCGCCACTTGCGACTTTTTTGTGCTCGCTAAGCGTGACTCGTACAGCCTCTTGGACTTTTGCAAGCTCAATCGTCACTCCAGCCTGTGTGACAAAACTCCCTACATCATGATAATATTCGCCCGATGTGCCTATATAATAGCAAAGCCCCCTCTTTTCTCGGACTTCCATAAAAAGACGAGACGACATACCCCCACCCAAAAGAGCAGCGAGTAGACTCATCACATACTTTTTGTCACTGGTAAAAGGTAGTGCTCGGAATCCAAGACAAAAATGAGCCTGTTCTGTCTTTTTATACTTGAGTAGGATCTGAGGCTTTGATTGCTTTTCGCGCACAGGTGTAATGTGGTCAAATTCACCTGGTTTCCAACCAGCAAGCTTTTCTGAAATTATTTTTTGATAGTCATCTATACGCCCCCCAAGTCCTCCTGCCACGACAAGCACTGCATTGCTTGGATGATATAATCTATCTATATATTCCACGAACGTATCTCTTGTAAATGAAGAGACACCATCTTTGCTACCTGCAATATGAAATCCAAGCGGATCATCTGGATATAAAAGCTCTTCAAAAATCTCCCCTACCTTGCGCATAGGTGTATCTTCGTACATATTGATCTCCTCTCGAATGACCCCTTTCTCTCGCTCGATTTCCTCACTATTGAGAAGCGGGTTGAGCACCATGTCGGAGATGACATCCAGAACCTGGTCAAAATCTTCACTCGGCGCTTTTATCCAATAACCGGTATGGTCTTTAGAGGTAAACGCATTGAAGTATCCGCCCAATCCATCAATTGTGGATGCGATTATTTGAGATGTAGGATACTTTTTGCTACCCTTAAATGCCATGTGTTCAAAGAAGTGAGCGACTCCATTGTTGCCAGTATTCTCATAGCGGGATCCTGCCCCAACCAAAAGAAGGGTCGTGAGGGAAGGAAATGCTTCTGTATCGACAACAAGGACTCGGAGTCCATTGGGCAATGTCGTGATATGCTTTTTCATGAGGCTATATTGTACTTAAAAACTGGCAATTCCACAAGCGACATATCAGGAAATTGCATTGCGAAGGGCTTCTTGTCTATTAGTATCTTTTTGGAATCTCTCAACCACACTAAGTTCTTTCAGAATACTGTTGTGGCACTCAAAAATATGCGCAGCCTTCTCAGTACAAAATACATATACCACTGTCTCAGTCCTATCATGCGTCGCTCCCGCACGCTTTTTAAGAGAATGTATGAACTGACGAATAGCCTCTATCCCCTCAAGCAAGTGTTCTTTAATACTATAGACTGAATCCTCAAAGGAGATTTTATCTCCTTCAGAGTCGAACTTATCGGCAAATCCAAGAATATACTCAATCCGCTTCAATTCAGTCTCAATCTCCGAATCAATCGTCTGAACAGTCTGCCCAAATACATTAGCGACTTCCACGCGCAAATTACTGGGAACCGCACTATTGCGAACTATTGTGTTCTGAGCAAAATCGGCATATTCACGGATATTCTCTACCTGTGTCCTAATACTAACTAGTGATTTTGAAGCCTGAATCCGATTAACTCCCATACAAAAAGTCTACCATTTTTAGTGCTTTGGCCACACACCAACTTCCTATATACACTATTTCAAATGACAAATATATTGCTTTTTAGTAGGCTATAAGATAAAATCTCCCCTATGGCAGAACGAAGAAGTGGGAATCCCGAGGCAGAATTACTACTTACGGCAGCTATATTTGCGTGGCGATTTCAAGTCGCTGTTCATAGCCATGTGAATAACATGTATGCAAAAGGAGGAGAGCCTGTGATAACTAAAGATAACGCTCCAGGTCATAGAATAAGCTATGGTGCTAAAGATCAACTAGTGCAACTAGTGTTTGCCCATCCTGAACCAGGAAATCATGAAAAAGTTCCATTTGAATATACTGATATTATGGATGTAGGTGAAAACCCAGGAAGAAGAATAGCCTGCATTTCAATGAGCACATTTCCTACCGGTCACTTTGAACTCAGCGCCGTAGCTCCTGCTCAAACTTGGGTTCCTGATGAGAAAGAAGGAAATAGAGTACTTATTTCACTAGAGGATCTTTCCGTAAAAATAAGCTCAGCAAGTCTGACTCATCCAGATGCTTTAAGAAAACAACTTAGTGATGATAGGTTGAAGAGGGCATTTGAGCATTTTGGCATTCCCCCGCAAATTCTTACAGGCGCTCCAACCACATAATCTTAACCCTGTAAAAAACTTTCATTTTCTTGTATAGTAATACATTAGAAGAATATGAAAAAAGTATTGCCGGTCGTATTGCTTACATTCGTCAACACCCTTGGATTCTCTCTCTTTATTCCTGTCTTTCCCTTTGTGGTTGAAAAGTATGGCGGTGGGCCGATTATGTTCGGAGTGCTTCTATCAATCTACTCCATATTCCAATTTCTGGGAGCACCTGTACTTGGAGCATTCAGCGATCGCTACGGACGTCGTCCAATTATATTAATCAGCTTTATCGGGACGCTGATTGGGTGGCTTATATTCGCCCTTGCGTATTTTGCGCCGAACTACCAACTGTGGATTCTGCCTCTTCCAATGGTGATCATCCTTTTTGCACGGGTGATTGATGGAATTACTGGTGGGAATAACTCAGTAGCCGTAGCCTTTGCCTCAGATATCACGACTCCTGAGGAGAAAACTAAAGTATTTGGACTTATGGGCGGAGTCTTGGGAGTTGGGCTACTTGTTGGCCCGGCACTTGGTGGGCTTACTGGCTCAACTCAGTATGAATACCTGGGCACAGTGCTGCTTGCTGCTGCAATATCATGCGGCACACTCATTTATATATATTTTTTTATGCCAGAATCACTTGAACCAAAAAATCGTGTGAAAGACCTTGGGTTTGCTTTCCATAAAGAAATCAATCTTATAAGGCGAATACGTAAATACACCCACAATAAATATGTGCTGAATCTCTTCTTTATGCGCGCTTTCTTCACGTTTGTATTTATGTCGTATACATCCATACTTGTGCTATATGTGCGCAATTCATTCGGCCTCAATCCGAAAGAATTAGGGCTACTATTCCTGTTCATCGGAAGCTTCTTGATATTTAATCAAGTCGTGATCTCACCACGGCTTGCAAGGAGATATGGAAATATGAAAACATTTGTAATCGGACTTGGTCTCATCATCATTGGACTCCCTGGACTTATTTTTGTGGGTAATCTACCCGCTTTTATCCTAAATGCATATGTCATCAATCTTGGTATCTCGTGTAGTATGCCTACCTTCAGGACTCTCCTGACAACTAATGTTGATCGTAGCCAACAAGGAGAAGTGACAGGCATTGACGAGTCCATCCTTGCCGGTGCTTCAGCAATCTCTCCCCTTTTTGCAAGTATTCTCTATGCTCATGTTCACAGACTTGTATTTTTCATACTATCTTTGATTCTTACACTCGCACTCAGTGCTTTTATAGTACGCCACAGACGCTGGCGCGCAGCCCTGATATCCTGAGTATATTTCGTACTATAATGAAGACAGATTATGAAAAGAAATTACTTAATTATTCCATCTGTCACCATTCTCACGGCCCTTTTGGGTGGATGGGCAACAAGCGGTGGACTTGAAGGCTGGTATAGCGGCTTAAGGCTACCTTCATGGACACCACCAGGCACGACAATCGGCATTGTCTGGACAATACTCTATATACTCGCAACAATATCTGCGCTGATTATCTTTAATAAACGAACAGAAAAGAAAATGCGGAAAAAAATAATAATGTCTTTTTTTGCAGTAAATGCAATGTTGAATGTGACCTGGAGCCTGCTCTTTTTCAATCTCCATTTAATTGATATGGCCGTGTATGAGGCTGCTATGCTTGGATTATCTGTCGTGATAATAAGTGCGCTTTGCTGGCAGATATCGCGCGCTGCATCTCTTCTTCTTGTCCCTTATGCAGCCTGGGTTGCTTTTGCTACATATCTAACCTATATAGTATCAAGTCTTAACTAAAAGCGTCTATTTGGCGAAATTCTCGACATATATTGGATACTGGCCTGATGAGCATACATCAGTCCACTCTGGATTCAAAAGATCGTCGCGGTGTCCGGTGGAGGAAGCAAAACACCACTCCACAAGCTGTACTCCTGTGGTGACGTTTACTACGACTTGGTCAGATGGCCTGAGGCAATGTGCGGCTGCGATATTTTCACCAAATGAGTACTTGCCTGTAAGTTCGGTAAGACGACCACTTTTAACATCTTGTTCAAATCCATCGTGATTAAGTATGATCTTGTGATTTTGCTCTGCAAGAGTGAGTAGATCTTGGACTCTTTTTCGAGACTCAGTACATAGACCATCATGTCTGGCAAGCTGAGATCTTCCATTGGCCTTGCGGAATATATTTATAGCTTCAATCAGCTCATCCTCGGGTATTGTACGCGGAATAGGAGTCGGAGTAGGTGGTGGCAGTGTGGGAATAGATGTTGGAAAATCCAAAGATCCTGTGGGTTGGTTGCTATTTGTACGTGTTGAAGTTGTTGGTTTTTCGACAGGAGTATTTTTTTGATAACCAGCAGTAAGGCTGATCGCGATATAGAAAATTGTAGCAGCAAATAAACTAAGTAAAACTCGGTTGCGCAATCGCATGCTGATAATTATAACAAAGACCCACTTGACAACTAATATGCTATTATTATGTCGTATGCCAGGTGATCATGAAGGACCGCCGCGCCCTGTTGGACCTCCACCTCAAGGGGTATTAAATTTAATAGGTGGCGTTGATCTAATATCTCCTCCACAAGAAAGAGTAACAGTTATGCCTAGAGTTCCCGATATTAAGCCTCTTGTTGAGCCGTTGCCTTCAGGAGAAACTCCCTTTTTACCAATGGGCACGCCTCTTCTCATTGAAGATAAATTTGTAATTCTTTTTAGAGATATGGGATTAGTCATTCCAAGTGAAGCTGAGTATGCAAGACTGCAAGAATTAGAACGTCCAGTGGCTCTCCCTATTGCTACTGATTCTTTTCCAGTTCGATATATTGATAAGAAATATTTTGATGATAAAGTTGGAAAACCCAGTTATGCAAATCAGCTAAAAGCTAGACAAATAGATGGCCAACCAATAAGGCTTAAGCATGGAAGTGGAATTAAAACGATTCACGTACCATTACGCAATAATCAAATTATGGTTACAGCTCACCCTAGATTTATTACTTCAGTGGAAATTCCACCACCAAAAACCTTACTCTAAAATTTATTTCTTTTTCTTCACAGTCAAGGCGCGGAATGTACCGTACTGAGCATAGTTCACAACCCCCCCCAATATAATCGACACCCAAAAGGCTGATATCCCAATTGCCGAAATTAAAGATATAGGAGTACGAGCCAATATATAGATCACTCCAGCATTTACAATCCAATAGATGATAAACCATGTCTTCATTGGATATTTACGCGTACGACCAAATTCTCCAACAAGTGCCGCAGCGAGCCCGACAATCACCGATGTATTCACTATAGCCTGGAGTTGAGGAAAGATGGCATTGCCAAATACTAAGTTTTTTGGGAATATCAGTGTGGCGATATAGAAAGTCGCAACAGTTGAAAGTGTAAACCACACAAATCTTTGTAAAAAATTCATATTATACTTTCACCTCCTTTAAGAAATAAAAAAACAATTACTAGTCTGCGACTATTATAATCGATAGTTATTTTTTTTCGTCAAGTAGTTAATAGCCTTTTAATATGACTTAAGATTAAACTCCCGCGTGATAAGATCATATGGAGTTGTCTGGTAGACAAAATTAATCCAGTTACGATAAAACATCTCCGCATTTGCCCGCCAAGAGAGAATCGGCGTCTTGTCTGGATTACCTCCGGGAAAATAATTCTTGGGGATTGCGATTGCCTTACCCTTTTTCAGGTCTCGGAAGTACTCAGCGGCCAGTGTATCTCTATCATATTCTGGGTGACCGATCATAAATATCAGACTTTTGCTTTTATTGGCGATAAGATGCGGACCAGCCTCCTTGGAGTCGATAAGAATTTGGAGATCTTTAATCTTGGCTAAATCAACGCGCCTTACCTCAGTGTGGCGAGAATGAGCAACCCAAAACTCATCATCAAGTCCTGTAAGTAGGAATTCTCCACGCTTACCGTGAAAGTGTTTGTATACACCAAAGAGCTTACGCTTAAGCGGATATTTGGGGATTCCATAATGATAGTAAAGCCCAGCTTGCGCCGCCCAACAGAGGTGAAGAGTCGAGGCTACATGCGCACTTGCCCACTTCATAATCTCAACAAGCTCAGACCAGTAAAAGACCTCCTCAAATGAAAGTGTCTCAATAGGAGCGCCAGTAATGAGTAGACAATCAAGACCTGATTTTTTTACATTTTCAAATGTATCGTAGAAAGCTTCAAGGTGGCGAGCAGATGTATTTTTGGGTGTATATGTCGCTGTTCGAATCAGAATTGGCTCAATCTGCAGGGGAGTAGAGCCGATCATTCGCAAAAGCTGCGTCTCTGTCGTTTTCTTATCGGGCATAAGATTTAGAATCCCGATCCGCAAGGGGCGAATATCCTGTGTCTTGGCCCGATCTGCGTCCATAACAAACACTCCCTTTTTCTCAAGGGCACTGTAGCTTGGAAGATCTTTTTTGATAATAACTGGCATATTTATGTATAAAAAAAACCCCCCGTTTCTGGGAGGCTAGATTTTGTATTTTTAGATTTGGTTATACAATCACCTCCCAATTAAGGGAGCGCATCATCGATAATTCTAAACTAACTTTTACAGAGTAAATTATCATCTTTTGTGATTGTAACATTGCATATATATCAATGCAAGTCGTGTTACTTTTTTTTGAAAGGAAGTGGTGAAAATCTCCTCAGTATACCTTTTGAATGCACGGTATTAATCTTTGCCAGACACTGGCGAGCTCGTTCGTAAAGATCAGCTGCTTGCGCGTCATGCTTTGAACTATAGCGAATCTTAAGAAGTGCGAGAAGCCTATCCACTTTACGAAGACCACCTGGGTATTTCCGGGCTGCTGATATGAATGCTGCGTACTCGGCAGGCGTGGCGTTGACAAGTAGATACCTCCAGTTGATGATATCTGAGCGAGTAAGCTCATGATCGTCAAGCGACTCCCCTATCTCACGCTTGTTACGAGCTGGACTCAAGTATGTGCCAAAAAGCATATCCATTACAGGATTGGTGATCGTGTAATTGGCTCCCTGATCCCAGTGATGCAAAATATGGATATTCTCAAGCATATTGAAGTATGGATTATGTACCCAACTGTGATCTGTCTGGTGGAATCTGTGATGAATAAGATCGATAAGCTTCACGTAGAGATACACTGTGACAAGAAATACGACAGTACCGAGATTAAATCCATTTATGAATACAAATAGCCCCATACCGCCAAGAGTTGGAATCGCCCAGCTTATGGGAAATCCAGGCTCAGCCACTGTGTATTTTGCCTTACGCCTGTACAGTCGTCCGATAGGATAGAAAATCATGTGGTGTATCCAATGGAATTTTTGGTTGCGACGAATGAGAGCAGCCCGACGAGTCAGCATACCCAGGTGCTGGAAAAAGCGATGATATAGATACGATATGATCTCCACGACGATTATCGCGCGGATTGCAAAGATAAGCGGAGTAAGAATGTAGAGGACAACGAAACTTGATACTCCCTGTGCTAGAAGGTAGCCAAAAAGCTGCTTGTGCCAGGGCTCGGCAAATCCTGTGTAAAGCAAGAATACTGATCCAACCGGAATCCATATAAAGTAAAAAATGCGCGCAAGAGGAGTGTGTCGAGGTTTGAGCGTCGCCTCGTAGAGGCGATTTACGGCCGTGATATTTTTGAAGTTTACTTTCTTCATCTGTCAATTGACTAAATAAATACGGGAGATATTGTACCAAAAATAAATTTCCCAGAGAGTGTAGAAAAGCAGATCTCTAATTTGTCCACCGCTTGAGATTCGGTATTACCTGCTGCGATAGGCTGCGCGCCTTCTCCTCAGACATCTTAAACTCGCTTGTCATGAATCCGACAGACTTATCGATCATATCACTCAATGTTAAATTTTCTTCAACAAACTTGCCCTTTTGGAAACAAAATTTACAATACTCGTGATTTTCGGATCCGTCGCTATTTGTACCATAATTATGTGCACGCGCTCCATCTGCCGTGGTGAAATATCCAAGCGGCATCCCGCAACTCTGGCACCGAGGTTTGTCGTCCATATTATTTATCTATTTTACTATTAATTCTTCTTTCTGCGCTTTTTTCCATTTCTTCACCTCAGCTTCGCGCCTTAGCGCTGTAGACATATCT